>PSML01000025.1:0-29480 GCA_040290145.1 Meiothermus sp. | reverse complement strand
GTGACGACTCCCCGTTCTTCAGAAACGAGGCTTCTCGGTTCTCACGGGACGGCCCACGCCGTACCCATCCCCGAAGGCTCCGTCCGAGCCCTAGCCAGAATGTTGGTGGCCGCGGCCACGTCCCGGTGCTGGTGGGTACCGCATTGGGGACAGGTGTACTCCCGCACCCACAGCGGTCGCCGCTCCCGGTGGCCGCACACCGGGCAGTCCTGGCTGGTATACCTGGGGTCTACCCCCACGACTCGCCTACCAGCCTCTTCCGCTTTGTAGGCGAGGGTTTGCAAAAACTGGGCCCACCCGGCATCGTGTACTCCCTTGGCGGTACGGGAGCGGGCCAGTCCGAGGATGTTCAGGTCTTCGTAGACAATGGTTCCATAGCGGTTGACCAGCCGCCGGGCCAGTTTGTGGTGGAAGTCCTTCCTCTGGTTGGCCACCTTGCGGTGCAGTCTGGCTACCCGCCTTCTGGCCTGCTTGCGGCGATGGCTACCCCGCTTCTTCCTGGACAGGCTGCGCTGGGCGGTGGCGAGTCTGGCCTGGGCCTTCTGGAAGTACCGGGGGGCCACGACCATCTCCCCCTCCGAGGTGACCAGGAAGTGGGGGTGGGTGCCCAGGTCGATCCCAATCGCTGCCTGGTTCTCGGGTAGGGGTTGGGGCTCGGTCTCACAGACCAACACCATGTACCAGTCATCCCCTTCCCGCTTCAGCGTGGCGGTCTTGAGCCTGCCCTCCAGGGGGCGGTGCAGCTTGAGTTTGACCGAGCCCACCCCGTGGATGAGCACCCGCTTCCCGCCCTCCTGGAGCTTGACCCCGGTGGTCCCGGCCTGGGGGAAGGTGAAGGAGTCGTAGCGCCCCGGCCCCTTGAAGCGGGGGTAGCCCGCTTTCCGTCCCGCCTTGACCCTACGGAAGAAGCCCTGGAAGGCCCGGTCCACCCGCTCGATGACGTTCTGCAAGACCTGGGAATGAATCTGCTTGTACTCCGGCAGTTCAGTGCGTATCTCGGGCAGATACCTCTTCTGTTCGTAGAAGCCGACCGTCCTCCCGGCCTTCTGGTAGGCATCTCTACGCTCCTGCAAGGCCGCGTTGTAGAGGTAGCGGCACAGCCAAAGGGTGCGCTCCAGGTCTTTTTGCTGGGGCTGGGTGGGGTACAGGCGGTACTTGAAGGCTTTTTTGTGGGTGGTATGCTCGATCTGCGTCACCTCGCCGGGCCGTTTCTGTGTACAGCGTAGCACATTCCGCCGCCCGTTATGCTACGGGGAGTCCATGTATCCCACGGACGGGGGATTATAGCTCCCCCACACCCCCTCTTTTCTCTAAGGGTTAGGGGGGTCGGAAAAGCGCCATATCGGGGGCCACCCGTGGGTTGACCGAGTACAGCGGGTTGGGCTACAATCCTCCAATCTATGGACCAGCGTATCCAGGATCTCCGCCGAGAAGTGGACAAGATCAACCGCGAGCTACTGCGGCTGCTCTCGGAGCGCGGCAAGCTCGTCACCGAGATCGGCCGCATCCAGACCGAGCTGGGCATCCCCCATTACGACCCCAAGCGCGAGGAGGAGATGCTGGCCTACCTCACCGCGGAAAACCCCGGCCCCTACCCGGCCAGCACCATCAAGGGGCTTTTCAAGGAGATCTTCAAGGCCTCGATGGACCTCGAGGAGGCCAAAGACAGGCAAAAGTTCCTCTACTCGCGCAAGGTCAAAGCCGACGACACCAAGGTCAAGGTCGGCGAGGTGGTCTTCGGCGATGGCAAACTGCTGGTAGCGGGCCCTTGCTCCATCGAGTCCGAGGAGCAGATGTTGACCACGGCCAAGTTCCTGGCCCAGCATGGGGTCAAGGTGTTGCGCGGCGGGGCCTTCAAACCGCGCACCTCGCCTTATGGCTTTCAGGGCATGGGCGAGCCCGGCTTGCAGCTAGGCCGCAAGGCTGCCGACGCTTATGGAATGGTCTTCGTCAGCGAGGTGATGGACACCCGCGATGTCGAACTCCTGGCCCAGTACGTGGACATCCTCCAGATCGGTACCCGCAACGCCCATAACTTCGCCCTCCTCAAGGAAGCGGGCAAGGCCAGCAAGCCGGTGTTGCTCAAGCGGGGTTTCGCCCAGACCGTGGAGGAGTGGTTCTACGCCGCTGAGTACATCCTCTCGCACGGCAACGGCCAGGTGATCCTCTGCGAGCGCGGCATCCGCACCTACGAGAAGGCCACCCGCAATACCCTAGACCTCTCGGCGGTGGTGCTCGCCAAGCAGGAAACCCACCTCCCGGTGATCGTGGATGTGACCCATGCCGCGGGCCGCACCGACTTGCTGGCTCCGCTAGCCCGGGCGGCCCTCGCTGCCGGGGCCGATGGCGTTCACGTCGAGGTCCATCCCAACCCCAAGGTGGCCCTTTCCGACAACGACCAGCAGATGGACTTCGCCCAGTTCGAGAAGTTCCTGGCCTCGCTTGCCGATTTGATGCCGGCTAAAGAGCCGTCCGGCGTCCGTTGAGGGCGCCCATCCTTTCGCTGGGAATCGAGCGGGTACGTACCTCAGCCCCCCGCCATCTGCGCCGGCTCCGGCGCGTGAATCCGTCCCTCATGGCCGCTCAGGAAACCGCCGGCGAAACCCCGGCGGACGGCCAGGATCTCCGCGACGATGGCCAGGGCCACCTCCTCCGGCGACTCGGCCCCGATGGCTAAGCCCACCGGGCTCCGCACCCGCCGGATCTGCTCCTCGCTCAGGGGGCGGCCCTCCTTGGCCAGGCTCTTTAGGATCTTCTCGAACCGGGAGCGCGGTCCCAGCAGACCAATATAAGCAGCGGGGGTCTGTAGGACGAACTCCAGCGTGCTCTGGTCCACCAGTAGGTTGTGGTTCATCACCACCACCAGACTGCGCTCGTCTAGGCGGAGCTGGGCGGCGAACTGCTCAGGGCGGAGGAGGTCTACAAGGGCTCCGGGAAATCGGCTGGGCAGGGCGAACTGATGGCGCATGTCCACCACCCTCACCCGAAAACCCAGATTCACCGCCATCTGCGAGAGGGGGATGGCGTCGTGCCCGGCTCCGAAGATCACCAGCTCCGCCGGGGGCAGGCTCACGTCGATAAAAACCCGGATGCTCCGGCCATCCGATCGGCGGAAGGTATGGGTCAGGGGCTGGGGTTGGAGCTGTTCGAGCAGCTCTGTGGCCTTCTGCTGGACTTGGGCCTCCAAGCTGGCATCCTCGAGCCCCCCCACCCTCCCCTCAGGGGAGATCATCCATCGGCCCAGACCAGGCTCCAGGGGGGTGACCAGCAAGGCCAGTCCGCCGCGCTCCAGCACCTCCCACCAACAGTCCATCACCGCATCCGGCTGGACCTTCTCGATGTAGATCTCGACCGCGCCTCCACAGCCGATCCCCAGCCCCCACATGGCCTCCTCGTCGAGGTTGTAGCGGGTGAGGAGGGGCGCTCCCGCAGCGACCACCCCTTGGGCGGCCTCCACGATCTCAGGCTCCAAGCAGCCACCCGAGAGCATGCAGGTGTAGCTGCCGTCGGAGCGGATCAGCATCTTGGTGCCCTCGCGACGATAGGCCGAGCCGACGACGCCGACAATGGTGGCCAAAGCCAGCCCCTCGCCCCGGGCCAAGCCCTCGCGCAAGCCCGCCAAGAGCGCACGGACCTCGTGCTGCTGCATAGTGCAAATTTTAGCCCAACCTCCCAGAACAGATGGTACCGCCCCCCAGATTCCCCGACTACTCCTGCCGCAGGTCACCTAAGGTGTTGACGTTGGTGTAGAGGCGGGGGCCAAAGCGAGGCTCGAGCTTCGACCAGGGGAGGTACAACGTAGGGGCCGCCTTTAGCAGGGCTTGCAGCCCCAGCTCTCCCCGGGCCAGCCGGGCTTCGATCTCGGGCAAGAGGGAACAGTGATAAAAAGCCGCCAGAGGTTCCGGGAAGCCCCTCGGTCCGACCCCGGCCACCGCTGAGTACCGGCCCAGAGCGGCTTCACTTGGGCACTCCCACAGGAAATCCCAATACCCTGGGGTCAGAAAGGGCAGGTCACAGGCCGCCACCGCCACCCACTCGTTTTGAGCCTGGCTGAGGGCCGTGTGGAGGCCGGAAAGGGAGCCTCCCCCCAAGATCCGGTCAGCGTAGACCGGCACACCGAACTCGGGATAAGGTCGGTTGGCCACGATGAACCGCTCCGAGGCACCCCAGAGCGCCTCCAGCCCCCACTCCATCAGCGCCCTCCCCCGCCAGACAAAGCGGGCCTTGTCCTGGCCAAAACGCCGGGATCTTCCCCCCGCAAGAACTGCGCCGCTGTAGGTCATGGCTCGAGGACCCCCGTTTTTCTAATACGGCAACTCCACCCGCACCACTGTCCCCTCGCCCGGGGCCGACTCGACGGCGAACTGGCCTCCTCGAGCCTCCACCCGTTCGCGCATCTGGGTCAGGCCGAAGCCACCCATAGGGCCAGGGGTGGCTTGGGCGAAGCCTCTGCCGTTGTCGCGGACCTCGAGCCTGGCCCCCCGCTCGCCCATCGGCACCAAGCGCACCTGGACCAATCCCGGTCGGGCGTGTTTGGCCGCGTTGGTGAGGGCTTCTTGCAGCACCCGGAACAGCACCAGCTCAGAGGCTTGGGAGAGTTCGACCCGCTCAGGCAACTCGAGCCGCACCCGAAAACCCGCCTGCTCGGCAAAGGCCAAGGAGTAGCGGCGCAAGGATTCAAGAAAACCGTACCGCTCGAGGTCAATGGGCCGCAGCGCAAAGATGCTGCGGCGTACCTCGCGGATCTGGGCCCGGAGGGTGTCGCGCACCTGGGCCAGCTCAGCCAAGGCCCGCTTTCGATCCGTATCCAGCAACCTCTCAGCCAGATCGAGCTTGAGGGCCATAAAGGCCAGGGCCTGGGCGATCCCGTCATGGATCTCCCGGGCGATGCGGTTGCGCTCTTCGGCCAGGGCCAGCTCCTCGGCCCGCAAGTAGGCTTGGGCGTTGCGCACCGCGAAGGTCACCTGAGCCGCCAAAAAGCGCAGAAACGGCAGACGAGCCCGCAGGTTCTCGGCCTGGCCCCGCACCAGCAGCAGGCCCACCGGGGTCTGCTCGCGCAAGGGGAGGGCCAACAGATCGTCCTGCACAAAGGTGGGGGTCTCGAGCGCCTCGGCCCAGGCCCCTTCCGGCAAAAAGGCGTGGCCCGGTAAGGACAGCTCTCGGATGATGCGCGGCTGGAGGAAGTGATCCTCGTCCAACAGCATCACCCCACCCCCTTCGGCCTGGGCCCACTCCAGGATCCGGCTGAGAAGGCCCCCCAGCAGCTTTTCTAGATTAGCCTCGGCCTTGAGGGCCTGGTCCACTTCGTAGAGGGTGAGCAGGTCGCGGGTGCGGCTGCGCACCTCGCCCAAAGCGCTGGCGACTTCCCCAGCCAGCACCTCCAGATATTCCCGCTCCTCAGGGTCCGGTGGACAGGGGAGTTGTACCTCGAGGAGGCCGGAGAGCCCGGCCAGAGGGAAGGCCAGCGTTTCTCGGCCAGGCAAGAACCCTGAGGAGGCGGCCTGTACCCCCTCGAGGGTCAGGGCGACCTCCCTCCCTGTTCCTTCGCGCAACTCCTCCGCGACGGCCTTCAAGGCCTCTTCCAGGTTCTCTGCCGAGAGCGAACGCTTCAGGACCCTCCCCACCATCGACAGCCGGCGGTTGGCCTCAAACAGAGCCGCCTGGGCGCGCTCGCGCTCGAGGACTTGCTGAGCGATCCATTCCAAGGTGACAAAGGTGACCAGCGGTCCCAAAAGCGCATAAAAGGTCAGGTGAAGCCAAAAACCCTGGTTGCTGATCCCCACGGGCCGCAGCGCGACCTCAAAGACCACCACCACCATCACGATCAAAAACGGTAGGATCAGCCGGGCCAGACGGATGAGGCGGTAAACGCTGGGGACTGAATCCATGGGGATCGCCCCCCTCAGCCGTGGGGGGCCGGCCTGTTTGGCATCTTTGGTCACGGTCGCTCCATTCTGCCCCTATAGGCGCGCGACTATCCTCAGGTTATTCCGCCGCACCCGCATCACCAAGAGCTTTGGCGGAGGGGGGGCTAGCCCTCCCCCCCCTTCTGCTTGCCGTGCCTGGCATACCAGCGGCTCTGATGCAAAAGGCCGCGCAACATCTTGACCTCGGGGTCGGTGAGGGCGGCTTTGTGCAGGATGCGGCGCAGGCGGCGGCGGGTGTAGGGCAGGCGGCGGGCGTCGGTGAAGCCGATCTCGAGCACGTAGCTCTCCAAGTCGTCAAAGAGGGCCTCGAGGTCACCGCGCGGGGCAGGCTGGTCGGCGGGGGGATCGGGGGGGTTGTGGGCCCCGATGAAAAGCTCATAGGCCACCAAGAGCACCGCCTGGGCTAAGTTGAGGTTGGTCTGCTCGGGGGCGGTCGGGATGCGCAGGATGTACTGTGAGAGGTCCAGTTCGTCGTTGGTGAGGCCGAAGGTCTCGCGGCCAAAAACCAGGGCCACCTTGCCCCTTTGGGCGGCTTTGAGCACCTCCGGGGTGAGGGTGCGGGGAAAGACCAGCGGCCCGGTGTACACGTCGCGGCCTCGCACCGTGGTCCCCACCACCAGCACGCAGTCTTGCACCGCCTCAAGCAGCGTTTTGGCTCGACGGGCTTGGTCTAAGATCACCTCGGCCCGCACCGCCAGATGATAGGCCTTCTGGTTGAGCGGGGCCTCGAGGGTTTGCGCTACGGTGGGCTCGGGAGCCACCAGCCATAGATCGCTGAGCCCGAAGTTGCGCATAGCCCGGGCCACCGCCCCGACGTTCATGGGTTCTTGTGGGGCGACCAGGACGACCCGGATCGAGTCGAGGAGGGAGGAGTTCATCGCATCCATTTACGGGCAACGGTAGCTGTCCACCCGCTCCGGCGCTACCTGCCGATAGATCATCCGTTCGGGCGGGGTATCGGGTCCGGCCAGACAGCCGGTCAGCCGGTCGAGGGCCACCGTCTGCGAGGCCGAGGGGAGGGCAGGAGGGCTCGAGGTCGCCGTGTCCTCCCGAGCGGGGCCGGGCCGCTGGACGAAGAGCACGGGAATCCCCGACGAACTGGGGTTCCCCGAGACCAGGTCGATCCGGCCCGTCACCAGCCCGGAGGGCTGGGGGAAGTCCCCGCCAGGCCGCCCGCGCAGGGCTTCCTCCATAAAAGCCCGCCAGATCGGGGGGTTCACCAGCGAGCTGCTGGGCTCGCGCCCGTTGGGCAGACGCTGCGGCTTGTGGTCGTCACGCCCGATCCAGAGCGTGGCGACGAGCCCCCGGCTGGCCCCAGCAAACCATAGGTCGGTGGCGTCGTTGGTGGTCCCGGTCTTGCCGCCCACCACCCGGCCCGGGATCGCGACCGGGGCCAGGCTGCGCTCCCCTAGGTCGTAGACATAACCTTTGAGCATGTCCCAGACCAGGTAGGCCACCTGGGGGGTGAAGAGCCGGGTGCGGTTGTCCTGGGGCTCGTAGATCACCCGGCCCGAGGCATCCTCGACCCGGGTGATGAGCATCGGCTCGACCCGATAGCCGCCGTTGACGAAAGCCGCATACGCCCCGGCCAGCCCCGCCGGAGTGATCTCCGCGCCGCCCCCGATGGCGTTGGCCAGGCTAGGGCTGCCCGCTAGGCGGAATCCTGCGGCCTTGAGCTTCTCCCCTACCCTCCAGACCCCCACCGCATCGGCAGTGCGGATGGCCGGCAGGTTCAGCGATTGGTCGAGGGCGTAGCGGATGGTCACTGGCCGGTTCAGGAAACGGCCCGAAAAGTTCTTGGGCCGCCAGACCCCACCGGGCTGGCTGGGGTCACGGAACTCCACCGGAGCATCGGGAACCGTGGTGGCCTGGGTCCAGCCGTTCTCCAAGGCGGTACCGTACACAAAGGGTTTGATGGCTGATCCGGGGCTACGCCAGGCCTGGGTAGCCCGGTTGAACTGGCCCTCGGTGCCGGGCCTCTCCCCCACCATCGCCAGCACCTGGCCGGTTTCGGGATCCAAAGCGGCCAGGGCAAGCTGGGCATTGATCGGTAGTCGGGCCCCGGTCACGGCCCGCTCGGCGGCCTGCTGCATCTTGAGGTCGAGGCTGGTATAGACCTGTAAGCCCCCTTCGCCATAGAGCTTTTCCTTACCGAAGCGCTTTTCCAGCTCCGCCCGTACCGCCAGCACGAAGTGGGGAGCGTAGTTCTTGAGCAGCTCGGGCAGCACCCGGGCCGAGGGGTCCACCAGCTTGGCCGAGAGCAGGTTGCCCTGAGGGTCGTACTTGGCCTGCCAGCCGCTCGGGACGATGGGCTGCTTCCAGGCGGCATCGGCCTCGGCCCGGGAAATCCAGCCCTCCGCCACCATGTCCTCGAGCTGGCGTTTCATCCGCGCCCGGCTACCCTTCAGGTCGAAATAGCGGGGGTTGGGGCCGGGGATGAGCTGGGCCAGGTAGACCCCCTCGGCCAGCGTCAGGGCGGCGGGGTCTTTGCCAAAATAGGCCTCGGCAGCCGCTTGGATGCCCTGGGCGTTGCCTCCCCAGGGCACCACGTTCAAGTACATCTCCAGGATCTCCTGCTTGGAATAGCGGCGCTCGAGCTCGAGGGCCAGCGGGAACTCCTTGAGCTTGCGCTCGAGGGCCCGCTGGCCCGCCAGTTCGCGCAGCAGGGTCTGTTTGACCACCTGGGTGGTAATGGTGCTGCCGCCCTGAAGGTCTCCCCTGACGATGTAGTACAGCGCCCCTACCAGCCGTACCGGGTCCACCCCGTAGTGCTGGTAAAAGCGCTTGTCCTCGGAGAAGACCACCGCCGAGACCGCGGCTGGGGATACGTCGGAGAGCCGCACCAGGGTACGGTTCACCGCCCGCCCATCCTCCACCGAGGCGATGGTGGCGATGGGGGTGCCGTCGCGGGCGAAGAGGGTGCTGGTCGCGGTGAGCCGCAGGTTCTCGAAGGCCTCGAGGGTGGGAAGGTCGCGGGTCCAGGAGTAAAACAGGTATCCCCCCGCCAAAATCCCACCCAAGAGAGCCGCCAGAAACAGCATCCCGGCGGCCCGCATCAGGCGGCGCAAGGGCGAGGGCTTTCGGGGGAGGCGAGAAGCCTGCACAGGGCCTAGTCTACCAGGCCACCCTCCGAGCCGGGGTGAGCCAGGGAACGCAGCAGGCCCTTCAAGCGGCGGCGGTCTAGGGGTTTGGGGATCAGGTGATCTACCCTCGAGACCTCAGCGGTAATGGTGATACGCTCGTTCTGATCGGAGACGAGCAGCACCACCGGCACGTCCCTGAGGCGCTTGATCAGCTTGAGCCGCCCAGCGATGGTAAAAGGGTCGATCTCCAAACCCTCATCCAGGATAATCACGGCCGGGGTGTTCCCCTTTAGGAAATCGAGCCCCTCCTGGGCCCGCAAAAAGCTCACTGCCTTGAAGCGCAGCTCCTCCAGGAGCAGTTCGATCTGGGCAGTCAGGGCCAGGCTGGGCGAGACCACCAACGCGGTGGGGATAGGGTAATCGTCCATAGAGTTTGCCTCCAAACAATTTGCGGAACGCGCAGTCATACTGGAAATCGGTTCCAATTCCATTCTAAAGCCATCCACCCCCCAAAAAGACCGGGATTGGGGACACATTTCCGGCCCAGGAGGACAGCATCCTGGCGGGCTGGGGTTTCCCCCTGCCGCTGGTGGAAGACGTGGTGGAGCATACTAGGCATCCCCCTCGGGGAGCGCTCGCGAGAGCAACTCGGCCTGCACAAAGATCAAACCCACCGCGTCCCGCCGCAGGTCCGCCGAGGCGTGGTGGTGGTCCGGGCGTCCAACGATACGGTCGTGGAGCGACGACCCGGGCTCCGGATCCAGTCCGCCTCGAGCTGCCCGGTAGCCCTACCCCTCACCCCCAAGCCTCGAACCCTGAACTAGGTACGCATTGCACCCTTTTGGCCCTTTATGCACCCTTTGCATAAAGGGTTTTTGCTGTCCTGCACGTGGTGGGCGCGAGAGGACTTGAACCTCCGACCCCTACCGTGTCAAGGTAGTGCTCTAGCCAGCTGAGCTACGCGCCCACGGGGGTTTGTTTTGGAGGCGCTGGCCGGATTCGAACCGGCGATGGAGGTTTTGCAGACCTCTGCCTTACCACTTGGCTACAGCGCCCTGAAAGGTGCTGCGGCATCAACCGCAACGGGTATGCTAGCACACGCCAAGGAGCCTGTCAAAGCAAAAAAATCCGGCCCGGAAATGAGAATCAATCAGGGCGGGATACGCAATGCTTTAGCGGCTGTGAGTGTATCATTGCGCCATGCGCGAGACCTATATCAAGACCTCGAAGGGCTATCGCTGGCCCTTTTCCAAGGGTTTGCTGGTGGAGTCATTGCTCAACGCCGGGGTCAAGATGCAGGTTGCGCAATCCATCGCCCACACCATCGAGGAGCTGTTGCGCAGTCGCCGAAGATCAGAGATCAGCGCGAGCGCCCTCAAGCGGTTGCTCACCCGTGAAGTCGAGCGGGTGTTGGGGCCTGAGGTGGCGGCCCGGCTCAGATCCCAGACCCAGAGCTTCGAGGAGATCGTGGTCAAGAGTGGGGATACCCGCCGCCCTTTCTCCAAGGGAGTGCTGGCGCGCAGCCTCGAGGACGCTGGGTTCTCTACCCGCGAGGCTTACGGACTGGCTAAGGATGCGGAGACCGCCTTGCGCAAAGACGGGGTGCGGGAGATTGACTCCGCCGAGCTGGAAAAGCGGGTGGGGCGGCTGGTGGAAAAGCAATTTGGCCGCGCTGCCCGGCGGCGCTACACCGGACGGCTGTGGCTGGCGGGGGAGCTTTTCGTGGAGGAGGAGCCGGGGGAGCCCCGGGTACCCTTTTCCAAAGGGGTGCTGGCCCAGTCCATCATGGCCGCGGGGGTCTCGCCGGATGCGGCCTACCGCATTGCCCGTGAGATCGAACGCCGGCTGCGCGAAGAGGGTCAGCGGGTGGTGAGCCGTGACCAGCTTCGCGCAGTGGTCTCGGCGCTCTTGGCTGAGGAGGTGGGGGAAGACCTGGCCCGCAAGTATGAACTTCTGCGGGCCATCCGCCGCACGGTGCGCCCGGTCCACCTCTTGATCGGTGGGGTGACCGGGGTGGGGAAGAGCCTGTTGGGTTCGGCCTTGGCCTATCGCTTGGGCATCACCCGGCTGATCTCCACCGACACCGTGCGGGAGATCCTGCGCTCCACGGTGGCTACCGACCTGATCCCCACCCTGCACACCTCGAGCTTCGACGCCTGGACCCGGCTGGCTGGGGCAGAAGGGGCGGCCCCCAGTCCTGAGCTGATCTTGCGCGGCTTTCGTGATCAGGTAGCTCGGGTGGCGGTGGGTCTCAGGGCCATTCAGGAACGTAGCGCCCAGGAGCACACCTCGGTGGTGGTGGAGGGAGTCCACGTGGTACCCGGCTATCTCTCCCACCCCTCGCAGTCCCAGGTCATCCAGATTCCCATGCTGATGGTGGTGGAAGACGAGGAGATACACCGTAGCCGCTTCACCCTGCGCGAACGCGAGACCCAAGGAAACCGCCCCCGCGGGGGTTACCTACGTAACTTTGCCTCGATCCGGCTCATCCAAAATCACCTCCTCGAGCTGGCCCAGCAGACCGGCATTCCGGTGATTCCCGGCGAGAACCTGGACCGGGCCATTGACCGCGGGCTCGAGGTCATCGTCGAGCGGATGCAGAAGGTGTACGGGGAGGTGCTGGAGGCGGTTTAGTCGCCTTGCTTGTGTCACACTGAGGGGGTGAAGAGCGCTTTGCTTGGCCTCGTTGTGGGCTTGGCCCTCGGCAGCGCGTGGGCTGGGGCGAACCCCACCCACCCGGCTGTGCCCCTTAGCTACGCCCTCCAGTTCGAGTACGCCTGGCGGTTGGTCAAGGACTACTACTGGGACAGGGGTTACCACGGGGTGGACTGGGAGGGGGTGGGGGAGCGCTACCGGGAGCGGCTCCCGCAGATAGGGAGCTGGCCGGAGTTAGACCGCCTCATTGAGGAGATGTACGCCCAGCTGCGCGATGACCACTCCGCCTATCTGAGCCCCGACCAGGCCAGGCTGTTCCTCTCGGGGGCCCAGTGCTTGTCCTTGCCCTACCCAGAGGCCTGGGACCGGCCCTCGGGCCGGGAGGGGGCAGCCTCCCAGCGGGGCCAGCCTGGGCTCGAGGGGCCGGAACCCCAAAGCCCGACCGCCCTGGCCCCTCCCCAGGTGAGCCTGCGGGGCGGGGCGGTGATCGTTCGGCTGTCGGACTTGATTAGCCCCCAGGCCTTCAGCACCCTGGCCTCAGCGATCCGCCGGTATGAGGCCAGGGGATTTCGCCAAAGCCCGATCAAGGGGTACGTCCTCGACCTGCGGGGGAACCCCGGTGGACTGGCCCTGCGCATGGCTGAGGTGGCCGGGCTTTTCCTGCGGGGCATCCCCTGGCGGATCGTAAGCCCCATGGGCACCCTTCCCCTGCCGACCCAGCCCGCTTTCGGGCGGGCCAACACGCAAAAACCCCTGGTGGTGCTGATCGATGGGCGGGTCAACTCGGCGGCGGAGGGGCTGGCCGGGGCGCTCAAGGAGGCGGGCCGGGCCTTCGTGATCGGCCAGCGCACCGCGGGCAACACCGAGGTGCTGATCCCCTACTGCTTCCCCGACGGGGCGGTTGCGCTGGTGGCCTCGGGGGTGCTGGCCCCTTTCCGCGGCGCCACCTGGGAGGGGCGGGGAGTCGAGCCGGACTTGCCGGTGCGGGGGGCGGAGGCTCAGCTCGAGGCCGCGCTGCGCTACCTCGACGATCCTAAAGCGCTGCCCCCTTGGGTGGAAGGGGCTCGAGCCGGGCGGCGTTTCTGGGTGGGTCAGCGCTAGATGCTCGACTGGCTGGCCTGGCTGCTCCTCGCCGGATTCGGGCTGCTGTCCATCCGGCGCACCCGGCTCCCCTGGGCGGTGGCCGGGGTCTGGCTCAACCTGCTGTGGTCCATATACCAAAACGAGATGGGATCGGGCTGGGTGGGGTATATGCGGGGGTTGGGGCTGGCCTTCCTGCTATCCGCTGCCTATGGCCAGTACGGCTTGGCCTGGACCCTCACCCCCTGGCCGCTGCTGATGCGGTTGGGCTTCAACCTGAGCGCTTTGGTGCTCTACCTGCCCCCGCTGGGCGAGGGGCTTTTGGCCGGAGCGCTGGTCTACCTGTTGGTGGGCTGGGTGCGCCGCTAATCGAGCAAAGCCCTGTAGAGATCCGGGCGGCGCTGGGGGAAGACCGGAAACTCCTCGCGCAGGCGGGCCGGGTACGCGGGGTCGAGTTCGACCACCCCCACCCCCTCCGACTCGAGGCGGGCTAGCTCCATCCCCAGCGGGTCGATGGCCAGGCTGGCCGCCCCAAAAGGCTCCTCGGCGTGGTTGACGGCGAGCAAGTAGGCCTGGTTCTCGGCGGCACGGGCCTTGCAGAAGAGCTCCCAGGCGTAGCTGCGCTGAAGCGGCCAGGCTGAGGGAACCAGGAAGAGGTTCGCCCCGCCCAGCGCGTAGGCGCGGAACAGCTCGGGGAAGCGCAGGTCGAAGCAGATCGCCACCCCGGCCTGGAAGCCGTAGAGCTCGAGCTTTAGCCGGTCTTGGCCGGGGATCATCGTCTTGGGCTCGCCAAAAGCCGGGATGAGGTGGGCTTTGGTGTAGACGCCGAGTTGGCCCCCTGGCCCGAGGACGCGCACCCGGTTGGCGTAGCGATCCCCGGCTTTTTCCAGCACCCCGGCCAGGATCACCAGGCCATGCTGGCGGGCCGCGCTTTGCAACGCCTCGAGCACCCAAGGCGTCTCCTCGGCGTCTTGGTAGCGGTAGCCACTGGGGAAGAGTTCGGGCAAAAGGGCCACCTGAGCCCCCTGCCGGGCGGCCTCCCCGAGGAGGGGCAGGGCGGCCTCGAGGGTGGCTTGGGGCGTTTTGCGGGTGGCGAGGTGAACCAGGCCGGCTTTCATGCCATTCTCCGGTTGATCCGGTGGTACAAGTAGGGTAACCCCAGGCCGAGCAGGGTGCCCAGCAGCGCAGCCGGAAACTCGCCGCGGAAGATTTGCAGCGCCAGCAGGATTCCCGCCAGCCAGGCATAAAGCGGCAGGATGAAGGGCCGGTCGGTGCTGTACTGGACGATGCCGCTGGCGATCATCAGGGCCACCGAGAACACCACGCCGAAGCCGCTGGGGGCCAGGAGCCAAAAGTAGACCAGCCCAGCCACCCCCGCCAAGGCCAGCGCCTGGGCCAGCCGTTGGGCGCTCACGACCGGATAAACCGCCCGACGATGAGCTGGGACAGGATCAGCCCGATCCCCCCCCAGGCCACCTGCTCCTCGCCCCCGATGGAGCCCATGAGGGCAGCAAACCCCCCCGCGATGAGAAACCAGCGGACATATCTGGGGTTCACCGTGAGCCCCAGGCCAAAGGCCACCACGAAGCCGGAGACCGCCGGGGGAAGCCCCGCTCCGACCGCCACCACGCCGATGAGGATCGCCAATGTGATCGCCAGGCCCAGGAAATAGGCCCCGGCGAAGGGTTCTTTGTTGGGTTTGGTCTCTTCCCTGCTCATAATCCACCTCCAGCCTAACATGCCGCCGGTCACCCTCGAGCCCAGACCGCGGCCTGGCTTGGTCTCAGTCAGAGCAGGTGGCGTTTGAGCGCCTCCAGGGAGGGTGGGATGGTCTGGACGCTGACCTCGCGCTCCCAGAGGGCCTCGAGGGCGGCTTCTTGGGGCGCTTCCAGGCCCAGGGCCCGCTCGACGGCTCGGGGGAATTTGGCCGGGTGGGCGGTGGAGAGGGTGATGATGGGGGTGGGGTCTTGGGTCGCATCCCGGTAGCGCGCTGCCGCCTCGAGCCCTACCGCGGTGTGCGGGCAGGCCACGTAGCCGTAGCGCTCGTAGGTCTGCCGCATCCGCCCCAGCGTCACCTCGTCCGAGACGACCGTGCCCCAGACCCACGAGCGCAGCTTCTCTGCGCCCAAGAGGGTATAGAGGCGCTCGAAGTTGCTGGGCGAGCCCACGTCCATGGCGTTGGAGAGCGTGGCGAGGGTGGGGTGGAAGCGGTAGGCCTCTACCCGGCCCGCCAGGAAGTCGGGGAAGAAGCGATTGGCGTTGTGCGCGGCGAGGAAGCGGTGGACCGGCTGACCCATCAAAGCGGCCAGGAGGCCCCCCGTGAGGTTGCCAAGATTGCCGCTGGGGACACAGAAGTTGACCCCACCGCCCCCGAGCTGGCGGACCGCCCATAGGTAATAGAGCGACTGCGGCAGGAGCCGCCCGATGTTGATGGAGTTGGCGCTCGAGAGCGGCAGGTGGGAGAGTTCGGGGTCTACCAAGGCCTCCTTCAGCATGCGCTGGCAGTCGTCGAAGCTGCCCTCCACCGCGAAGCTCCGCACCCCCTTTCGCCGCACGATGAGCTGGCGCTCCTGCACGTCGCTGACCTTACCCTTGGGGTACAGCAGCACCACCTCGATGTTCTCCTGGGCGGCGAAGCCATCCGCCACGGCGCTGCCGGTATCGCCCGAGGTGGCGACCAGGATGATCCGCCGCTCGCCCCGCCGGGCCAGGAAGTACTGCATCAACCGGGCCATGGTGCGGGCCCCGAAGTCCTTGAAGGAGAGGGTGGGGCCGTGGAACAGCTCGAGCAGGTACACCCCGTCCGCGAGGGGGATGAGCGGGCAGGGGAAGTCCAGCGCGTCGCGGACGATCCGCTCGAGGTCCGCCGGGGGGATCTCGGCTTTGAGCCACTCCCCCAATACCTTGACCCCGACGTCGGCCACCGAGGTCGCCCCCCGCCAAAGGCCTGGGTCGAGGGCGGGGATCCGGTCCGGTAAGTACAGCCCGCCATCGGGCGCGAGGCCCCTCAGAAGAGCGTCGGCGAAGGAGACCGGGGTTCGCCGGGGGTCTCGGGTGCTGTGGTAGTGAATCATACTTCCTCGAACCGTTCGGCAGGGCGGTCGGGAACTGGGGTGAGGCTCGAGATCGGAGCGGGGCCGGGTACGCCCATCAGGAGTTGGTAGAGGTCACCCAGCACGGCGCTGGCGGTGGCCGCTCCCCCAGCTCCAGCCCCGCTGAAGACCAGCTCGCCGCAGGCCTCCCCGCGCAAGACCAGGCCGTTGCGGGCGCTCCCAGCGCGGGCCAGGGGGTGCTCGAGCGGCAGCCGCACCGGGCGCACCGCGGCTTTCCACTCCCCGTTTTCGGGGTAGAGGCTCCCCACCAGCCGCACGGTCTGCCCCTGCTCACGGGCGGCCTCGAGGTCGGCGGGGGTGAGGTGGGTGATGCCCCGAGTGTTCGCCCGCACCCGCTCCCAGGGGTAGTCGGGGTCGAGGCAGAGCCGGGCCAGCACGGTGAGCTTGTGGGCAGCATCGAGGCCTTCCACATCCAGGGTGGGGTCGGCCTCGGCATAGCCCTTGGCCTGGGCTTCAGCGAGGGCCTCGGCGTAGGAGGTGCCCTCCTCGAGCCGGTTCAGGATGTAGTTGGTGGTGCCGTTTAAGATGGCGTGAAGCTCGAGCAAGTGGCTCCCCCACAGCACCCCCGAGAGCGCTGCGACCACCGGGGTGGCGGCCATCACGCTGGCCTCGTAGTACAGCAGCCCGTCGTCGGCGTAGGGGCGGAGTTCGCCCCAGGCCTCGGCCAAGAGGGCTTTGTTGGCGGTGATGACCGGGATGCCTGCCCCCAGCGCTTGCAGCACCAGCCGCTTGGCCAGCCCGGTGCCCCCCATGGCCTCTACCAGCACGTCGGCATCGTCCAGCAGACCCTCCGGCTGATCGGTGAGCCTTTGCGGCGGAATCCCCGCCCGGGCTTTGGCGGTATCCCGCACCAGCACCTTGGCCAACCCGACCTCGAGCCCCAGTCCCGCGAGCCGCTCCCGGTGCTGCCCGAGGAGCCGGGCGAAAGCCCCCCCTACCGTGCCCGCGCCCAGCAAAGCGATGTTCACCCGTTCCATTCCCCAAAGTATAAGGCTGCGCCCCCCATCCCAGAGGCCGTAGGGGTACCATCGGACCGTGGACGCTCGAGCTTTGATTGAAGCCGAAGCCCGCCAGCGGGGTTTTCTCACCGCCTGGGCCCCGGTGGACTTGCCCGAGGTTGCCCGGTCGCGCTACCGTGACTGGCTGGCCGCGGGGAACCAGGCGGGCATGAAGTACCTGGAGAAGCCCGACCGGCTCGAGCCCACCCGGCGCTTCGGCTGGGCCAAGAGCGTGCTGGTGCTGGCGGCCTCCCACGCCTACCCCGATCCCGGCCTCCCCCGGGGCGGTCTGCGGCTTGGCCGGGTGGCCCGCTACGCCTGGGTGCGGGATTATCACGGGCTCTTAGGGCCGCACCTGGAAGGGCTCGAGGCCCTGGCGCGCGGTCTTGGCCTGGAGGCCCAGGGCTACGTGGATCACGGCCCGCTCTCGGAGCGGAGCTACGGGGTCTTGGGCGGGCTGGGCTGGATCGGGAAGAACGCCATGCTGATGCGGGTGGGGGAGGGCAGTTATCTGACGTTGGCGGTTCTGCTGACCTCGCTCGAGCTCGAGGAGGGGGTACCAGAGGGCTACCCCAGGCGCTGCGGACGCTGCAACCGCTGCTCCACGGCCTGCCCGACGCAAGCCCTCCCCGGCGATGGCACGCTCGACGCCAGGCGGTGCATCAGCTACTGGACCATCGAGCACCGGGGCCTGATCCCCCCCGAGCTATGGCCGGGCCTGGGGGATTGGCTGCTGGGCTGCGACCTCTGCCAGCAGGTCTGCCCCTGGAACCGCAAAACCCCAGCGTTCTGGCCAGGCTTCGAGCCGGAGGCGGAGCTGGCCCACCCCAACCTCGAGGATTTCTTCACCCTCTCCGGCCACGCTTTTGCCCGGAGGTACGCCGGTACGGTTTTTCTCCGCCCGGGTCGCACCCGGCTGGCCCGAAACGCCCTGATCGTGCTGGCCAACGCCCAAGACCCGGCCCACCTGCCCCTGGTGCGCCGGGCCGGGGAGGACGTGAGCCCGCTCGTGCGGGCCACCGCGGCTTGGGCCTTGGTCCGGCTGGGAGACCCGGCCTCCGCCGAAAAGCTCCTCCGTGATCCCGACGCCGACGTCACCCGCGAGGCTCGAGCCGCCCTGGAGTGATTGGCTATCCCGGGAACCGCCCCTGGCGGATCACGTCGCTGAGCACCGGGGGAAGCTCCCAGGCGGCCAGGTCGAAGAGCACCTGGCCGAAGTCGTAGGGCACCTTGAGGAAGCGCACCTTGAGGCCGGGGCAGCCCCCTTGGGGTTCGGGGTCTTCTTCCAGGAGTAGCACGTCCGCACCCGGCTCACCGCCCAGCGTGAGCCCCACCGATCCGGGGTCCACCAGGAGGCCCTGCCCCACCCGGCGCTCGTAGGGGATGTGCTTGCCCGCGGCTACCATGTAGCGGGCCCGGGCGCGCTCGAACAGCCGCGCCAGGTCGGTGACGGGGATGTCAAAGTCGAGCTTGACCTCAGGGTCTTCGGGGGTTCCATGAAAGGCCAGCAGGCGCCCCCCACCGATATCCATGCGGTGGCGCGAGCGCAGGTTGCGCAAAAAGTTCAGCTCGCGCTTGCCCAGCTGGGTTAGGGTCCACTGCAGCACGGTTTCGGCGACCCCCGAGCGGGTCTGGCTGGGCAGGTTGAAGGCCACCCGGATGTCGGCGGAGCCCAACACACAGGCGATCCCTTCCCGCTCGAGCATCCGGAGCACCTGGCGGGGGTGGGGCCCGTAGCCGACCATGTCCCCGATGGCCAGAACCTGGTCCACCCCCTCCTCCCGCAGTGCGGTGAGCGCGGCCTCCAGGGCGGGCAGGTTGGCGTGAATATCGGCGATGATTCCAATACGCATGTCCGCCACCATTCTGACATGAAAAACTGGTGAGCCATGTCCATCTCACCCTCCTTGGCTATGCTGGGGGCGTGCGGGATCGCGGGGGCGCTCCTCTGGTCTGCTTTTTGTTGGGCCTAGCTTTGGCGGCTACGCTGCCCCCTTCCCCGCTGGGGCCTCTGGCTCCGCTCCCCCTGGCCCCGCTTTTGCGGTGGGGTGGGTTTCGGGTGGGGATGTGGGCGGGCTTGGGCTTTTGGACTTTGCACCTGGTCTGGCTCCCCTGGAGCTTTGCCGATCTGTTCGGGCCGTGGGGCATCGTCCCCTTTATCCCGCTCACCCTGATCAAAGGGGCCATGTGGGGGGCGGTGTTCGGCCTCACCGCCGGGCGGCCCTTGGCGCGGGCGGGGGGCTGGGTGGTGCTCGAGTACCTCACCTCGCTGGGCGAGTTGGCCTTTCCCTGGGGGTTTCTGGGTTACAGCCTGGTGGACGCGCCGGGCCGCTGGCTGGCCGCGCTGGGGGGGGTGTACCTGCTCTCGCTGGTGGTGCTGTGGGTGGCCTACGGGCTGGGGCGGCGGCAGTACTGGGCGGCGATTCCCTGGGTGATGCTGTGGCTGATCCCCCTCCCCCTGGCCCAACCCACGCAGACCGCTCTGCTGGTACAGGGCAACATAAACCCCCTGCGCAAGGTGGCCGGTACTGTCCCCGACGAGCAAATCTACCTGAACCTAACCCGCCAGGGCCTGGCCCTTCACCCCCAGGCGGGGTTGGTGGTCTGGCCCGAGACCGCGGTCTCGGCGTTTCCTCCCGAACTCCCTGCGGTCTTAGGGGGCCGCGAGCTGGTGAGCGGCTTCAACGCCGAGGGCGGATACAACCGGGTGGTGCGCTACCAGGACGCTCAGATCCTCGAGACCTACGACAAAAACCGCCTGGCCCCCTTCGGCGAGTTCTTTCCCTGGCAGCGCCAGTTGGGGCCGGTCTACAGCTTCTTCTTTCGGGTGTTTGGCTTCGGCTACGACCTGGCGAGCCGCCCCTTTGGTAGCGGTTACCGCACCCTGGGGCCTTACGGGGCCCATATCTGCTACGAGTCGGTATTCCCCGGGGTGGCCCGCGCCCTCACCCTGGGGGGCGCGAGGGTCTTGGTGCTGGGCTCCAACGATGCCTGGTTCGGCCCCAGCTTTGGCGCCTTACAGCACTTCCAGATGGGCCGCCTGCGGGCCGTAGAGAACGGCCGTTGGCTGCTGCGGGCCGGCAACGACGGGGTGACCGCCTCCATTGATCCCTACGGGCGGGTGGTGGCCCGGATGCCGCAACACGTGGCCGGCTATCTGGCCGCCCCCTATGCCCTGGCCTCTGGGCAGACCCTCTACTCCCGGCTGGGGGACTGGGCGGTGCTCATCGCGCTGGGGTTGCTGATGTTGATCCGGGCCCCCCGGGTGCGGCGCCTGACCTGGCGCGAGCGCAACTGGGGGGACGTGACCGTGCCGCGCTAGCCCAGTCATTGACAAGCCTCGAGGGACCTGCGTAAGCTATCAAGGCGACCTCCCCAACGGGAAGGTTGGCTCGAGGTTGTGCACAGCGGGCCGGGATGGCGGAATCGGTAGACGCACTCGACTCAAAATCGAGCGGTTAGCAGCCATGGGGGTTCGAGTCCCCCTCCCGGCACCAAGACTCGCATCCGTCGGGCCGAGCCGGGCCCGTGGTCTAGTGGAGGCTCAAGTGGATATCATCTATAACCTTCTCCTGGTGCTTTACCTGCTGATCGCGGTGGGTTTGGTCTATTTCGTGCTCTCGCAGGAGCCCAAACAGACCGGGGGTGACCTCCTGGGCGGCTCGAGCGACCTGTTCCAGGCTCGAGGGGTGACCGGCGGGCTGTACCGCATCACCGTGATCCTGGGGATCGCTTTCGTGGTGCTGGCCTGGCTGCTGGGCCGCTTGCCGCGCTGAGGGTTGGGCTGGGATAACCGATTTTTTGTGGCCTTGGCCCACCCCATCCACCTTTTGGTGGATGGGTCTCCCCCGAGTGGCGCTCTGACCCACCCTTGACATCTCAGGGTTTACTGGATACCTTGAACCGGAGTCCAAAGCTAGCGGCGTGAATGGCCTATTTTCAAGCTGCTGGTCCCCTTGGATTAAAAATGCAGGAGGAGTGGATGAAAAAACTCTTGGTTCTAGGAATGCTCGCGCTGGCGGGCCTGGCCCTGGCCCAGCCCAAGGTGTTCAAGGGCACCGAGGTCGGCAAGCCGGGCGGTTCGCTGCGCACCTCTTCGATCTCCGACCCCCGCACCTTCAACCCCTTCGTGGCCCGCGAGACCTCTTCCACCGACATCATCAGCAACTTTTTTCCCTATCTCACCAGCTATAGCCCCTATACCCTGCAGCCGGAAGGGGCTTTGGCGACCTCCTGGGAGGTGCGCAACAACGGGCTCACGGTGATCTTCAAGCTGCGCCAGGGGGCCAAGTGGTCGGATGGGCAGGCCATTAGCGCCGACGACGTGATCTTCAGCGCCACCGTGCACGCTGACCCCAAGGTGAACTCCAACAGCCGCTCGAGCTTCATCCTCGACGGCCAGCCGATCAAGTGGAGCAAGGTAGACCAGTACACGGTGCGGGCGGACTTCCCCAAGCCCTACGCCCCGGCCCTCATCCAAAGCTGGTCCATCGTCCCCGAGCACATCTTCGGCCCCGCCTACCGCCAGGGCCCGGAGAAGCTGCAAGCCCTGTATAACCTCGACACCCCCCCGGCCCAGATCGTCGTCGGTGGTCCTTTCATGCTCGACCAGTACGCTAAAGGCGAGCGGCTGGTCTTGAAGCGCAACCCCAGCTACTGGGGCACCGACGAGAAGGGCAACCCGGTGGCCTACCTCGACCGCTGGACCTTCCAGATCGTGGCCAACACCGAAGCCCAACTGGCCCGCTTCCTGGGCGGGGATACCGACCTCTACGCCGCCCCCGATGGCGACAAGGTGGCCCAGGTCCTCGAGCGCATCCGCGCAGGGCGCTTGGCGGGCCAGATCTTCCCCAACGCCGACGTGACCACCGGCACCAACTTCATCGTCTTCAACTGGAACAACAAGGACCCCTTCAAGGCCAACCTCTTCCGCCAGGTGAAGTTCAGGAGGGCCATGGCCCACCTGATGGACAAGAAGTCCATGATCGAGGTGGCCCAGGGCGGGCTGGGGCGGCCTCAGTGGAGCCCGATCTCGATCCCCGTCAAGCAGTTCTTCACCGATGACGTAGCCAAGTACGAGTTCAACCCGCAAAGGGCCGCCCAGCTCCTGGCCGAACTCGGCTTCCGCACCAAGAACAAAGATGGCTTCCTGGTGAACGCCCAGGGTCAGGTGCTGGAGTTCAACCTGGCCACCAACCAGGGCAACACCCTGCGCGAGCGCATCGCCCAGATCTTCGCCGACGAGGCCAAGAAGGCCGGGGTCAAGGTCAACTACCGCCCCATCGACTTCAACGAGCTGGTGCGCCAGCTCACCAGCCCCTCCGCCGATGGCACCCGCGACTTCGACGCCATCCTCATCGGCCTCACCGGAGGCATCGAGCCCGCCTTCAGCCGCAACGTATGGGAGCTCAATGGCTCGCTCCACACCTGGAACCAAGGGGTAAACGGGCAGAACCCCAAGCAGGTGGAGTCTTTCGAGGTGCTCATTGACAAGCTCATGAAGCAAGGGGCTACCACCCTCGACCCAGCCAAGCGCCGCGAGATCTACGTGCAGTTCCAGAAGGTGGTGGCGGAGAACCTGCCGCTCATCTACACGGTGGCCCCGGCCTACAACCCGGCCCGCCTCAACCGCATCGGTGGTCTGTTCGACAAGGATCAGGTGAGCGCCATCGTGGGGCAGTACCCCTACATCGAGACGGTCTTCGCTAAAGACTAAAATTCCTCGCCGAGGGGGCGGGCGCACCGCCCGCCCCCTTCAGCTTGGAGACTTTTTGGCCTAGGGAGCGGCGCGGAAGTCAATATGTGGAGCTACATTGTTCGGCGGTTGCTTCAGCTCGTCCCCACCTTTTTCGGGGCCACGCTGCTGGCGTTCATCATCATCCAGCTGGCGCCGGGGGATTTCGTCACCCGGCTCGAGCTGGACCCTACCCAGACCCGCGAATCCATCGCCTCGCTGCGGCGGGAGTTCGCCCTCGACCAGCCCTGGACGGTGCAGTACGCCAAGTGGGTCTCGGGGGTGCTTCAGGGCAAGCTGGGGCTTTCCCTATCCTATAAAGCCGATGTCTGGAAGGTGATCTGGCCCCGCATCCTCAACTCGATGGTGTTGGTGGTGCTCTCCACCCTGCTCATCTACCTGGTGGCCATTCCGGTGGGGGTGTACTCCGCGGTGCGGCAGTATTCGATCGGGGATCGGGTGCTCACGGTGCTGGCCTTTATCGGGGTGGCCATCCCCAACTTTTTCTTCGCCCTGATCATGCTCTTCGTGGCGGTGTGGCTCAACGACACGACCGGCATGAAGCTGTTGCCCATCGGTGGCATGACCTCGGAGTTCGTGGGCGGGGTGCCGTATCTGCAAGCTCCCTGGTGGCAACGCACCCTGAACGTGCTGTGGCACGCCTTGCCGGTGGTGCTGGTGCTGGCCACCACCGGCACCGCGGGGCTCATACGGGTGATGCGCGGGCAGATGCTGGAGGTGCTGAACCAGGACTACATCCGCACCGCCCGGGCCAAAGGGGTGAGCGAGCGGGTGGCGGTCTACAAGCACGCCCTCAGGAACGCGGTGATCCCCCTCGTGGCGGGGATCGGCTTTCTGCTTCCGGGGCTCATCGGCGGGGCCGGTCTGATCGAGGTGGTGATGGCCTGGCCGGGGATCACGCCGATGCTCCTAGACGCCATCTCGGCGGTAGACCTGTACCTCGTCATGGGCTTCATCACCGTCACCACCATCCTGCTGATGTTGGGCAATCTGCTCTCCGACCTCCTCTTGGCTTGGGTGGATCCCAGGATCCGCTATAACTAGGAGCGCCCATGACCGGAAAAATCGAGCTGCGCGAGGGCATAGGGAAGAGCGAGAGCTTTTTCCAAATGGCCTGGCGGCGCTTCCGCCGTCACCCTCTGGCCCGGCTGGGGGGCTGGGTGCTCCTGGTGCTCTATCTGGGAGCCTTGTTTGCCGACTTCCTGGCCCCCTACCCCGAGGGCAAAAGCTTCCGCCAGTTCAGCTACGCACCCCCCACTCAGGTATTCTGGCGCGATGCCGACGGCCGGTTGACCCGCCCCTACGTGTGCGCGAGCGAGCGCAAGAGGAACCCCGAGACCTTCCGGGTCGAGGTGACCACCGACTGTAGCCAGGGCCGCTACCCGATCTACTTCTTCGTGCACGGGGAGCCGTACAAGTTTTTAGGTTTCATCCCGGCCAACCTGCGGCTGATGGGCGGGGATTGGCTGGTGAGTGAGCAGGCCCACCTGTTCATCTGGGGCACCGACGACTTTGGCCGGGACCTGTGGGGTCGCATCTGGTATGGGTCTCGGGTCTCGCTTACGGTGGGGATCTTCGCCACCGTGCTGGCCCTCCTCATCGGGGTGTTCTTGGGGGGGATCGCCGGGCTCTATGCGGGAAAACCCGTTACCCTCAGCGTGGGCTTCGCCAGCCCGGAGTTCCGCCACTACCTGCGGCGGGGTCACCCCTTTGCGGCCTGGCTCAAGGCCTTGGGCTGGACGCTGGTCTGGCTGGGGTTGGCCGGGCTGATCTGGATCACCCTGCAGGGCTTTTTGCAGTCCAGCCTGGGCCTCGAGGCCATCCTGGCGGGAGCCATCGGGGTGGGTCTGCTCGGGGCCATCGGCTACTTCCTGGTCTGGCAGACCGTGAAGCTGGACTTAGATACCCTGATCATGCGCACCACCGAGGTCCTGGCGGCCATCCCCGACCTCTTCTTGCTCATCACCCTCTCGGTGCTGATCCCCCAGGATATTCCCCCCGCCACCCGCTTCATCCTGGTGGTCTCGATCCTCTCCTTTGTCAACTGGGGAGGGTTGGCCCGCACGGTGCGAAGCCAGGTGTTGCAACTGCGCGAGATGGAGTATGCCCAGGCCGCCCAAGCCCTGGGAGCTTCGGAGGCCCGCACCCTGATCCGCCATATCCTGCCCGGGACCTTCACCTATCTGATCGTGGTCGTCACCCTTTCGATCCCAGGCTTTATCTTGGCGGAGTCGGGGCTTTCCTTTTTGGGGCTGGGGATTCAGGAACCGGCCTCCTCCTGGGGGCTCTTGCTCTCCAAGGCCCAGCAGACTGGGATCATCGCCTTTACCGAGCGGCCCTGGCTCTTGATCCCCGGCCTCTTTATCCTGATCGCGGTCTTGGCGTATAACTTGTTGGGTGACGGGCTGCGCGACGCGCTGGATCCGCGCTCGAGGCGCTAGTGGCCCAGGGGTCTGGGTCCGCCCCCCAGGATGATGCAAAATCGCTTAGTATAGGAGCCGGAGTGGAGCGAATGGACGAAAAACGCCTCCTCGAGGTCAAAGACCTCAAAGTTCACTTCTTCACCGATGATGGCGTGGTCAAAGCCGTAGATGGAGTTTCCTTCCACATCGACAAAGGGGAGACCCTGGCCGTGGTGGGGGAGTCGGGTTCGGGCAAAAGCGTGACCAGCCTGGCCGCGATGCGCCTGATCCCCACGCCCCCTGGCAAGATCGTGGGCGGGGAGATCCTCTTCCGGGGCAAGGACAAGGTGGTCAAGGACCTCACCAAGCTCCCCGAGGCGGAGATGCGCAGGATCCGCGGCAACGACATCGCCATGATCTTTCAGGAGCCCATGACCTCTTTGAACCCGGTGTACACGGTGGGCGACCAGATCGCTGAGGCCATCGTGCTGCACCAGGGTAAGAGCAAGAGGGAAGCCTTGGAGATGTCCGCGGACATGCTGGATCTGGTGGGCATCCCCGAGCCCAAAAAACGCCTTTCCAACTACCCCCACCAGATGTCGGGCGGGATGCGGCAGCGGGTCATGATCGCCATGGCCCTTTCCTGCAACCCCTCGCTGCTCATCGCCGACGAGCCCACCACCGCGCTCGACGTGACCATCCAGGCGCAGATCCTGGAACTGATGAAAAAGCTCCAGGACGAGATCGGTATGAGCATCCTGTTCATCACCCACAACCTGGGGGTGGTGGCCGAGATGGCCGACCGGGTGGTGGTGATGTACGGGGGTCGGGCGGTGGAAGAGGCCGACGTGATCACCACCTTCAAGAAACCCCTGATGCCCTATACGATGGGCCTTCTGAACTCGATTCCGCGCCTCGACCGGGCCGCCGAGCACAAAGAGCGCCTCGAGGCCATCCCCGGCAACGTACCCAACCCCTTGTACATGCCGGCGGGGTGTGCCTTCCACCCCCGCTGCAAGTACTTCCAGGCCGGTCGCTGTGACGCCCAGATCCCCCCGCTCGAAGACGCCGGGGGCGGACACATGGTGCGTTGCGTTCGCTGGGCCGAGATCCAACAGGGGGTGCTGGCGTGACCCCTAGCCCCTCTCCCCGTGCTCCTCGCGCCGAGGGCCAGAGCACCCCTCTGCTCGAGGTCAAGGACCTCAAGAAGTGGTTCCCCATCCGGGGTGGCATCCTCTCCAGGGTGGTGGCTAACGTCAAGGCCATCAACGGCGTGAGCTTCAACGTACGTAAAGGCGAGGTATTGGGTCTGGTCGGGGAGTCTGGCTCCGGCAAGACCACCGTTGGCCGCACCATTCTGCGCCTGATTGAGCCCACCGAGGGTTCGATCAAATTCAACGGTCAGGAGATTACCACCTTGCCCAAGCCGCAGCTTCGGCCTTTCCGCCGCAAGATGCAGATCATCTTCCAGGACCCCTTCGCCTCCTTGAACCCCCGCATGACCGTGGGCGACATCATCGCCGAGCCGTTGGTGATCCACGGGATCGGCACCCCCGCCGAGCGGCAGGAGCGGGTCGCCAACCTGCTCCGCACGGTGGGCCTCTCCCCCGACCACGTGCGCCGCTACCCCCACGAGTTCTCTGGCGGGCAGCGTCAGCGCATCGGGATCGCCCGGGCCCTGGCCGTGGAACCCGAGTTTGTGGTGGCCGACGAGCCGGTCTCGGCGCTGGATGTTTCCATCCAGGCCCAGGTGGTGAACCTGCTGCAAGACCTCAAGGAGCAGTTCGGGCTCACCGTGCTCTTCATCGCCCACGACCTGGCGGTGGTGGAGTATATCTCCGACCGCATCGCGGTGATGTACCTGGGGCGCATCATGGAGGTGGCCACCTCCAAGCAGCTGTACGCCAACCCCAAACACCCCTACACCGAGGCCTTGCTCTCGGCCATCCCCATGCCCGACCCCACCATCAAGCGCGAGCGCATCGTGCTCCAGGGGGATATCCCCAGCCCCATCAACCCGCCCTCGGGCTGCGTCTTCCGCACCCGCTGCCGCTACGCCATCGCCGAGTGCGCCACCACCGTGCCGGAGCTGCGCGAGGTGGAGCCCGGGCACTTCAAAGCCTGCATCCGCGACGACATCCTCTAGCGCTCCCTCCGAGACCCTCCCGCGCGGAGTTCAACCGGGCGCGCCTTGGGTTGGTGAAGCCCTCGACCAGGTGGTTCTCACGCTGCACTAGATGGCCGGTGATTCAATGCGCTTATGAGCAAAACGCTACTGGTGTTGGGAATGGCCGCGTGGCTCGGAGCCGTTCAAGCCCAGGGTGGGGCCGAGGCCACCCTCTACCGGGGCTTCGCCGAGGTCAAAGCCCCGGTGACCTTACCGGCGGGGGAGTGGACCTGGCAGCCCGGCAAGGCCCTGTTCGAGACCCTGGTCCCCGGAACCCTCAAGCTGATCGGCGTAACCGAGCAATCCCGCCGGATCATCGCGGGGGAGGCCCCCAACCCGCTAGCGGCCTACAAGGGCCGGGCCATCTCGTTTTACTGGGAGGGGAGGTGGCGTGAGGCGGTGGTGGTGGACCCCGATCGGCCCCTCTTCCAGTTCGAGGGTCGCTACCTCACCAGCCTGCCGGGCCTGGTGGCCTATCCCGATCCCTCCGGGTTCCAAAGCCCCCGCCTGGAGGTGATCTTCCGCTACCAGGGCCAGGGGCCGGCCACCCTGGGCTACCTGACCCGGGGGCTCTCTTGGGGGCTGCGCTACACGCTGGAAGGCAATGGCCTCACCGGCTGGGCCAGCCTGCAAAACGGGCTCGGCACCCCGCAGCGCTTCCGCCAGGTAGAACTCGTGGCGGGAGCGGTTCCCCTGTTGGAGGGGGGCCTGGCGGTTCCCAAAGCCCGCTCGATGGCGGCCGATGCCGGGTTTGGCGTGGAGTTCGCCGGGGAGGCGGGCGGTGCGTTCCGCTACCGCTTACCGGGCGAGGTGACCCTCGAGCCCGGCCTCACCGAGCTGCCCTTTATCCGCACCCAGGTCCAGCCCACCTACACCTGGGCCTACGCGGGCGGCTTCAGCGCCGCCAGCGAGATCCGCTTCCAGCGCGGCTACCGCTTCACCGCCCCCGAGAACCTGGCCGCAGGGATCGTGAGCATCCGCGACGGGGGTGTCTTCGTGGGCCAGGCCGGTCTTTCCGATACCGCCAAGGGCAACCCGGTGCGGCTCCCGCTGGGCCCCGATCCGGACGGGCAGGCCGAGCGCAGGCTGGAGCAACTCGGGCAAAACAGCTTCCGGGTGACCACCGTGGTGAAAAACCCCAAAACCTACCCGCTCGAGGTCGAGATCAGCGAGTTCTTCCCCCGCCCGTTCACCTTGGAAGGGCCGGGGCTCGAGAGGACCCCCGAGGGTTACCGGGTGCGCTTCAACCTGGCCCCCGGCCAGAGCCGGACCCTGGTCTACACGGTGACGCTCCCTCAGCAACCCTGAATGGGGCTGACCCGCGGGTCAGCTTTCAGGTAGAGTAGCGGGGTGACACCTGAGATCCTCTACCAACTGCGTTTCCTCTCCGACCTCAGCCAAGGCCCCGATCAAAAGCCCCTGTTCGTCATCACCGACATCGAGCGCCCGGAGAGACCGGAAGAACCCCCCCGATATCGCCCCCGGTTGGCCCTGTGGGACGGAGGGCTCCGCCTGCTCACCCAGGGCGAGGCCCGTAGCCCGCAGTGGGCCGGGGGGTTCATCTACTTCACCCGCAAGGTGGAGAAGGCGGCCCAGCTTTTCCGGCTGCCGCTTTCCGGCGGGGAGCCCGAGCCGATCACCCGCTTCAAAGCCGGGGTAGAGGGCTACAAGGTCAGCCCGGACGGCTCGAAGATCGCCCTCCTGAGCCGGGGCGATTACGAAGCGCCCAAGCCCGACCAGCCCCGCACCTACCAGACCTGGCCGTTCAAGTTCGAGCAGCGTGGGCTGCTGCCCCAAGCTCCCCGGGCGCTTTACCTGTGGCAGGACGGGCAGGCTCGAGTGCTCGCCCAGCACACCGAGGACATCGAAGAGGTGGCCTGGAGCCCGGCGGGGGATTTCCTGGTGTTCACCAGCTCGGCCACCCCCCAGGAGAGGTGGGCCTGGAAACAGC
The DNA here is from genome assembly GCA_040290145.1 of Meiothermus sp. Lineage (GTDB taxonomy): Bacteria > Deinococcota > Deinococci > Deinococcales > Thermaceae > Allomeiothermus. The sequence continues at coordinate 349 of PSML01000025.1, read as the reverse complement.
GGTGCTACCGGGTGAGCCTGGCCGGGGAGGTGCAGGAACTCTTCGGCGGGGTCGGCCCGGTAGCGGGGCTGGCGGTGACCCCGGACGGGAGCGGACTGGTCTACCTGGCCCATGCCTGGGAGTTCGGCGGGGCTACCGAGGCCCGGCTCTACCACCACCCCTTCGGGGGCGGGTTCAACCCCCTGGCCGAGGGAGCCTTCGGCAACACGGTCAACTCGGACTGCCGCTACGGCGGTTACCCCCAGGCTCCCCGCTTCGGGCCGGATGGGGCCGTCTACCTGGTCGAGACCTACCGGGGCTCGGCCCGGCTGGTGCGGGTCTCGCTCGAGGGGGAGGTGGGGGAGGTCCA
>PSML01000024.1:0-29927 GCA_040290145.1 Meiothermus sp. | reverse complement strand
GCAGCTGGGTGCGGGTCACCACCGCCAGCGGGCAAAAGCTCTACGAGGGCATCCCCGCCCCGGGCACGGTGCTCAGCTACGACCAGCCGGTGGTGGTGCGGGCCGGGAACCCTGCGGCGGTGCGGGTGACGGTGAACGGTCAGGATGGAGGGGCTATGGGCCAGCCGGGGCAGCCGGTCACCCGCCGCTACCCGGCAAACCCCTAACCCTCAGGCTCCGGCGCCGGCATCCGGTAAACTCGGGGACGTGTTGACCGGCGACGTTCGGCGCGGGCTTCTGGCAGGGCTGTTGGCCGCCTCCATCTGGGGCGGCATGTACGTGGTCTCCAAGGTGGTCCTGGAGGTGATCCCGCCCATCACCCTGGTGGCCCTCCGCATGGGGGTGGCCTTCGTCTGCATGGTGCTGTGGCTGCGGCTGTTGGGCCGGGACTGGCGGCTGCCGCGCAAGCTGTGGGCCCCGGTGGCCGCGATGGGCCTGGTGGGCTACGCCCTCTCCATCACCGCGCAGTTCATCGGCACCGGTCTGGCCGGGGCCGCCCTGGGCTCGCTCATCACCACGGCCTCCCCGCTGGTGACGGTGGCGCTGGCCGCTTGGCTCAGGATCGAAAAGGTCTCGGTGCGGGCCTGGATCGGGCTGGGGATGGCCCTGGGGGGGGTCTGGGTGCTCTCCGGAAGCGAGGGGGCCAACCTGGCGGGGGTGCTCTGGCTCATCGTGGCCGCCCTCACCTGGGGCCTCCTGGGCCTGATCGGTGCTCAGACCGTGCGCCAGCACGACCCGGCCTTGGTCTCGGCCTGGGCCAGCCTGGTGGGGGGGGTTGCGCTTTTGGCCTTGGTTCCGGGCGAGCTGGCTCGAGCCCCGATCGGAGCGGTGGGCCTGGGCACGGTAGCGGGGATCCTTTACCTGGGGGTGGTCTCGACCGCGGTGGCCTTCACCCTCTGGGTCTACGCGGTGGCAAAGGCCGGTTCGGTGCTCTCGGGGATCGCCTTTTTCGCCCAGCCGGCGGTGGGCGGGCTGTTGGGCTGGGCCTTGCTGGGGGAGCCGCTGGGGCTGACCTTCTTGGCTGGGGCGCTGCTGCTGTTCGTCGGCGCGCTGGTGGCAAGGCCCCGCTAAGAATCGGGGATGCCAAGATCGCCAGGGTTCCTGCTATACTCGGGGAGTTGTCGGTTCGCCCCCGGCGAACCCCAAGGAGCATATGGCCGGTAAGGTTGGTTTTGTCAGTCTGGGCTGTCCGAAAGCCCTGGTGGATTCCGAACAGATCCTCTCCCGCCTGCGGGCCGAGGGGTACCAGACCTCCCCCACCTACCAAGACGCCGAGGTGGTGGTGGTCAACACCTGCGGCTTCATCACCCCGGCGGTGGAGGAGTCGCTCTCGGCCATCGGTGAAGCGCTGGCCGAAAACGGCAAGGTCATCGTCACCGGCTGCCTGGGGGCCCGGCCCGAGGTGGTCAAGGAGGCCCACCCCACGGTGCTCGAGGTCACCGGCCCGGGAGAGGTGGACCGGGTGCTCGAGGCCGTCCACCGGGTCGTCCCCCCCGACGCCAACCCCTTCACCCGGCTGATCCCGCCGCAGGTCAAGCTGACCCCGCGCCACTACGCCTACCTCAAGATCGCCGAGGGCTGCAACCACCGGTGCAGCTTCTGCATCATCCCCCAGCTGCGGGGCCGGCAGGTCTCGCGCGACGCCGGGGATATCCTCTACGAGGCCACCCGGCTGGTCTCAACGGGCACCAAAGAGCTGCTGATCATCGCGCAGGACACCTCGGCTTACGGGGTGGACCTGCGCCACCGCCCGTCGGAGTTCCAGGGGCGGCCGGTGCGGGCCCACCTGGTGGACCTGGTGAACGAGCTGGCCGAACTGGGGGCCTGGGTGCGGCTGCACTACGTCTACCCCTACCCCCACGTCCGGCAGCTCATCCCGCTGATGGCCGAGGGGAAGATCCTCCCCTACCTGGACGTCCCCCTCCAGCACGCCTCGCCCAAGATCCTCCGGGCCATGCGCCGCCCCGGCGGGGCCGAGAGCCACCTCAAGACCATCCAGGAGTGGCGCAGCATCGCCCCCGACCTGGCGATCCGCTCCACCTTTATCGTGGGCTTCCCCGGCGAGACCGAGGCGGACTTCAGGGTGTTGCTGGAGTTCTTGCAAGAGGCCCATCTGGACCGGGTGGGGGCCTTTACCTACTCGGAGGTGCCGGGGGCCGACGCCAATGCCCTCGAGAACCCCCTCCCGCAGGAGGTCAAGGAGGAACGCCTGGCCCGCCTCATGGAGCTGCAGCAGCGCCTCAGCCTCCAGAAGAACCAGGAGAAGGTGGGCCAGACCCTCGAGGTCATCGTGGACGACTACGGCGAGGAGCCCGGATGGGTGGTGGGGCGCAGCCAGTACGACGCCCCCGGCATTGACGGGCTGGTCTACGCCGAGACCGATGGCACGGTGAAGATCGGAGACCTCATCCAAGTTCGCATCACCGGGGCCGAAGCCTACGACCTCTACGGCCAGGCGGTAGGCAACCGGGTTTGGAAACCCAAGGTTCCGCAGTTGGGCGTGGCGGATCACCTGATCCGGTTGTAAGCTGAGGGCGCTTTGATGAAGGCCAGACCCAAGGCCGGGGGCGCGAAGCGGAGCTGAGCCTATGCACATCGTCATCGCAGGTGGCGGAGAGATCGGTGGGCAGATCGCCAAAGCCCTGACCCAAAAACACGACATCGCAGTGATCGACAAGGACCCCGAGTTGCGCGAGCGGCTCGAGCAGTACGACGTGCAGTTCCTGGAAGGCTCGGCCGCCGACCCCGACACCCTGCGCGAGGCCAAGGTGGACCTGGCCGACGTGTTCATCGCGGCCACCAACTGGGACGAGGTCAACCTCCTGACCTGTCTGCTGGCCAAGGGGCTAGGGGCCAAAGAGGTGATCTGTTTTGTGGGGAAGTCCTCCTACATGGATATCCTCACCGACCCCCGCACGGTGGAGATCCTGGGCACACGGATTGATCGGGTGCTCTGGCCCCAGCGCTCGCTGGCCAAGGAGATCGTCGAGGTGATCCTGGTGCCGGGGGCGGTGGACGTGGAGACCCTGGTGGGGGGGCGGCTGCGATTCCTCGAGTACCGCGTCGAGGAAAAAAGCCCCTATGCCCACCGCCACCTCAAGATCATCGACTGGCCGGAGGAGACCTTCTTGGCCGGGGTGCTGCGCGAAGGACGGCTGATCGCGGCCCGCGACCCCGGTTTCGAGGACCTCGAGCTCGAGCCCGGCGACCGCATCCTCTTCACCAGCACCCCTCTGGGCTTCACCGCCCTGCAAGCTTGCTTCGCCCCCAAAGGCCGGGTGCGCCAGGTGATGATCGTGGGTGGGGGGAACGTGGGCTTCATGGTGGCCCAGGAGCTCTCCCGCCACCGGGTGCAGATCGTGGTGGTGGACCACAACCAGGAGCGCTGCGCCTGGCTGGCCGAGGAGTTGCCGGGGGCCCTGGTGTTGCAAGGCGACGGCACCGACACCGACCTCTTGGAGTCGGAGGGCCTGGACAACACCGACGTGCTGGTGGCGGTCACGGACAACGACGAGAAAAACCTGCTGGTCTCGCTCTTCGCCAAACAGGCCGGGGTGGCCAAGGTGATCACCCGGGTAGGCCGGGCGGAGAACCGCAAGCTCTTCGAGCGGGTGGGGATCGATATCCCCCTCACCCCCCGCCAAGCCGCGGTGCGCGAGGTGGTAGACTGGCTCGACTCGGAGAACGTGGACCACCTCTCGCTGATGGAGGAGAACATCGAGCTTTTGGAGATCGAGGTGCCTCCCACCTTCCGCGAGCGTACCCTGGGGAGCCTCGAGCTGCCCACGGGGGCCACAGTGGTGGCGGTGGAGCGGGGCAAAAAGGTCTCCCTTCCGGATTACAACCAGACGGTGGCGGCAGGCGACACCCTCTTGGTGCTCTCCGAACGCCGGGTGGCCGACGACGTGCTGGCTCGAGTGCGCTGAGCTATGGCCTTCCGCTCCCAACCTCGACCCACCGGCTGGCCGCTTCCCGCCGCCACCCATATGACCGGGGTGGTCTTCGTGGGGCTGGGGGCGGTGATGCTCCTGCTGGGGGTGATCGACGCCCTGTACCGTGAGAACGCCACCGGGTTTTTGGTGGGGGGTTTGACCGGGATCGCGCTGGGGATGGTGCTGCGCCGGCTGGGGAACGGCCACACCGACCCCCGGCGGGCCGAGGCCTTGTTCACGGTGGCCCTGCTGTGGATTCTGGTCCCGGCCCTGGGAGCGATCCCTTTCTGGATCTCCGGCAATCTAGCCCCCCTCGACGCTCTGTTTGAGTCTGTCTCGGGATTCACCACCACCGGGTCCACCGTCCTCACCGACTTCAGCGCGTGGGGCTACGGGCTTTTCCTGTGGCGCAGCCTCATCCAGTGGTTCGGCGGTATCGGGATCCTGCTGATCTTCATCGTGGTGCTGCCGCAGCTCGCGGTGGCCGGGCGGCAGCTCTTCTTCGCCGAGGTGACCGGGATCCAGAAGGAGAAGATCACCTCCAAGCTGCGCCAGACCGCTGCCATGATCCTGCGCATCTACGGGGTGCTGACCTTGGTGTGCTCGGCCGTCTACATGGCCACCGGGCAGCCCCCTTTCGAGGCCATCTGCAACGCGCTCTCGACGGTCCCGGCGGGGGGTCTGAGCCCCAACCCAGCAAGCTTCGCCGATTACTCCCCGGTCTCGCAGTGGTTCGGCACGCTCTTTATGTTCCTGGCCGGGATCGGCTTCCTGCTGCAGTACCGGCTGTTCTTCGGGCGGGAGGTGCAGACCCTGCTGCGCGACAGCGAGTTCCGGGCCTACACGGCCATCATCGGGGTGAGCGGGATGGCCCTGGCAGGTTATCTCTTCTTCTCGGGGACGTACAGCCTCGAGCCCTCCTTGCGCCACGCCTTTTTTCAGGTCACCTCCATCGTCACCACCACCGGTTTCGCCTCGGCGGACTTCGCCCAGTGGGCCTTGCCCGCCCAGATGATCCTGATCGCCCTGATGTTCATAGGGGGAACCTCCGGCTCCGCTGCCGGGGGCATCAAGGTGATCCGCTGGCTGATCGCCTGGGCCTTGGTCAAGCGGGAGCTCCAGCGCTCGCTGCACCCCCAGGCCGTGCTCCCGCTGCGGGTGGGCAACAAGGTGGTGGGGGAGGATGCCCTGCGCTCGGTGGCCGCCTTTGTTACCCTGTATATCCTGCTTTTTGCGGTGGGGGTAGGGGTGATTGGGATCAGCGAGAACAACTTCCTCTACGGGTTCACCGCCTCGGCAGCCTTTATCGGCAACATCGGCCCGGCCTACGGCGAGTTCGGCCCCTTCGGGCACTACGGCGAGTTGCACCCCGCCTCCAAGATCGTGGCCATCATCCAGATGTGGGCTGGCCGCATCGAACTCATCCCCTTGATGATCCTCTTGTTCCCCACCTTCTGGCGCAGGCTCAGGGGCTAGGCTAAGCTGTCCTCTATGTCGGAATACGTCCTCGTCCAATCCTTTCGCCTAGACCATAGCAAAGTCCGGGCCCCTTACGTACGGCTGGCCGGGGTGAAGATGACCCCCAAGGGCGACCGCATCGAGAAATACGACCTGCGGATGGGCCAGCCCAACCAGGAGATCCTCCCGCCAGAGGCCGTCCACACCCTCGAGCACCTCCTGGCCGGATACCTGCGCTCGCACGTCGAGGGGGTGGTGGACCTCTCCCCCATGGGCTGCCGCACCGGCTTCTACGCGGTGATGCTGGGCCAGATCGGCCCCGAGCGGATGCTGGAAGCCTTCCGGGCCAGCCTCGAGGACGTGGTGGCCTTCGAGGGGGAGATCCCCGGGGCCAGCGAACTGGAGTGCGGCAACTATAAAGACCACGACCTGGCGCTGGCCAAGGACTGGGCCCGGCGGGTGCTGGAGAAGGGTTTAGTCGTGCAGGAGACGGTGGAGATCGCCTGACGGCGGGCGGCCCTCGCCCGATGCTTGCGACCCGGTACACTGAAGTCGGGGTACCCAGGAGGAAACCGTGGCCGTCAAGGATTACCACATTCGGGATTTGGACTTGGCCGAGACCGGGCGGGGCCGCATCGACTGGGCCGCCCAGGAGATGCCGGTGCTGCGCCAGATCAAAGAGCGCTTCGCGCGGGAGAAGCCCCTGCAGGGGGTGCGGATTGCGGCTTGTCTGCATGTCACCGCCGAGACCGCCAACCTGATGCGGGCCTTGAAGGCGGGCGGGGCCGAGGTCGCGCTGTGCGCCTCCAACCCGCTCTCCACCCAAGACGACGTGGCGGCCTCGCTGGTCTGGCACGATGGAATTCCGGTCTACGCCATCAAGGGCGAGGACAAAGACACCTACTATTCGCACCTCGAGGCCACCCTGGCGAGTGAGCCCCACTTCACCATGGACGACGGCTGCGACCTGGTGAGCCTCATCCACAAGGAGCGCCGCGACCTGCTGCCGGGCATCTTCGGCGGCACCGAGGAGACCACCACCGGGGTGATCCGGCTGCGGGCCATGGCCAAAGAAGGGGTGCTGGCCTACCCGGTGATCGCGGTCAACGACGCCCACACCAAGCACATGTTCGACAACCGCTACGGCACCGGCCAGAGCACCCTCGACGCCATCATCCGCGCCACCAACCTCCTGCTCGCCGGCAAGACCGTGGTGGTGGCCGGCTACGGCTGGTGCGGGCGCGGGGTAGCCTCGCGGGCGCGCGGCATGGGGGCCCACGTGGTCGTCACCGAGGTCGACCCGCTCAAGGCCCTGGAGGCGGTGATGGACGGCTTTGCGGTGATGCCCATGCTCGAGGCCGCCAAGGTCGGCGACATCTTCATCACCGTCACCGGCAACATCAACGTGCTCGACGCGCCGCACTTCGCGGTGATGAAGGACGGGGCCATCCTCTGCAATGCGGGCCACTTCAACGTGGAGATCAACATCCCTGCGCTCGAGTCCGCCGCCCGCGAGAAGCGGGCGGGCCGCCCCTTCGTCGAGCAGTACACCGTGGAGGGCGGGCGCAGCGTCAACCTGCTGGCCGAAGGCCGCCTGGTCAACCTGGCTGCCGCCGAGGGTCACCCCAGCGCGGTGATGGACATGTCCTTCGCCAACCAGGCCCTTTCGGTGGAGCACATGCTCGAGCACAAGGGCCAGATGGAGGTGGGGGTCTACCCGGTTCCCGAGGCCATCGACCGGGAGATCGCCCGGCTCAAGCTCGAGGCCATGGGCCTAAAGATCGACACCCTCACCCCCGAGCAGGAGCGCTACCTGCATTCCTGGCGGGAAGGAACCTAGCCCCAACCGGCGGCTTCGGCCACGTTCTCCCCGGCAAAACCCGCTACACTATCGGGGTGAACAAGGTGGTATCTACCTTGCCGCAAACCCCTACCCATCCGGCTCGGACCCTGGTGGCCCTCTTCGCCGCCGAGGGCGTGGAGGCCCGGGCCCTGCGGGAGGCGCTGGGGCTCGAGCCGAGCGCGGGTACCCACCGGGGGGTCTTCGCCGGTCACGAGGTGGTGCTCGTCGAGGCCGGGGTGGGCAAGGTCGCGGCGGCCTCCGCCGTCACCTATGCCCAGGCCCGGTTCGAGCCAAAGATGGCCATCTGGGCCGGGGTGGCGGGGGCCTTGAACCCCAGGCTGCACGCCCTGGACGTGCTCATCGCGCACGACGCGGTGCAGTGGGACGTGGACATCACCGCCTTCGGGCGCAAACCCGGCGAACTGGCCAGCGGCGAGCGCTTCGTGGAGGCCGATGCCGAGCTCTCCACCGGGCTTTACCGGGCGGCCCTGGCCTTGAACCTGCCGGTGCACTGGGGCCGGGTGGCCAGCGGGGACCGCTTCCTGGCCGACCCCAGCGAGGCCCAGCGGCTCCGCGAGGTCTTCGCCGCCGACGCGGTGGAGATGGAGGGGGCCGCGGCGCTTTGGACCGCGGGCCGGCTAGGGCTTCCGATGGCCCTGGTGCGCACCATCTCGGACGGAGCGGGCGACGAGGCCACGGTCAACTTTGAGGAATTCCTGGAAGCGGCCTCCCGGCGGCTCGGCGAGCTTTTGGCCCGCTTCCTGCACAGCAACCGCTGAGAGCCGGGCAAAGGGGCCCGGAGGCCGCCTACAAGATGGAGGGGTCGGGCGGGTATAATCGCCTCACCGGGGGTGAACGTATGGCGATGACCGGGCTGGGGGTTGAGAGCGTCCGTACTATGGCGGAGGCTGAAGGCGTCGCACAGGTCAATGCACCCCAAGTTTCCGCGCACGGGGATCATCCCCCCCGGGAGCTGCACCTCGAGGACGAGCGCCCCCTCAACGGGGAGGATAGCGGCCTCGAGGTCAAGCTGTTCGCGGGCAACGCCAACCGCCCCTTGGCCGAGGCCATCGCGCGAACCCTGGGGCTACGGCTGGGGGATGCCCTGGTGGAGCGCTTCCCCGACGGCGAGGTGCGGGTACGCATCCACGAGAGCGTGCGCGGAGCCGATGTATACCTCATTCAGCCCACCTCGCCCCCGGTCAACGACCACCTGATGGAGCTTTTGCTGATGGCCGACGCCATGCGCCGCAGCAGCGCGGCCCGCATCAACGCGGTCATCCCCTACTTCGGCTACGCCCGCCAGGACAAGCAGACTCAAGGCCGCGAGCCCATCACCGCCAAGCTGGTGGCCGACCTGATCGAGCGGGTGGGGGTAGACCGGGTGATCGCGGTGGACCTGCACGCCCCGCAGATCCAGGGCTTTTTCAACATCCCGGTGGACGCCCTCTCGGCGGTGCGGCTGTTTGCTCACCACCTGCTGAACCACCACCTGACCGAAAGCGCCGTGGTGGTCTCCCCCGACGCGGGCCGGGCCGAAGAGGCCCGCCGCCTCTCGGAAAAACTCGGCCTGCCCCTGGCCCTTTTGGCCAAGCGCCGCACTGGCCCGCGCGAAACCCAGGTCACCTACGTGATCGGGGACGTGGCCGGAAAGCGCCCGCTGATCGTGGATGACATCATCTCCACCGGGGGGACCATCCGCCGCGGCGTGGAGGCCCTCTTAGCCGCCGGAGCCCTGCCCGAGGCCGTGGTGATGGCGACCCACGCAGTGCTGGTGGGGCCTGCCCGAGAAAACCTGGCCCACCCCGCCATCCGCCAGGTGGTCTTTACCGATACCATCCCGCTCAACCCCGGGCTGGGCTACACCATCCTCTCCACCGCCGACCTGCTGGCTCAGGCCATCCACCACATCCACACCAACCGCTCAGTGAGCGCTTTGATTTAGAGAATAGAAAATCAGCATTGACAAAATATAAAGTTCACCCTTACACTTCCTGGTAGGGGGTGGCCCGATGTTCGTTTCAAATGGGCAGGAACTCGAGCTCCACAGCAAGTCCAAAGCTGCCGAGGCCCGGTCCAACCACTGCCGGTTCCACCGCTTCGCGGGCTGGCTGGACGCCGAGGGCTCGAGGAAGGAGATGGGGTATGGCGGCTGATCTGTTGGGGACGCTGGCACCGACGGTGCAGGAAGACCACGCCTTGAACCTGGAGGGGGTCCGGCGGCTCGAGGCCCGCACCTTCAACGGCTCGATCACCGTCCGGGCAGGAACCTCCGCGCCCCACCTGACCGTCCGGCGCAAAGGGGACGTGAGCATCCACCTCGAGGCCCAGGGCGACTCCTTTTGGATCGAGGCCCGCAAGAACACCCCGCTCTGCCCCGGCTGCGGGGCGAGCCTGCCCGAAGGCTTGACCCTCGTCCTGCACAGCTCGAACGGGGCCATCCAAAGCGAGGGGAGCCTGGCCCGCCTGGAGGCCCACACCTCCAACGGGGCGGTGAGCGTCAAGGGCAGTGGAAGCGCCGAGCTTAGGCTTCACACCTCCAATGGCCGCATCACCGTAGTGGAGGCAGAGGGGGCGGTCTGGGCCAAAACCTCCAACGGCGCCATCGAGATCCGCCAGGTAGCGGGGGCGGTCGAGGCCCACACCTCCAACGGGGCCGTGGTGCTCGAGGGCCTCACCCTCCCGCCCGGCTCCCACAGCAAGGCCGCTACCAGCAACGGAGCGGTCCGGGTGGTGGGGCGGGCCTGGAGGCCGAGGGCCACACCTCCAACGGCCGGGTAAGCGTCGAGCTTCAGGACGTCAGCGTCGGGCTCCGCCGGCAGAGCTTTAGCGCCCGACGGAGCGGAGAGAATCCGGCCCGGCTGGTGCTCGAGAGTTCCAACGGGGCCATCTCGGCGCGCTAAATCCGCACCGCATCGATCCAAAAACCCTCGAGGTCATAAAACTCCCGGGCTTCAGGGCTCATGATATGCACCAGCACCTCGTCGTAATCGAGCAGGATCCAGCGCGGGCTGGGGCCTTCCACGCGGCGCGGACGGATGTCGTGCTCCTCGAGGTTTTCTCGCACCGCCCGCTCGAGCGCCTCCAGGTGGGGTCGGCTGGTCCCGGTGGCGATGACGAAGTAGTCCAGCGACTGCGAGGCTCCGCGCAGGTCGAGGGCCACGATGTTCTCGGCTTTTTTGTCGTCCAGGGCTTGGCGAATCCAACCGATGAGGGTCTGGGCTTCTATGGGTTTGACCATCCAGCTCGAGTGTAGCATAGCTGGCGCTTGGCTGGAGAGCTACTGCGGCGGCGAAGCGATGACGATCACCGCGTCGTAACCCTCCATCACGGGGCGGAAACGGCTGATCAGGGGAAGGTGCAGCAGGTCGCTATAGAAGCGGCCCACCTCGAGCCCCTGGCCCGCCCGCGAACCCCCCGTCACGTAGACGCCGGCCTCGAGCCCCAGGTTCTCCTCGCGCAGCTCAGGCTGGGGCAAGGCCATACGGGTAAACCCCTCGAGCCAGCGCCTCCCCTCCGATCCCCCCTCCTGATCCACCAGCAGCACCCGCCCCTCGGGCACCAGGGCATCGCCTTGGGCTAGCCCCAGGAAGCTCCGCACAAAGCTCGAGCGCTGAGCCGGGTCGGAGAGCAGGTAACTCCCCCCCTCGTAGGTGGGGAGGCTGGCCGAGCGCAGGGTCAGGCCGCGCACATAGGGCAAAAAGGCCAGCGCCTCTTGCAGGTTCAAGTCGGTCTCGATCTGGCCCCAGACCTCCTGGGCCACCCCCGGCAGGCGCGGCCAGTAGCGGGGGCTCTGGGCCTTCTGGGCCACCTGCGAGAGCACCCCCTTGATCCGGTCTAAGCGGGTGTAGTCGCCGCTGGCGTCGTGGCGGAAGCGCATGTACTTGACCGCGTCCTTGCCGTCCATCTTGACCCGCCCCGCCGGAAAGTCGATGAAAAGCCCCGCCGCCCGGTCGGTGTAGCGCATCGGCTCGGGAAGGTTCACCTCGATGCCGTCTACCGCATCCACCAGCTTCATCACGCCCTCGAAGGTGAGGATCAGGTAGTGCTCTACCGGGACCCCCAGCAACTCCTCCACCGCGCGGCGCAGGCCGTCCGCCCCCAAGCGCCCATAGATGGCATTGACCCTGCCGCTGACCCCCCCGTAGGTCACCAGCAGGTCGCGCGGAACCGCCAGGATCTCGGCCTCCCCCCCTCGCACGTGAACGTACAGGATGGTATCGGTGCGCTTCCCCGGCCCGCAGGCGGTGTGGTAGCCACAGTACTCGGTGTCGCGGGCGGCCACCACCAGGCTCATCTCCGGCACCGGGCCGACCCGGTAAGCCGCACCCTCCCCCGGACGCAGCTCGCCTTTGGGGGGGGTCAGGGCCAACACCCCGGCCAGGGTCAGCAGGGCCAGGCCGAGCAGGAGCAGGGAGATCCGAGGACGCATGGGCACCAGTAAGATACGCCGGGGGTTGACGAGGCGGGTGAGGGGGCAGACTGCGGAGGGGCCCCCGTCCTAGCCCCTTCCTTGGCTTAGCCCTGGGCCAACTTCTGGTGGGCCAGGAAGGTACGGGGGTGGGGGGGGATGCCCCTGCTCTCGAGGTAGCGCAGCTTGGTCTCCACGGCCTCGCGGTAGGCGCCCAGCAGGTCACCCGCCAAGGCCCGCTCGCGGATCTCGGCGTTGACCCCCCGGCCCGGCTCGGAGACATCGGCCACATACACCGCCATGGCGATGGGATAGGCCGGGTCCACCCCGTAGACGTGGCCCTCGATGGCCTCGAGCACCTCCGGGTCGCTCACCCCCCAGTCCTCGGCCAGACGTCGCCCAGCCCGCCCGTGCAGGCTCTTGGGGTGCTCGCGCTCTAAGGGGATCTCCGGCGGAGCCAGCTCGAACAGGCGTTCGGGGGGCAGGTCGCGGGCCGCGTCGTGGAGAATGCCCGCCAGATAAGCCCGTTCGCCGTCCAGCCCATTGGCCCTGGCAATCCGGCGGGCCAGCTCGGCCACCCTGAGGATGTGGGCCAAGCGCTCCGGCCTGACCAGCGGCTTAACCCGTTGGATGAGCGGCTCCGCCCGCAGCCTTTTCTCTGGTGCGGTTTTCCGATGCTGAATCAACTCTGTCCTCCCACTCTCCGTCGGTTTGGCTCAGCGGTAAAACCCGTGCTTGACCAGATATGCCTCGACCTCGAACGGCACCAGATACCGGATGCTCTTCCCGGTGCGCAGCCGCTCGCGCACCATCGTACTGGAAACCTCGTAATCGAGGATATCCAGGAGCCGAATATGGGATTGAAAAAAGGGGTGGATCGAGAACGGGTAGCCGGGCCGGGTCACCGCAACCAACTGGGCCAGCTCGGGCAGGGCTTGGGCCTCGCGCCAGCCCTCCATATCCCGGTAGGCGTCGGCCCCGGTGATAAAGAAGAGTTCAGCCTGGGGATAAAGCCTGCGGGCTTCACGCAGGGTGTCCACGGTGTAGCTGGGGCCGGGGCGATCGAGCTCGAGCCGGCTGGCCTCAAAGCGGGGGTCGTGCGCGGTGGCCAGCACCACCATCTCGTGGCGGGCCTCGGGGGGGGCCACCGGGGTTTTGTGAGGAGGGCGGGCCGCGGTCACGAAGAGCACCCTATCCAGGCCCAGCCCCTGCGCCGCCTCCGAGGCGGCCATCAGGTGGCCCAGGTGAACCGGGTCGAAGCTGCCGCCGAAGATCGCCAGACGCCCAACCCTTTGCGTTTTGCCTGCGGCGTTGGGCATCTAGACCTCGGGGATGTACTCGAACTCGAGGCCCGCCAGGCGCACGGTGTCGCCAGCCCGCACCCCCTTGGACTTGAGGGCGGATTCGACCCCGTAGCGCTTGAAGAGGTCTTGCAGGTAGCCCGAGGCCTCCATCAGGTCCCCCTTGAGGCGGCGCAGGTGGCGCTCCAACCCGGGGGCCTGCACCTCGTAGACCCCCTCCTCCACCTCGCGGACCTGCACCCCCGGGGCCTCCTCGGGGCGCGGTGCCGGGGTGGCCAGGGCCGGTTTGGGGGCCGCCGCCACCAGGGCGAAGAGGGCCTCTACCAGGCTCCCCAGGCCCCTTCGCTCGAGCACCGAGACCGCCAGCACCGGCAGGCCGGTTTGGGCAAGCTCGGCCTCGAGCCGGGTCAGCTCTTCCCCATCCAGCAGGTCAATCTTGTTGAGGGCGATGAGGGCCGGTCGGAGGGGGAGGTCAGGGTCGTAGCTGCTCAGTTCGGAGCGCAGGGTCTGGAAGGTGGCGACCGGGCGGTCGCTGGCGTCCAGCACGTAGAGCAGCACCCGGGTGCGGGCGATGTGGCGCAGGAACTCGAGCCCCAGCCCCTTGCCCTGGCTGGCCCCCTCGATGATGCCGGGGATGTCCGCCAGGGTGAAGCGCCCCTGGCCCTGCTCCACCACCCCCAGGTTGGGGGCCAGGGTGGTGAAGGGGTAGCTGGCGATCTTGGGCTGGGCGTGGGTGAGGGCGGCCAGCAGGCTGGACTTGCCGGCGTTGGGATAGCCGACCAGCCCCACGTCGGCCAGGAGCATCAGCTCCAGGCGCAGCCGCCGCTTCTGGCCGGGCTCCCCCGCCTCGGCAAAGCGGGGGGCCTGGCGGGTGGGGGTGACGAAGCGGGCGTTGCCCCAGCCTCCCCGCCCGCCCTGGGCCGCTACCAGGGTCTGACCCTCCTCGGTCAGGTCGGCCAGCAACTCGCCGGTCTCGGCGTCGAAGACCCGGGTTCCGCGGGGGACCTCGATCACCAGGTCGCGCCCGGCCTTGCCAAACATGCCCTTGCCCGAGCCGTGCTCCCCGTCCTCGGCCTTGTAGGTCCGCTTGGAGAGGTTGGAGAGCGAATCCACCTGGCCCAAAGCCCGCAGGATCACCGAGCCCCCCCAGCCCCCGTCGCCGCCGTCGGGGCCGCCCTTGGCGATGTACTTCTCGCGCCAAAAGCTGATCGCCCCGTCCCCGCCCTTACCGGCGGCCACGGTGATCTCGAGCACGTCCCGAAACATCGGCGAATGCAAATCCCGCCCGGAATCCCAGGGAACCCCAAGGGAGACCGGACGGGAGGGGATCAGGCTCCGCTGCGGTCTTGCGGCCTGACCGAGACATAGCGGCCCAGGCGGCCCTTATCGTGGAACTCGACCACGCCGTCCACCAGCGCGAAGAGGGTGTGATCGCGGCCCATGCCCACCCCCGTGCCGGCGTTGAACTTGGTGCCCCGCTGGCGCACCAGCACGTTCCCGGCCCGCACCATCTGCCCGCCATAGCGCTTGACCCCCAGGCGTTTGGCCTGAGAGTCGCGCCCGTTCTTGGTTGAACCCAGACCCTTCTTGTGTGCCATGAAAACCTCCCGTGGATGGCCCCGCCACCCCGGCTCTACGCGCGAATCTCCTTGATCACGAGGTCGGTGTAGGGCTGGCGGTGACCCCGGTTGCGCCGGTAGTGCACCTTGGCCTTGAACTTGGCCACCCGCACCTTCTTGCCCTTGCCGTGACCCACCACCTCGGCCACCACCTTGGCCCCGGCCACCACCGGAGCCCCCACCACCACTTGCTCGCCGCCGAGCATCAGCGCGTCGAACTCCACGGTAGAACCGGGCTCGGCCTCGAGCTTCTCCACCCGGAGCCTGGCCCCGGCCTCGGCGCGGTACTGTTTCCCACCCGTCTTGATGATCGCGAACATGAAAATCCCCCGTCACGGATCCGTCTTTTGCGGTTGTGGGCGGGCGAGCCCGGCAAACCCAGACGGACCCCGGCCTCTAGGGCCGTGCCAACTGCCGAGTATAGCCGGACTCGGCCCGGACCGCAAGTAAGTGGAGTGAGTCGTCAAGACATCGGAGAACCCACCCCTGCTGGCCATCGTTAGGCTGCCCCCCATCGGGGCTGTATGTCCGGGTTCAGCATAGGGGCCTGCAGACCTATCCCATCCGTACAGGCCACTGGTGCGAGTCCGCCAGGAGGTGCTCGAGCCACCGCCCGCCCTCCTCACCCATCTGTCCTCAGACCCCTTAGAATCTAGGCGTGTACGCTTTAACCCAGGCCCTGCGGGCGCTCCGACAACACACCACCAGCAGCCTCGCGACCTTCACCACCTCACTGGTGTCGTTCACCCTGCTGTTTTTGCTCGGCCTGGTGCTGTGGAACCTGGACCGGGTGGTAAGCTCGCTCGAGCGCGACGTGGAGATCGCGGCCGCCCTCAAACCCACCGCCAACGCCGAGGCCATCCTGACCCGGATCCAGGGCTGGAACGAGGTCGCGGAGGCCCGGCTGGAGACCAAAGAGCAAGCCCTGGCCGCGCTTCAGCTCTCGTATCCCTATCTTTCCCAAGCCAGCGAACTCATCGAGAACCCCCTGCCCGACACGCTGCGGCTCAAGCTGGTGGATCCCCAGAGCGTCAAGCGGGTAGCGGGCCGGCTGGAAGGGCTCGAGGGCATCGCCTGGGTGGAGTACGGCGGGGCCATCACCGAGCAGTTGGTGCGGGTGCTGGGGGGCTTGCGCATCGCGGCCAACCTGCTGATCCTGCTCCTGATGCTCGATACCCTCTTTAGCGTGATGGGCACCATCCGCCTCTCAATCCAAAGCCGCCGCGAAGAGCTGCGGGTGATGATGCTGGTCGGGGCCACCCGCCGCTTCGCCCAGGCTCCCTTCGTGTGGGAAGGGCTCCTTCTGACCCTGCTGGCCTCGGTGGTCGCGCTGGGTTTGGGGATGTTCTCCTATGGCTTCCTCTCGGACGCCCTGCAAAAGCTCCTGCCCTTCCTGCCGGTGCTGGGTACACAAGACCTGTTGCGGGCTGGTGCCGCGCTGACCCTACTGGCCCTGGTTCTGGGGGCGGGTGGGGCTTTTTTGGCCGCCCGGAGTCATCTGCGGGAGACGGCGTGGTGAGACACCGAGCGCCAAACCCTGGTGGGAGAATTTTTTTCCCCTGTCTGGTGCTGGGCCTATTGCTCATTGGCCTCCCCCCGGTCCTGTGCCAAAACCTGCGTCAACTGCAACAACAGCTACGCGAGGCCGAGCGGCTGCAAGGGGTGCAGCAGCAGCGCATCCAGATCCTCAACCGCGAGTTGGCCCAGCTCGACGCCGCCACTCAGGCTCGCCTTTTTGAGCTGCGCTCGCTGGAGGGCCAGATCACCCGGCTCGAGCGCGAGCGGGCCGAGATGACCCGCCAGATCAACCTCCTGCAAGGCCAGATCACGGAAACCGAGGCCAAGATCAAGGCCCTCGAGACCGAGCTGGCCGGACTCAAGCAACGCCTGGCGGCCTTGATCAATACCCTGCACCGCGAACAGGCCAGCCGCTACTTGCCCTTGCTGCGGGCCGAGTCCTTCACCGACCTGGCGGTGCGGGTGCGCTGGACCGATGCCCTGGGCTCGCGCCAAACCGACCTTATCGACCGCATCCAAACTACCGTGGCCTCGCTCCAGGACGAGCGCACCCGGCTCACCTTGCTGGTCAAGGACCTCAACCAGAAACAGGCCGAGCGGGAGCAGCGCATCCAGGCCCTTTCGGCCCAACGCCAAGCCCTCCAGGGAGTGCTGGCCGACCTGCGGCAGCAGCAGATAGGCCGCCGGGTTCTCCTGCGCGAGACGCTCCTATCACAGCAACAACTGCGCCAGGAGTTTGACCGCATCAGCGCCGCTATCGTAGCCGAGCAGCGCCGCCTGGCCGAGATCCGCCGCCAGCAGGAGGAAGAACGCCGCCGTCAGGAAGCGGCCCGCCGCCAACAAGTCCAAACGCGGGCCGGGCAAAACCCCTCCGCGAGCACTGGGCCGGTAGTAGACCTCTCGAGCATCCCCCGCGAGTTGGTGGGGAGCTTGTTGTTTCCGGTCCCCAGCGGGCGCATCGCTGCCGCTTATGGCCAGGACGGCAACGACTTCCAGGAGATCTCCGGCCCTTCGGCCGGGAGCCCCGTCCAAGCTGCCGCCGACGGGGTGGTGATCCCCCCCATCCTCTACGTGGCCAACATCGGCTATACCGTCACCATCCAGCACAGCCAGAACCTGATTACCCTCTACACCAATCTGCAAAGCCTCCAGGTCGAGGAGGGCCAGCGGGTCAGCCGGGGGCAGTTGCTGGGCTATACCGGCGGGGGGGCGCTGATCGCCCCGGAGCAGCTGTGGTTTAAGGTGGGCGTGATCAACGGGGGGAACATCCGGTACGTGGATCCCTCGGCGTTCTACTGACCCCCAAGCGGCCCGCGGGACCGCTCTATCTAATGGGCTCGATCAGCCCGTAGTTGCCGTCGCGGCGGCGATAGATGACGTTGATGTCCTCGGTTTCGGCGTTGCGGAAGACGAAGAAGTCGTGGCCCAAAGACTCCATTTCGAAAGCGGCGTCCTCGGGGGTCATGGGCTTCATGGCGAAGCGCTTGGTGCGCACGATCTGGGGGCCCTCTTCGGCCTCCGGCTCGGGCCGAGTGGGCGCCCCGGGCGCTACCGGAAGGTGGTTGCGGTATTCCTGAAAGTGTCGTTCCTTGTAGCGTTTGAGCTGTACCTCGAGGCGGTCCACCATGCGGTCAATGGCCGCATACATGTCGGCGTCGGACTCCTCCACCCGGACCAACCCCTTGGGCAGGTTGACCTGGATCTCGGCCTTGGCCCGCTCGCCGATACGGGGGCTCTGAGCCATGGATAGCACCACGCGGGCGTCCATGATCCCCATGCCCTCAGCCAGACGGTCCAGCCGGGAGAGCTTCTTATCGAGGTAGTTCTTGAGGGCCTCGGTGATCTCGATGTTGCGTCCCACCAGTTTATAGATGTTCATCGGTCGCCCTCCTTTGGAGCTTCAGCATACTACGCCGATGGCCGGGCCAGATGTCGGTTTGGCTAGAGGGTCTCAGCTACTGCGACAGGTTGTAGGTTCCCACCTTTTCATCCCGCACGAGTTGTCCAGCCTTGAGCACCACCACCCGTTGGGGGTAGGCCTCGACCAGTTCGCGGGAGTGGGTCGCCATCAGCACGGTGGCCCCACGGGCATGCACCGCCTTGAAGATCTCGAGCACCGCCAGGGCGTTGGCCGGGTCCAAGTTGCCGGTAGGCTCGTCGGCCAGGATCACCTGGGGGTCGCCCACCACCGAGCGGGCAATGGCCACCCGCTGCGACTCGCCCACCGAGAGTTCCTCCGGGTAGGCCCGTTTTTTGTGCACCAGCCCGACCAGCCGCAGGCTGCGGGTAACCCGGCCCTCCCACTCCCTTTGCGGCACCCCCAACACCCGCAGCACAAAGGCCAGGTTCTCCTCGACGGTGTAGTGCTGGAGCAGTTGGTGATCCTGGAACACCACCCCGATGCGGCGGCGGTGGAGGGCGACTCGGTCTCCCCTCACCCCCTTGAGGTTCTCTCCCCCAAAGTACACCGCCCCGCTGGTGGGCTCGAGCCGCTTCAAGATGAGCCCCAGGAGGGTGGACTTCCCTGCCCCGGAGTGCCCCACCAGGAACACGAACTCGCCCCTTTTGATCTCGAGGTTGACCTCGTAAAGCGCCTTGGTCTTGGTACGCGGGTACTCGAGGGTGACCCGGTGAAAGTGGATCATGCTCCTCCCAGTCTATAGGACGGCGTGAGGCTTGGATGTTTTTCCCCAGGCCCACCCGATGGCTGCGAGCGAGACAACGTAAGCTTCCACCACCCTCTTCTCATCCATTGCCGCTAACCTAAGGAGCAGGTGACGGAAGAAATGAAAAAACGAGCCTGGATCATCATCGGCGGGGCCATCCTGGTGGCCCTGGTATACGCCCAACTCAACCGCGGAGGGGCCGAGAGCTTCTCGCGAAACCCCAACGGCCAGGCCCTGATCGAAACCTATTCGCTGATCCAAGACCAGTACCTGAAAACCCTGGACCAAACCCAGCTCAACAAGGTGCTCGAGGGCGGCATCCGGGGGATGCTGAATGCGCTGGGTGACGAGTTCACCAGCTACTCGCCCCCCGCCCGGGCGGCCCAGCGCCAAGAGGACCTGCGCGGGGAGTTCTACGGCATCGGGGCCACGCTGGCTCCGGCCCAACAGGGGGGTACCGGGGCCCAGATCCAGGGTCTTATCCGGGGTCTGCCGGCCTTCAACGCCGGGCTACGGGTAGGCGACCAGATCGTCGAGGTCAACGGCGAGGACGTGACCAAGTTGGACCTCGAGGAGGTGGTGGCCAGGATCCGCGGCCCGCAGGGGACCAAGGTCACCATAGGGGTCAAGCGCGAAGGCACCAACGCCACCCTCCGCTACGAGCTGGTGCGCGAGCTGGTCAAGATCATCGAGGTGAGCAAGGCCTTGCTCCCGGGCAACGTCGGCTACATCGAGCTGCGCTCGTTCGCCAACATCAACGTATCCTCTCAGCTCAACGCGGCCATCAACGACCTGCGCAAGCAGGGGATGCAAAAACTCATCTTCGACCTGCGCGACAACGGCGGGGGCCTCTTGGACCAGGGCTGCGCGGTGGCCCGGGCTTTCATCAAGGAAGGGCCCATCGTCTACACCAAGACCCGCAGCGAGACCCGCTTGTACTGTGACGCCAACGGGCAGGTGCAGTGGACCGGGCCGATGGTGGTGCTGATCAACGGGAACTCGGCCTCGGCCTCGGAGATCGTGGCGGGGGCTTTGCAGGACACCGGTCGGGCCAAGCTCGTGGGCGAGAAGACCTTCGGCAAGGGCGTGGGCCAGAACGTGATCGACCTCGCCAACGGCGGCGATCTGACCCTGGTGACCTTCCAGTGGCTCACCCCCAAGAAGCGGGCCATCACCCGCGACCAGGGCATCCAGCCCGACGTGGTGGTGCGGGATAACCGCTTCCCGGTGCCGGTCTCGTTCGAGGGCACGGGGGCCAAGCCGGGGACCACGGTAACGCTCACCGTGGATGGCAAAACCTACACCGCCAAGGCCGATGAAACCGGCAAGTACACCTTCAGCCAGCCGCTACCGGCTCGGCCCGCCAACGACAACTCCGGCAACGCCACGGTGGACCCGCAGAGCGACGCCATCCTGGCTCGAGCCCTGCAAGAGCTGAAGTAGACAAGCCGGCCGTTCAGGGGGTGTCCGGTGATCCGCGATCTCCACGGAAGCACCCCCTGCAACTTCACGCCGGCAGGGCCTTCAGCGTCCGGATACCCGCACCATAACCCCCGCAAAGGGGCCACCGGGAGGGCCAAGGGAGCGCATGGTTTGAGCGAAGCTGGCTGCGCCCATCCGATACAATCCGGGTAAGTGGGGCCCGAAGACACCAGCCAAAACCTGCCATCGCTGCTCGGCCAACTCCCCAGCTTGCAAGTAGCGGTGATCAGGGCGGGGGAGGTGGTCTATGCCCAGTCGTTGGGGTATCGCTACCTGGGCCCCGACCCCGGCCAAAGCCTGCCCGTCAACGACCAGACCCGCTTCCGGGTGGCCTCGATCTCCAAGCTGGTGGTGGCGCTGGGGGCGATGCGGCTGGTGGAGCAGGGAAAGCTCGACCTCGAGGCCGACGTCGGCGAGTACCTGGGCTTTGCCCTGCGCAACCCGGCGTTTCCACGGGTGCCCATCCGGGTTCGGCACCTGCTGTCGCATACCTCCTCCTTGCGCGATGGTTCGTGCTACTCCCTTCCCAGCCCCTACACACTGCAAGCGTTTTTTCATCCCAAAGGGCGTTTTTTTGAGGCGGGGGCCCACTTCGACCCCACCCACCCCCCCGGCCGCTACGCCGGGTATGCCAACCTCAATACCGGTGTCCTGGGAACCCTGATGGAATGTGTGTCGGGCCAGCGTTTTGACCTCTGGATGGAGCAGGAGGTACTGCGCCCGCTGGGGATGGGGGGCGGGTTCAATCTGGGCCGGTTTACCCCGGAGCAGATGGGCAATCTGGCTGTGCTATACCGCAAGCGAACCGGTAACCCGCAGGCCCCCTGGATCGCCCAGGCCGACGACCACCGCGGGGTGGTTCCGGCAGGCCCCCTGGTCCCCGACCCCGACCGGCCCGAGGGGGGGGTTGTCGCCGTTGATCTGCGCACCTACCAGCCCGGCACCAACGCCACCTTTTTCTCACCCCAAGGGGGTTTGCGGGCCTCGGCCCTCGAGCTGGCCCAGGTCGCAAGGTTGTTTATTGACCGGGGCAGGCTGGGGGAAGCGCAGTGGCTAAAGCCAAAGACGCTCGAGCAGATGCTAGAGCCCCAGTGGAGCTTCGACGGCCACAACGGAGAGACCCTGGAGGGCCAGGCGCTCAGCTGGGGGCTGGGGGTCTGGCGATTTACCAACCAGCCGGGCCAGGACTGCCCGGTGCGGGGGTACCCCCGGCCCTGGTTCGGCCACCTGGGCCAGGCCTATGGCCTGCTGAGCGGCCTGCTCTTCGACCCAGTAGCCGGGAACGCCCTGGTGTACATCCTTGGGGGGCACACCCCGGGTAAGGGCACCTACTCGGCCTACACCCGCTGGGAAGAGCAGATCCTAAGCACCCTGTACGGTCTGCTAAACTGAGAACAGCCATGGACATCCAAAAAGTCTGCATCCCACCCCCCGCGGGCTAGGTGGCCAGACCCCAGGATTCAAAAAACCCGCCCAAACGTCGCCGTCCATCGCTCGAGGCCAACCCCGCAGCGGGGGCACTTTCTGGAGGAGTCTATGCCCTACATCCACCTCAAAACCCCCATCCCCGGCCCCCAAAGCCAGGCCCTGCAAGCCAGAAGGGCCGCCGCCGTCTCCAGCGCCCTCGCCCAGGCCAACCCGGTCGCGGTGAAGCGGGCCCGCGGCTCGCTGATCGAGGATGCTGACGGCAACACCCTCATCGACCTGGCCGGGGGGATCGGGGCGCTGGCCGTGGGGCACACCCCAAGGGGCGTGGTGGAGGCCATCCAGGCCCAGGCCGACGAACTGCTGCACATGTGCTCGATCGTCGCCAACTACGAGCCCTACGTGGCCCTCTGCGAGGCCCTGAACCGGCTCACCCCCGGTGATTTCCCCAAGAAGACCCTGCTCTCTTCGGGCGGGGCCGAGGCCGTGGAGAACGCGGTCAAGTTGGCCCGCCGCTACACCGGACGCCCAGGGATTATCGTCTTCGAGGGGGCCTACCACGGGCGCAGCAACCTCACCATGGCCATGACCAGCAAGTGGGGCCTCTTCAAGAAGGGCTTCGGACCCTTCGCCCCGGAGGTCTACCGGCTGCCCATGCCCAACCTCTACCGCACGCCCAGGGGCATGACCCCCGAGGAGTACGTGGAGTGGTGCTGCTGGAACCTCGAGAACGCCCTCACCGCCCACATCGACCCCTCCGCCCTGGCTGCCATCGTGATCGAGCCGGTGATCGGCGAGGGGGGGTTTATTCCCGTACCCCACCCCTTCTTGCGCAAGATCCGGGAGGTCTGCGACGGGGCCGGCGCGGTGATGATCGCCGACGAAGTGCAGTCGGGCTCCGGTCGCACCGGGAAGCTGTGGGCCATCCAGCACTCCGGCGTCGTCCCCGACCTGATCATCTCGGCCAAGAGCCTGGGCGCGGGCATGCCCATCTCGGCAGTGACCGGGCGGGCGGAGATCCTGGACAGCCCGCACGTGGGCGGGGTGGGGAGCACCTACGGGGGGAACCCCCTGGCCTGTGTGGCGGCCTTGAAAGCGCTGGAGATCCTCGAGTCCAAAGGCTTCCTCGAGCGGGCCAAGACCGTCGAGCGCATCGTGCGCGAGACCTTCGAGCCGATCTCCTCCGAGATCCCGGCGCTGGGTGAGGTGCGCGGGGTGGGGGCGATGATGGCGCTCGAGTTCATCCTCGACCAAGGCCAGAACAACCGCCTCTACGACGAGGCCTGGACCCGGGTGAAGAGCCGCTGAAGGCAAAACGCGGGTAGAGGCGACCCTGGTGATCGCCCATCAAGCCGACCATGAACCTCATTTTGAAAAGCCCCGACGGCCGCTTCGCGGTGGTGCAGAGCGAGCCTTGGATGGCCGAGGCCCTGGCCGAGATCCAGGCCGCCTCCTTCCCCGACCTGGCCCCGGAGGAGAGGATGCAGCCCGAGCACTACCGCTCGCAGATGCAGATTTTTCCCCAGGGGCAGCACGCCGTGCTCGAGGTGGCCACGGGCCGGGTGGTGGCCTGCTCCACCGACCTGCGCGCCAAGGTGGACTTCGCCCACTTCGCGCAC
Organism: Meiothermus sp.; assembly: GCA_040290145.1. GTDB lineage: Bacteria > Deinococcota > Deinococci > Deinococcales > Thermaceae > Allomeiothermus. Next base: position 6,614 of record PSML01000024.1, on the reverse strand, counting down.
CAGTACCTCGAGGCCGTGGGCGGCAACTACCTCACCACCCACGACCCCGCGGGCGACTGGCTCTACGGCGCGGATATCGGCGTTCACCCCGACTACCGCGGGCTGGGGCTTTCCACGCTGCTCTACACCGCCCGGCACCAGCTCGTACGGGAGTTGGGCTTGCAAGGCCACGTGGCGGGGGCCATGCCCAAGGGCTACGGAGCCCTCAAACACCAGATGCCCATCGAGGTTTACGTGCAAAGGGTGATCCGGGGCGAGATGTTCGACCCGGTGCTCTCGGTGCAGCTCCGGCGGGGGTACGCGGTCTGGGGGATCATCCCGGAGTACCTGCACGACCCCAGTTGCGCGAATTACGGGGTGTTTATCGTGTGGCGGAACCCGGAGGTGGATTCGTGACGCCGGGCGAGGGTCGTACGTCCTACGTCGTACGCCAAACGCCAGAGGCCTTCGCCTTGGCCCTCGGCTTTGGACCCTCGACCCTCGACGCAACCGGAGGTTGCCCATGAAAGCCGACACCCTGATCTATGGGGGCACCATCCTCAACCCCGGCCCCGTGCCGGGCAGGCTCGAGGCCCTCTTCATCGCGGGCGGAAAGATCGTCGCTGCCGGTAAGCTCTCGGAGATCGAAAACCTGGCCACCCCCACCACGAAGCGCCTCCACCTCGAGGGCCGCACCCTGCTGCCCGGCTTCAACGACGCCCACGTGCACATCTGGAAGGTGGGGCAACTGCGCACCACGCTGCTCGACCTGCGCGGGGTGGGGAGCTTGGCCGAGCTGTACCAGCGGGTGGCCGAACGCGCCCAGGCCCTCCAACCCGGCCAGTGGCTGTGGGGGCGCGGCTGGAACGAGGCCCTGCTGGCCGAGCGGGCCATGCCCGATAAGGCCGTGCTGGACCGGCTGGCCCCGCGCAACCCGGTGCTGCTGACGCGCACCTGCGCGCATATCCACGCGGTGAACTCCCGTGCCTTGCAGCTTGCCGGCATCACCCCCGAGACCTACGTACCCGGCGGCGCAATTGACTTCGAACAGGGGATTCTCTACGAAACCGCCTACGGCCTGGTCTTCCGAGCCATGGGCGAGCCCAGCCAGGCCCAGTACGAGCACTGGATCCAGGCCGGCTGTACTTACCTAAAAAGCCTGGGCATCACCAGCGCCACCGACCCCGCCGTAGACCCGCCGCTCTACGCGGCCTACCGGGCCCTAGATGAGCGGGGCGAGCTGCCCATCCGGGTCAACCTGCTCTACATCCGCCGCCCGGACGGGGGAACCGAGACCTTCCCCCTGCCCGAGAAATACGTCTCCGAGCGGCTACGCTGCGACTCGGTGAAGTTCTTCGCCGACGGCGGGCTCTCCGGGGCCACGGCCGCCATCAGCCAGCCCTACAAGACCCTCGAGCCCCCCCGCTACGGCATCCTGCGTTTTGAGGAGGCCGAGCTTTTCGAACTGGCCCGGGAGGCCCACCGCCAGGGCTTCCGCATCGGCACCCACGCCATCGGCGACCGGGCGCTGGATCAGGTGTTGCGGGTCTACGAGCGGCTATACCAGGATTCCCCCGGCCCCCGCCACCGCATCGAGCACTTTGGGCTGGCCGGCCCCGAGCACCTGGCCAAAGCCCGCGAACTTGGCATCATCGCCGTACCTCAGCCCATTTTCTTGCGCGAGCTGCGGGCCAACTACCAGCGCTATGTGCCCGAGGAGTGGCTAGGACGCTGCTTCAACCTGCGGGCCCTGTTCGAAGCGGGCCTGACCGTGGCCTTTTCCTCGGACGGGCCGGTGGTGCGGCAGGTAGAGCCACTGAAGGGCTTGCAGGCGGCGTTGCACGAGCCCTTGATCCCGGGCAACGGGGTGAGCCTCGAGCAAGCCCTCTGGGCCTACACGAGGGGCGGGGCGGTGGCCCAGGGCGACGAGGGGAACCGGGGGAGCCTGGAGGTAGGCCATTGGGCGGACTTGCTGGTGCTCGGGGGCGATCTGCGCGACCCGTACAGCCTGAGCATCTACCAGACGGTGGTGGGCGGAGAGGTGACCCTATGACCATACGCCCATTACACCCCCAAGACCTGCCCGCCTACTTTTCCCTCCGCACGGCCCTGTGGCCCGACAGCGCCGACTCCTTCGAGCTCGAGGTAAGCGAAATCCTGAGCAACCCTCACCTCGCCAGCTTTGTGGCCGAGCAAAACAGGCAGCTTGTTGGCTTCGTGGAGGTTTCGCTCCGAGACTATGCTGAGGGTTGCGACAGCAGACCGGTGGGCTACCTCGAGGGCTGGTACGTCTCCCCCGAGCACCGCCGGGCGGGGATCGGGCGCAAGCTGGTGCAAGCCGCCGAAGACTGGGCCAGGAGCAAGGGCTGCACCGAGATGGCCTCCGACGCCGAACTCCACAATACCCAGAGCCAGCAGGCCCACCGGCGGCTGGGCTACGAGGAGGTTGAGCGGATCGTGTGTTTCCGCAAATCCCTGGGAGGGGCCAACCGGGGGAGCGGCGAGGGAAATTACCGGGGCTCGAGAGGATAAGCGTCCTCCACCCGTGATCAGACGGTGCAGCTCTGGAATGCCCCATCGAGCTTTTCTGTATACTGTATACAGTCTATGCCTCGAGCCGAAGTGGTCATCTGCGGGGCGGGAATCGCAGGAATCGCTGCCGCCTATCACCTCGCCGTCAAACAGGGCCTGAGGGATGTCGTGCTGGTCGAGCAGGGCGACCCGCTCTCGCTCACCAGCGATAAATCTACGGAGGCCTACCGCAACTGGTGGCCAGTAAAGGGCCATAGGCCCCCGGCTCGCGCCGGTACTCAAGTAAAGGGCCATAGGCCCCCGGCTCGCGCCGGTACTCAGGGGCCGGACCCGGCCATGATCGAGCTGATGAACCGGAGCATCGAACTGCTCGAGGAAATCGCCCGCCATACCGACAACCGAATCCAGCTCAACCGACGAGGGTATCTGTACGCCACGGCGGAGAAGGACAAGATTTCCACCCTGCAGCAATCCGCCGAGAACGCTGAGCGGATGGGGGCTGGCCCGCTGCGGACCCACGATGGGCTATCGAACCACTACCTCCCCTCGGCTGCGCACGGCTTAGATGGGGCCGACCTCCTCACCGACCGGGCCGCCATCCGCTCCTCTTTCCCCTATCTCTCGCCCGACACGGTAGCGGTGCTCCATGTCCGCAAAGCCGGGTGGTTCAGCGCTCAGCAGCTCGGGATGTGGATGCTGGAGCAGGCCAGGGCTCATGGGGCTGGCCTCATCCGGGGTAAAGTCGTGGGGGTGGACACCGCCGGCGGAAAGGTGGCCTCGGTGCAGATCGAGCAAGACGGCTCGAGCCGGACCCTCGAAACCCCGGTCTTGGTCAACGCCGCCGGGCCGATGCAAAAAGAGGTCGCGGCGATGCTGGGGGTGGACTTGCCGGTCTTTGCCGAACTCCACCGGAAGATGAGCTTTCCCGAGCGCCTGGGGGTGGTTCCCCGCGAGGCCCCTATGCTGATCTGGACGGACGACCTCGAGCTTCCCTGGAGCGAGGAAGAACGCCAGGTGCTGGCCGAGGACGAATCCACCCGCTGGCTTCTGGGCAGGTTCCCCTCCGGCGTCCACTGCCGCCCCGACGGCCACGGCGAGAGCACCACGCTGATCGTGCTGTTCAACTACCACACCGGGCCAGTCCCCCCGGTCTTCCCGTTGCCCCCGGACCCCCACTACGCCGACGTTGCCCTACGGGGGGTGTCGGTGATGGTTCCGGGGCTCAGGCAGTACTGGGGTAAAGCCCCCAAGCCCTGGATTGACGGCGGCTACTACGTCAAGACCCGGGAGAACCGCCCCCTCATCGGCCCGCTGCCGGTGGGGGGCGCGTATATCCTCGGGGCGCTGTCGGGGTTCGGGGTGATGGCGGCCTGCGCGGCGGGCGAGTTGCTGGCCGCCCATCTCCTCGGGAACGCACTGCCCGGGTATGCCCCCGCGTTCTCCCTCTCGCGCTACGAGAACCCCGAGTACCGGGAGTGGCTCGAGGGTGCGGGCGACGGCGCGCAGTTGTAAATTGGAGCCCTTTAGTGCTTGACCATCACGTGCCGCACCACGGTGTAGTCCTCGAGCGCGTACAGGCTCATGTCCTTGCCGTAGCCGGACTGTTTGAGCCCGCCGTGGGGCATCTCGTTGACCAGCATGAAGTGGGTGTTGATCCAGGTGCAGCCGTACTGGAGGCGACTGGCGATCTTCATGGCCTTGCCCACGTCCTGGGTCCAGACCGAGCTGGCCAGGCCGTAGTCGGAGTCGTTGGCCTGCTCGGCGTTGCGCAGGGCGGCCAGCACCTCGTGGGCATGGCGCAAAAACTGATGACCAGCGTGGGTCAGCACCATGCCCCGGGCGTGACGGGTGAAGAGCTGGGCCCCCAGGGTGTCCTCGAGTTTCCTGATGGCCTCGGTCACCACCGACTGGGTGACGTTGAGCGAGGTAAGAGCCTTCGAGATCGAGCCCGACTCGGCCACCGCGATGAAATAGACCAGCTGTTTGAGCGAGATCTGCATATCCGGGACTTCCTATCGGTATTACCGAAAGCTATAAACCCGCGGCCAGCCATCTGCGGTATTCTCTGGAGTTTATGCGTAAGCCAGGATACCCTAAGCCGCGTGGATCTAGGGTAGCCTACCGCTGCATGAAAGCCATCTGGAACGGCCAGGTCATCGCCGAGAGTGAGCAGACCATCGTGCTCGAGGGTAACCACTACTTCCCTCCCGAGAGCGTGAAGCGGGAGTTCTTGCAGGACTCACCCACCCATACCACCTGCCCCTGGAAGGGCGTAGCCAGCTACTACAGCTTGGTGGTGGACGGGCAGATCAACAAGGACGCGGCCTGGTATTACCCCGCGCCCAAGGATGCGGCCAAACAGATCAAGGGGTACGTGGCGTTTTGGCGGGGGGTGGAAGTCGTACCCTAAGAACGGGTCCACGTAGAATACCCCTATGGAAGTCATCGGCGCTCGTGGCGCACCCAAGCAGACCCTCGAGGCCCTCCGGGAAGCCCTCAAAGGCGCACGGTTCCCCGAACTCATCGTCACCTTGGTAACGGACTGGCAAGACCAACGCAAAGGGGCCCGCTACGCGGTGTTCGTGCGCGGCAGTAAGAACCCGGTACTTACCATGGACGCCTTTGGCCCAGCCTTCGGCCCTGAAGGTGACCGGGCCCTGACCGAGCTGGTGCATTGGTTGCAAGAGAAGGGGGTACATAAGTGGTATGAATCGGTGATACCCCCCTCGGAGTACGCGGCCCTCTTCGAGATTGACCCCGACGACGTGCACCGCCAACTGGCGGCCAACGCTAACCCCAGTGACCCTACGCTCTACACCCACAAGGGTTACGCCAGCCGGATGTGAGTCTGCCCGTACGACTCCCCATAGGTCCGGGCGCTCCCCTCATACCGGGCCACCGCCCCGAACCGTGGTCCGCAGTTGACCCGGAAGCCCTAAACATTAAAACCGAACATCCGCATCTGCCGCTTGCCGTCCTCGGTCATCTTGGCGGGGGTCCAAGGCGGCGACCAAACGAACTCCACGTTCACCGAGTTCACCCCGGCCAGCCGCATCACCGCGATCTCGGCATCGGCCTTCACGATATCCTGCGCTGGGCATCCGATGGCGGTAAGGGTCATGGTGATCTCTACGTCCCCTGTTCCCTTGACCTCCACGTCATACACCAGGCCCAAGTCCACTACGTTGACGGGGATCTCCGGATCCTTGACCACCTTGAGGGCTTCCAATACCTGCTCTTTGGTGGGTAAAGCCGCTTCGCTCATGCCCCGCATCTTACCGGGATTGGCCTTGGAGGTTGGTGACCTGTTCTGGAATGGACGTGCCCAGTACCTTCGCTCAATAGGCCAACGGAACGGCCAAGTTGACATACACCTTAGGGCCAGGTCCACCGGGTGAGTAAGCCATTCCTCCTACCAACCCGGCCTGAAGCCCAGCCAGGCTGGCCGAGACCCCCAGCTCCAGGCCGAAGCCGTAGCGAAAACCCTGACGGGTCCAGCCCGCATCGGTAAAGAGGCCCATCCAGGTATCGTCCAGGAAACCCACCACGGGCAGCCCCCGCTCGATGCGGGCCAGCGGAAAGTCCCACTGCACCGAGCCCACCAAGCCCAGCGGCCCCACCAGCTCGCCCGGCTCGAGGCCCCGCACCGCGAAGCGCCCGGAGGGCCCTCCTAGGGCGATCTGGTCGGCGGCCAGAGGCGCACCGCTATACCCCCCCGCCAGGTGCAGATCCACCCGTTGCACACCGGGGGCTTGGCCATTGGGCAATGGCCAGCTCCAGCTCAGGCTGCCGGAAAGCTCGGCCTCGGCCTGGGTCCAGCCCCCAAGCCCTTCGCGCAGATAACCGCCGCCCTGCAGGTCCAGCCGCACCGCCGCCCGCACGTCCTCTTGGCGCCATGCAAAGGTGGTGGTGTAGGTGCCCTCGAGGGCGTGTTTAGTCGGCAGAGTGGGGGAAAAAGCGTCGCGGGTATAGGTGAGGCCGAAGCCAAAGCGGCTGAGCCCCAGGCGCTGGAGGTTATAGGGGCCATCCCCCTCGAGCTGTAACGAGATATCCGGCGGCAGCTGGCGGTTGCTGTAGGCTAGCCGGTACACCGGCCATCCCTG
>PSML01000023.1:0-30325 GCA_040290145.1 Meiothermus sp. | reverse complement strand
ACGGAGCCTTCGGGGATGGGTACGGCGTGGGCCGTCCCGTGAGAACCGAGAAGCCCCCTCTTCAGAGCGGGGAGTCGTCACGAACATGGAGCTGGCCCTTTCGCAGGCCGCCCGGCTGAGGGCCGGGATCGAAGACCTCCTAAGCGCCCTGCGCGAGCAGGGCCTCTACACCGCCATCATCACCAACAACCACCGCGCGAGCACCGCGATGGTCCTGGCCAAACACCGCCTGTGCTTCGATCTGGTGCTCACCCGCGAGGATGGAAAGCCCAAACCCGCCCCCGATCTGCTCCTGAGGGCGCTCGAGCACTTCGGCCTGGAAAAGCACCAGGCGATTTTCGTGGGGGACTCCTGGGCCGACCAGCAGGCCGGGCTGCGGGCTTTCTTCCTGGCCACCCCCGACAACGCCGACCTCGCGCCCCGCTTCGAAAGCCCACATGCACTACACAACGCCTTGAAACAGGCTAAACTCTTATAGAGTGATCGCGGTACGTATCCTGGCGCTGCTGTTGCTGATGACCCTGGGGTGGGCCCAAGCCCCCGGCCCGGGTCTGGCCCCTCCGGGCTGGATCGTGGTCCTGGGCGCGGCCCAGTACAACGGCCACCCCAGCCCCATCCTCAAGGGGAGGCTCGAGAGCGCCCTTCGGCTGTACCGCCAGGGCCGGGCGCCCGGCATCATCGTGACCGGGGGCAAGGGGCCGGGGGACCGCTACAGCGAGGGCGAGGTGGGCTGCCGCTACCTGAGGGCGCGGGGGGTCCCGCAAGCCGCCTTGCGCTGCGAGAGCAAAAGCCGCAGCACCTGGCAAAACCTCAGCAACATCAAGGACACCGTGGGCGAGCGGGGCATCATCGTGGTGACCGACCAACCCCATCTGCCTCGAGCCCTCTACCTGGCCCAAAGCCTCGGGCTCAAAGCCCAAGGTTACCCGGTGAAAGGGGCCTTTAGCGCGAGCTATTACTGGCGCGAGAGCCTGTTGGGGATTCTGGCCCACTTCGGCGTGGTGCGCTGACTTGCGCAATGAGCCACGGAGCTCGAGGGGGCGCTCATGCTCGAGCCGTAGGGCCAAGGGGTTTAACGTCTGTATCGCTCCAGCGAATTCAAGTAGCCCTCGAGCATCGCCCTGAACTGTGAGACGAACAGGTCGCGCTCGTTCTTGAGCTGTTCGATCTCCACCCGTACCCGCTTCATCTCAGCCACCACCTCTTGCAGCGAGACCTCCCGGGCCGACTCGGCTTCCCTCTTGATGAGCTCGGCATCCCGCTCGGCTTGGGCCTTGATCTCGCGAGCGATGCGCTCTGCAGCCACCACCGCGCGGCGGAGTTCGGCTTCGCCCTCCTTGGCCTCAGCGAGTTCGGTCTCGAGAGCCCGAATGCGCGACCGCAAAGCCTCATTTTGCTCCAGCAGTGCGCCGAGCTGGTCGGCAACCCGGCCCAGATACTCGCGCACATCCGCCACCACATAGCCGCGCATGCCCCGCTTGAACTCCTGGTAGCGTACGTCGAGCGCGGTGAGCTGGGTCTGCGCCCCGGGCAGGGTTGCGATCACCGTTTCGATAGAGTCGTCCACCGTATCCGGCATACCTAAACGCTACCACAAGCCATCCCGGCCCGTCTGCACAGCGCGAGGTGCTTCTTGCGTGGTGCAGAGCTGCCCTTGTACCGAGCCTAGCCGTCAGCCATGAAAATGGGCCACAAGATCGCCGCCCGAAAACCCCATCACCCTGGTCGGCTGGTCTAACTTCAAGTAAATATAGTATAATCACGGGCAAAGGAGGTAAGCCATGGGTTGGATCGTGACGATCATCGTAGGAGCGATCATCGGTTGGATTGCCAGCAGTGTCATGGGGGACCGGGAGGGTCTGCTGGGGAAAATCGCCATCGGCATCTTGGGCTCGGTTTTGGCCAAGTGGATCTTCGCCGACCTGCTCAAAATCGGCGGGGCCGCCTCGGCAGGCTCATTTACCCTAGCTGGCTTGATCTGGGGGGTTATCGGGGCGGTGGTGCTCATCTGGGGACTGCGGGCCCTCAAGATCATGCGTTGACCCCCTCAAATAGGGCCCGGCCCACCCGCACCAAGGTAGCCCCCTCCTCCACCGCGACCTCAAAGTCGTTGGACATGCCCATGCTGCGCTCGGGGAGGCTAAAACGATCGGCCAGGCGGGAGAGTTGAGCGAAGATGGGTCGCACCGTCTGGGGCTCCAGAGTATAAGGGGCGATGGTCATCAGACCACCCACCTCGAGCCCTTCCATCTCCCGGATGCGCAGCAGGGCCTCGGCCAACTCGCCCTCCCGGAAGCCGTGTTTCTGCGGTTCAAGGCTCAGGTTGACCTCCAGCAGCACCCGGAAGGGGTGGCCCATCTCCCCGGCTTTCTTGCTCATATACTCAGCTAGCCTAAGCGAATCTAACGAGTGGATCAGGCTAAAGCCTGAGCAGAACTTGACCTTGTTGCGTTGCAAGGGGCCGATCAGATGCCACTCGCACCCCTCGAGTGCAGCCATCTTGGGCAAGGCTTCCTGTATGCGGGATTCGCCCAAAGGAAAATTCCCGTACTGCAGAACCTTATCCCGGATCTCCTGGGGACTGTGGCCCTTGGTCACTGCGACCAACCGGATGGCCCCGGGGTCGCGCCCAGAGCGGCGGGCGGCGGCCTGGATGCGCTCGAGAACCTGAGGCAAGGCCATATCGGCTACATCGCGGCCAAAATCCCCCGCACCAGCTTGCGGAAGGTAGCCCCGGTACGGGCTGCGACCTCGAGCACCTCCTGCTCGGTGGCGTGGTGGGGGGAGTCGGGGAGGGCCATGTCGGTGATCGTGGACAACCCCAAGACCCTCGCCCCCAGGTGGCGCAGGGCCATCACCTCAGGAACCATGCTCATGCCGATGGCGTCGGCCCCTAAGAGGCGTAGCATGCGCAGCTCGGCCCGGCTGGCGAAGGCGGGTCCGGCAAACCAGACATAGACTCCTTCGCGCAGGTTGAGGTCTTGGGAGCGGGCCACCTTACGGGCCAGATGGTTGAGTTGGGGGTCATAGGCGTCGAACATCACCGGGAAGCGCGGCCCCATCCGCTCGTCGTTGGACCCTTTGAGGGGGTTGGCCCCGGCCATGTTGAGGTAGTCGAGGTGCAGCATCAGATCCCCGGCTTGCCAGTGGGGATTAAGACCCCCGGCAGCCGAGGTCAGGAAGAAGGTCTTGGCCCCCAGGTAGAAACCCACCCGCACCGGGAAAACCACCTCGGCGGCGGTGTAGTGCTCATAGTAGTGCACCCGGCCCTTGTAGCCCAGCACGTTTTTGCCCTCGAGCTTGCCCAAGATAAGCTGGCCCTCGTGCCCCGGCGCGGTCGAGCGGGGGAAGTGGGGCAAGTGGGCGTAGGGGAAGCTGGCTACGGTCTCGATCTGGTCTGCGAGCGGCCCCAGCCCTGAACCCAGCACGATCCCCACCTCGGGTACGAAGTCGGTCCGCCCCTGGATAAAGGCCACGGTCTCCTGGATGGCTTGGTAGATCCCCGGATTGTCCATGCGTCTTACGATATCAGCCCAAAGCGGGGGGCGTCGAACCCCCGCTTCTCACTCCTTGTTCACCCCGCTCCGGTATCCTTTGGCGGATGAAACGTGCTCTAGCTCTCGTTTTCCTGGTGAGCCTGGCGCTGGCCGCTCCAATTCAAGACCTGGAGATTCAAGGCGGCGACCCGGTGCTGCAGGCCCTGGCCCGCATCGCCCTGCCTTTTGGCGTGGGTGACGAGCCCGGCGACCTCGAGGCGGCCCGCAAAGCTGTCCTCGATTCGGGATTTTTCCAGGATGTTAAGGTGAGCCTGGAGGGGGACAAGCTGCTGGTCAAGCTGACCCCCAACCCCCCCATCAACACCGTCGCCGTGGATAGCAAGGTGCTCCCGCAAAACCTGGCCCAGCAGTTCTTGCTCAATGAGTTCGCCCTGGGGCCGGGGGCGACTTATAACCCCAAGCGGGCTACCGAGGCCGCCCAGGGGCTCTCCCAGTACTACCGGCAGCAGGGCTTTCCCTTCAACCCGGTGGTGACCGTCGAGGCCAACGCCGCGGCCCAAGGGGTCAACCTGACCTTCAAGGTCCAGGAGAATCCCGAGCTCAAAAAAGTCGAGCTGGACAACCCTACCTTGGTGCCCAAGGACCGGCTCGAGCCCATCGTCCAGTCGCTTACCCAGGGCGGGCGCTTCGACTTCGAGCGTTACCGGGCGGCCTTCGACCAAGTGGCCCAGGTCTACGCCCAGGCCGGTTTCCGCGGCAGCGGGGTGGACGTCAACAACACCGTGCTGGAAGATGGAACCCTCAAGGTGCGGCTGCGCGAACTCAAGGTGGCGGAGATCCAGGCCAACGGCCTCGACGTGGCCAGCCTAGGCCTGAAGCCCGGCGACCCTTTCAACTACGACCGCTTGCTGGACGGGATCAACGCGCTGACCAAGGCTACCGGGCGGCAAGTGAGCTTCCGCGCCGAGTCGGTGGGGGGCGACCTGGTGCGGGTGATCCTGGAGCCGGGCGAGCAGACCTATGGTCCCATCCAGGAGGTGCGGATCGTGGGGGCCACGGCCATCCCCGAGGCCAAGCTCAAGGCCGCCCTGCGCCTCAAGCCGGGCGATGTCTTCAACCCGGCCCTGGCCAACGAGGACTTCGGACGGCTTCTGAACCTCTACCGCTCGGAGGGCTACGAGATCGTGGCCCAGCCCAAGATCACCTTTGAGAACGGGGTCTACACCCAGACCCTCAGCGAGGTCAGGATCGGGGGGTACAAGCTCAACTGGTCGGGGCCGCACCGCACCCAAGACGAGGTGATCCTGCGCGAGTTGCCCAAACCGGGCACCCTCTTCTCCGCCCGGGCTTTCCTCAACGGCCTCTCCAACGTGCTGCGCACCGGGGTCTTGGCCGAGCCGCCCACCCGAGCGGTGGAGCCGGGTGAAAAACCCGACCAGATCGTCATCGTGCTGGGGCTAAAAGAGGGGCGCACCGGGGCCTTCGTGCCCTCCATCGGCTGGAGCAGCCTGGAGGGTTGGAGCGGCTCCGTCACCTACAGCGAGGGGAACCTGTGGGGCCTCAACCACAAGCTGAGCGCCGAGCTTTCCTTCGGCTTCAACGAATCCGGCGACAACCTTTCGTTTTCGTTGGGATACCAGATCCCCTGGCTATACCTCGACTTCGCCGACTTCAAAGAGGTCCGCACCGCCACCAGTTTTAGCCTCTTTACCCGCCCGGTCTCCAACTTCGACCTATTCGACCAGAACAACAAAAAAACCGGCTGGCAGTACACCCAGCGCAGTACCGGTTTCGAGTTCGGCCTCTCCCGCCCGCTCTCCGCCAGTCTGCCCAACCTGCGCCTGGGCACTTCCTTGCGCTACGAGTACAAGTCGCCCAGCCTCGAGATCTACGACCCCAACCGCCCCTGTGTCAACGACCCCAACAACACCCAAAAGCCGCAGTGCAACGACCCCAACTACACCGGCGTGACCGAGGATCAGGCTCGAGCCCTGCTCCCCTCCCCCAGCAACAACTTCACCCTGGGCCTCTCGGCCACCTACTCCAACGCCGATAACCCCAGCTTCCCCACCCAGGGCTTCGGGGCTAGCGCCCAGACCAGCTACGTGCTAACCCTGCCCCGCAGCGGGAACGGCTCGCAGTACATCCCCTTCAGCATCACCGGCAAGACCTACTGGGGCCTGGATCCGGCCAAGCGCCAGGCCATCGCCCTGCGGGTCTCCACCGGGACCATGCTGGGGGTGGCCGGCACCATCCCCGCCGAGGCCCTGTTCGGGGTGGGCGGCACCCTCGACGAGGCCCTGACCCTGCGGGGCTACGACGCTCGCTTCCAGACCGGGCGGTACTTCCTCACCAGCTCGCTCGAGTACCGCTACGACTTCCGCTTCTCCGAAAACGGCGGCACCAACATCATCGGGGTGGCCTTCACGGACCTGGGGACCGCCTGGGGCAGCCCGGCTAACCCCCAGCCCGAGCTTCACCTGGGGTTTGGACTGGGCATCCAGCTCGACCTGGACCTCTTCGGAGCCCTCTTGCCTTCGATCCGCTTCGACTACGGGGTAGGCTTCGTGGAGGGGCGCGCGGCGGGGAAGTTCCACTTCCGCCTGGGGCCTTTGTTCTAGAGGCCGCCCAACCCTTTGCCCAAGACCTGCCCCCGGGGGCAGGTCTTGCTCCTTTTGCCCGGCGAGGCTATCTTGGGTTTACGTTTTTATATTTTGTTTAAGATTTTTCATAATGCTATGGACATGGAGGCCCTGAGCCAACGACCCACCGCGCTCGAGGATACCCCCGAGGGCTTCTTTGAGCGGTTCGCCCCCTACGCGCTGGAGGCGGATCTGGCCCCCGAGCCCCAGGGCAGCCCCTTGCTCGAGGTCGTCACCCCGGCTGGGGTGTTCCTGGCCTTTGACCGCGGCCTGCCCCCGGCCCCTACCGGGCGGGCCCGCCTCCTCTTGCACGCCGAGGTGGAGAGCCTCACCTACGGCAAGGAGGCCAGCCCCGGGGCCTACCGGATGGAAGGAGGCCGCTACGAGCTGCGCGGCCGGGTGGTGCAGGCCCTAGCCCCAAACCTCTACCTGATGGACGTGGGGGTCCCGGTGGTGCTCAGCCTGCCCAGCCGCCTCATCCGCCCCGAACTTCTCTCCGGGCCGCTGCGGGTGGTGACCGCCCCCCCGTTGATGGCCTTCCGCCCCGACCCGAGGTAAGGATGCGCTGCCCCGACTGTGGTCAGGTCCACCCCTACCCTACCGGAGACTGCCCTAATGCAGCACCGGTCCACGAGCGCCGCTGGGTCAGCGTGGTCTTTTTCGACCTCTCCCGCTTCAGCGAGTTCGCCCTCGAGAACCCCCTCGAGATCACCTGGAAGGCGGTGCGGCACTCGCTCTCCCAGGCCGCCGCCCAGGTCCGCCGCTATGGCGGGCACGTGGACAAATATCTGGGGGACGGGCTCCTGGCGGTCTTCGGCGCCCCCAAAAGCCGCGAGGACGACGCCCGGGCGGCCCTTCAAGCGGCCCTGAGCATGGTCGCGGGGAGCCCCCTCCCGGCCCGGGCCGGGGTCGCCAGCGGGCTGGTGCTGCGGGCCCCGCTGGGCGACGGGCAGGCTGGGGAGTCCACGGTGTTGGGTCCCGCTGTGAACCTCGCCCAGCGGCTCTCCCAGGCCGCGCCCCCTGGAGAGGTCTGGACGGACGCGGTGACCCTGCGGCTGGCCCCGCACTGCCGCTACCGCGGCCTCGATCCCCAGGTCTTCAAAGGTCAAGGCGGCCCCCTGCGTCCCCACCGTTACCTGGGCCTTGAGGGGGGTGGGGGCTGCCTGGTGGGGCGCGAGGCCGAGCTCCTCCGGCTGCAGCAGGCCCTCCAGGCCGCCCAGCGTGGGCAGGGCCGACACCTAGCCCTGGTAGGCCCCTTGGGCAGTGGCAAGACCCACCTGGTGCGGCATTTCCTCGCCCAGCTCCCCGCCGGGGTGCGGGGCTTTATGGCTCCCCGGCTCAACAAGGAGGGATCGCTGCGGCACCGGCTGTACCTGGCCCTGCAAAACCTGATCGGCGGGGACGTAGGCCAGTGGCTGGAGCGAACCCCCCTGACCCCTCCCCTCCAACAGGCCCTGGCCTATAGCGTGGGCTTGCTGCCTCAGGCCCCGGCCCCTAAGCCTGAGCTGGACCGGAGGATGGTAGAGGGCTGGCTGTGGTTGCTGGAGCTCCTTGCCCAGGACGGACCGCTGGTGATCGCCCTGGAAGACCTCCACGCCGCCGACCCCCTCCTGGTCGAGCTCTTCCAGCACCCTCCGCGCGGTCGGGTCTTGCTCCTCGGCACCACCCGGCGCAATCTTTGGCCGGAGGGGGGCGTCGAGGTGCTGGAGGTCGCCCCCCTGGACGAAGCCAACACCCTGGCTTGCGCCCGCGAGCTGCGCCCCGACCTCGACGAGGCCGCCCAGCAGATCCTGGCCCTTAAGAGCCGCGGCCTGCCCCTTCTGCTCCAGGCCCTCTCGCGCAGCCAGGCCAACCAAGACCCCCTGACGGACCTGGCGGCCTGGGGAAGCTGGGCCTACCAGTCGCGGCTGGACCGTCTGCCCCGGGGGGCCCGCACCACCTTGCTGTGCGTGGCCGCGCTGGGGGAGGGGGTTGAGGGGTCGTTGATCCGCTACTTGCTGGGGGGCGAGGCCCACCTTAGCCCGCTGCTGAACGAGGGCTTCCTCTCGGTGTCCAGCGATTCCCAGGGGGAGCGGTTGGCCTTTACCACCCCTTACCTACGCGAGACCGCCCTGATTCTGGTGAGCCCCGAACAGGCCAAGCGGTGGTGGCTCAAGGCGGCGGAGTGGTGCCAAGACGCCCTTCGCGTTGAACAGGCCGCCCACTACCTGGGCCTGGCCGGGGAGGGGACTGCCGCCTTCCGGCTGTGGCGGCTAGCCGCCCAAGAGCGCTGGTTCCAAGGGCGCAAGGCCGAGGCCCTGGAGGCCTACAACGAAGCCTTGTTGGTGGCCCCTAGCCCAGCCCTAAACCGTAGCCTGCGCCAGGAGGTGGCCCGCCGCCTGCTGGAAGGGGGGCAGGCCCTGCAAGCTTTGAATTGGCTGGGAACCCTCGAGGACCAGGCCAGCGAGGCCCTCAGAACCCAGGCCCGCCTGCAAATCCAAGCCCAAAAAGTCACCCAGTACGACGTCCTGAGCGACCTTACCCGGCCCGGGGCGAACTGAGCGCCCCTCGAGGCGCTTTTCTGGGCCACCCGCCGAGGGCTTTTTTGCTCTAACCCGCCGACCCTCGAGCTTGGTGTATCCTAGCGCGGTAGTCTTTCAGGAGCCCCTCCTGGCCCCACCCCAACCGAGCTTCAGACTTGGCTGGGGCCCCTGGTCTAGCCTATGGACTCGAGGAGCAGCCAAGCCATCGAACTGATCCGCTCGAGGATGTCCATCCGCGAGCTGGTCGGACGTTACGTGGCCCTCAAACCGGCGGGCAAGGGGCGGTGGAAGGGGCTGTGTCCCTTCCACCCGGAGAAGACCCCCTCCTTTCACGTGGACGAGGGCAAGGGCTTGTGCTACTGCTTCGGCTGCAAGGCGGGCGGGGACATCTTCGGGTTTTTGCAGAGGATCGAGGGGGTGGACTTCCGCGAGGCGCTCGAGCGGTTGGCCCAGGAGACCGGGGTGGAACTCCCCAAGTTCAAGGCCCAGGGCAAAAAGCGCGAGCTATACGAGGTCTTGAACCTGGCCCAGGAATACTTCCGGGCCAACCTGGGGCCCGAGGCCCTTACCTACCTGAAGGGCCGGGGTTTGAGCGAGGAGTCGGTGCGGAAGTTCGGGCTGGGCTACGCACCGCAGAGCTGGGATGGGTTGGTCAAGTTCCTGAGCGGCAAGGGGGTGAGCCCGGAGGAGGGGCTCGAGGCCGGGGTACTGGCCGAGCGGGAGGGGCGCTACTTCGACCGCTTCCGCCACCGCATCACCTTCCCCATCCAAGACGCTCTGGGCCGCACGGTGGCCTTCACCGCCCGAGCCCTTGCCAAGGAGGACGGGCCCAAATACCTGAACTCCCCCGAGACCCCCATCTTCAAGAAAAGCCTCCTGCTCTACGGCTTTCCCCAGGCCCGGCCATCCCTGCATGAGCGGGGCCGGGCCATCGTGGTGGAGGGGCTTTTCGACGTGATCGCCCTGCACCAGATGGGCTTTACCGAGGCCGTGGCGGTGCTGGGTTCGGGGCTGGCCCCCGACCAGGGAATGCTCCTCAAGCGGCACGAGGTCCGCGAGATCTATCTTTCCTTCGACGCCGATGAGGCCGGGCGCAAGGCCACCTTGCAGAGCCTCGAGCTGGAGATCGCCCGAAGCTTCCTGGTCTACGCGGTGGCCATGGAGGGGGGCAAAGACCCCGGCGACTTGCTCTTGCTCCCGGACGGCCAGGAGCGCTACCGGCAGGCCCTCCAGGCGGCCCTGCCGGAGGTCGAGTTCCGCTTTCAGGCGGCGGCGCTGGGGGTCAACCTGGAGTCGGTGGAGGGGAAACGGCGGGTGCTCGAGGCCCTGTTGCCCCGCCTCCTCTCCTCCGACCCGCTGGACCCGGTGGCGGAAGCGCTCAAACGGGTGGTGCAGGACCGGCTGGGGCTGGAGCGGCGGGCCCTGGAGGACTACCTGAGAAGCCGCAAGGCCCCGCCGGGCCGGGCCAACCCCAGCACCGCCTTCGGCCTAGCCCGCCCCGACCTCACCGAGAAGCGCCTCTTGCGCGAGCTGGACGTGATCGCCCTGCTCTACTCGGCCCCCGATGAGGAGTTCGTGCATTGGGCCCAGTACGTGGAAGACCACACCTGGCCGCCCGAAGGGAGTTTGCTTGCGGAGTTCATGCAGGTGGCCAAGTCGGGGGTGGGAAAAGCCCGGGTGATCCGCCACTTCCAGGAGCGGGGCGAGGGGGATCGGCTCTTCGACGCGCTGATGAAGCGACCCGATGAGATCCCCAGCGACCTCGAGAGCCAGCTCAACCTCAGCATGGCCCGGCTGCGCGAGGTCTACTACGAGATCCGGCTGGACAAGCTCAAACAAGACCTCAAGGCCGGGCCCAGCGTGGAGCTTTTGCGCGAGATCCAAGAGACCCAGCGGGCCATCGAGGCCGAGCGGCGGATGTACAAGCGCTGATGCGCGGGGATAGCCCTACGGGGATAGGTAACGCTGCGCGGAAACCCCCGCCAACCCCTTGAGGAGCTCGCCCGGGGGTAACAGATGCCCCAGGCACTCGTCGTAGTCCACCCCCTGGCGGAAGTCCTCGGACAGATCGGCTACGCTGACCCGGCTCAAGGCCTCCAGCACCGCGTCTCGCACCTTGATCCAGACCTGGTTGCGGGCATGGCAACGCCCCTCCTCGACACAGGCCTTAGGCCACTTGAGGCTTACGCACGAGAGCGGGGCGATGGGCCCGTCTACCGCTCGGATCACGTCGCGCAGATTGATCTCCTGGGGAGGCCGGGGCAGGGCGTAACCGCCCCCGGCTCCTTTCTTGGAGGCCACCAACCCCTGCCCGACCAACGCTGCCAAGATGCGCACCAAGTAGGTGCGGCGCACCCCGGTGGCCCGGCTTAACTCCTCGCTGCCTATGTAGCGTCCTGGAGGTTGGGTGCCCAGGTAGCCCAGCGCCTTAAGGGCGTAGATGTCCGTTGCGGAAAGCCGCATAGGAGTAGTTTACAACCCCTCCTTTGAGTGCCCAGCCAGCGGGTTGAGCGCGCAGTACAGTTTACAAGATTTATAATCTGTGCTAGCGTAACCGGCAACGAGGCCCCCCCATGCTGGCCTCAGGTGCCCGTGGGGCGTCATCCAAAGAGGAGGAGAGTATGAGCTATGCCCACCCCGAAGTCCTGGTCAGCACCGATTGGGTGCTGGAGCACCTCAATGACCCCAACATCCGCATCCTCGAGGTCAACGAGGACATCCTGCTCTACGACACCGGGCATATCCCCGGTGCACAGAAGATCGACTGGCAGGCCGACCTCTGGGATCCGGTGATCCGCGAGTTCATCCAGCCCGAGGAGCTGGCCCAGCTTTTCGAGCGCTTGGGGATCTCCAACGACACCACCATCGTTTTGTACGGCGATAAGAACAACTGGTGGGCCGCCTACGCCTTCTGGTTCTTCAGCTACAACGGCCACCCGCACCTCAAGCTGATGAACGGCGGGCGCATTAAGTGGACCCAGGAGGGCAAGCCCCTCACCACCGAGAAACCCACCTATCCCAAAGGCACCTACACCCCCGGTAAGCGCGACCCGTCCTTGCGGGCCTTCCGCGACGAGGTCTTGCGGCACCTGGACAAGGTGAAGGCTGGGCAAGGCGCTTTGGTGGACGTGCGCAGCCCGGCGGAGTTCACCGGCGAGAAAACCCACATGCCCGAGTATCCCCAAGAGGGGGTGTTGCGCGGTGGGCATATCCCTGGGGCCAAGAGCATCCCCTGGGCCACCACCGTCAACCCGGATGGCACCTTCAAGCCAGTGGAGGAGCTGCGGGCCCTCTATGAGCCCAAGGGCGTGACTCCCGACAAGGAGGTCATCGCCTACTGCCGCATCGCCGAGCGCAGCAGCCACTCCTGGTTCGTGCTCAAGTACCTGCTCGGCTACCCCAACGTCAAGAACTACGATGGGTCTTGGACGGAGTGGGGTAACTCCGTAGGCGTGCCCATCGCCAAGGGCCCGGAGTGAGCCCCACTCACCGCTTCAGGGCGTTCAGGCCGCCGGCCAGATGGTAGACCTCGCCGTAGCCGTCGGCCTCCAAGTAGAGCCCCGCCAGCTCACTCTGGATGCCCCGTTCGCACACCAGCAGGATGGGTCGATCCTTGGGGAGTTGGTGTTGGCCCTGCTGGATCTCGGCGGTGGGGATGTTGAGGGCTCCCTCGAGGCTTCCCTGCCGGAACAGAACCGGCGAACGCACGTCCACGACGAGCGGCTGGCGCTCGAGGAAAGCCGCCAGGTCAGCCGCGTCTAGCGATTTCATAACCCCCAAGCGTAGGGTACAGGGCTGCGGCTCATCTGCGCAACCTCGGACCGCGCATATTCATCCCGTCTGCATACTCATGCAAATCCAGGTGGCGCAATTCCCCTCCGCGTGATAGGCTTTCCAGTTGGAATGCCTGCGCGACGCGACCTCAAAAAAATCCTGATCATCGGCTCCGGGCCCATCACCATCGGCCAGGCCGCTGAATTTGATTACTCCGGAACCCAGGCGGTGAAGGCCCTGCGCTCCGCCGGGTACGAGGTGGTGCTGGTCAACTCCAACCCCGCTACCATCATGACCGACCCCGAGCTGGCCGAGGCCACCTACCTCGAGCCCCTCACCCCCGAGTACGTGGAGCGGATCATCGCCAAAGAGCGCCCCGACGCCATCCTGCCCACCTTGGGCGGGCAGACCGCGCTCAACCTCTCCATGGCCTTGCACGAGGCTGGCGTGCTGGAAAGATATGGCGTCCAGCTCATCGGCGCCAACGCGGCGGCGATCAAGAAGGGCGAGGACCGCGAGGAGTTTCAGCGGGCCATGGGGAAGATCGGGCTCGAGGTGCCGCGCGGCAAGATGGTCTCGAGCCTGGAGGAAGGGCTCGAGTTCGCCCGCAGCATCGGCTACCCGATGGTGGTGCGGCCCAGCTTCACCTTAGGCGGAACCGGCGGGGGGATCGCGAACAGCGAGGAGGAGTTCGTGGAGATCCTGACCCGCGGGCTCTCGCTCTCCCCCACCCACTCCGCCCTGGTAGAAGAGAGCATCCTAGGGTGGAAAGAGTTCGAGCTCGAGGTCATGCGCGACCACAACGACACCGTGGTGATCATCACCAGCATCGAGAACGTGGACCCCATGGGGGTGCACACCGGCGACTCGATCACCGTGGCTCCCGCCCAGACCCTCACCGACGTCGAGTACCAGCGGATGCGCGACGCGGCCCAGGCCATCATCCGCGAGATCGGGGTGGACACCGGGGGCTCCAACATCCAGTTCGCCGTAGACCCCAAGACCGGGCGCCAGGTGGTGATCGAGATGAACCCGCGGGTCTCCCGCTCCTCGGCCCTGGCCTCCAAGGCCACCGGCTTCCCCATCGCCAAGATCGCCGCGCTGCTCGCGGTCGGCTACCGCCTCGACGAACTCCCCAACGACATCACCCAGAAGACCCCGGCCAGCTTCGAGCCGACCATCGATTACGTGGTGGTCAAGATCCCCCGCTTCGCCTTCGAGAAGTTCAACACCCTGCCCAACCCGAACCCCGGCGGCTTCAGCGACCGGCTGGGCACCCAGATGAAGAGCGTGGGCGAGGTGATGGCCATCGGGCGGACCTTCAAGGAGGCCTTCGGGAAGGCGCTGCGGAGCCTCGAGGCCGACGTGCATAGCGCCTTGGAAGCTTTGCCCACCGAAGAACTCAAGGCCCGGCTCTACCCCAGCCCCCAGCGCATCTACGCGGTGCTGGAACTGTTGCGCCGGGGTGCACGGGTGGAGGAGCTTTACCAGCTTACCCACATCGAGCCCTGGTTCTTGGTGCAGATGGGGGAAGTGATCGGGACAGAAGGTGCGCTGGAGGCGGGGAGCTGGCGGCTCGAGGATGCCGAGGACTGGCGCTACGCAAAGGGGATGGGCCTCTCGGACCGCCGGATCGCCGCGCTGACGGGCTCTACAGAGTCCGCCGTACGCCAGGCCCGCCTGGCCGCCGGGTGCCGCCCGGTCTACAAGACCGTGGACACCTGCGCTGCCGAGTTCGAGGCCTATACGCCTTACCACTACTCGACCTACGAGCTCGAGGACGAGGTGCGCCCCACCGATAAACCCAAGGTGGTGATCCTGGGCTCGGGGCCGATCCGCATCGGGCAGGGGGTGGAGTTCGACTACGCCACCGTCCACGCGGTCTGGGCCTTGCGCGAAGCGGGCTACGAGACGATCATGGTGAACTCCAACCCCGAGACCGTCTCCACCGACTACGACACCGCCGATCGGCTCTACTTCGAGCCCTTGACCCTGGAGGACGTGCTGAACATCGTCGAGCACGAGAAGCCCATGGGGGTCATCGCCACCTTAGGCGGGCAGACCCCCCTGAAGCTGGCCAAGCCTTTGGCCCAGGCTGGGGTCAGGCTCCTGGGCACCAGTTGGGAGGCCATCCACCGCGCCGAGGAGCGCTCGGAGTTCAACCGGCTGTGCCGGGAACTCGAGATCCCCCAACCCCTGGGGCGCGTGGCCCAAAGCCCCGAGGAGGCCCTCAAGTTCGCCGAGGCGATCGGCTACCCGCTGATGGTGCGGCCCAGCTACGTGCTGGGTGGGCGGGCCATGCAGGTGGTGCGGGAGGCCGCCGAGCTGAGGGAGTACCTGGCCCAGATCTACGCCGAGCTTTCCGAGAAGCCCTCGATCCTGCTCGATCAATATCTGGAAAACGCCCTCGAGCTGGACGTGGACGCCATCTCGGACGGCAAGCAGGTGGTGGTGGCGGGCATCATGGAGCACGTCGAGCGGGCCGGGGTGCACTCCGGCGACTCGGCCACCGTGCTCCCGCCCGTCTCGCTCCGCCCCGAGCAGCTCGAGACCGTCAAGGCCTACACCCGCAAGCTGGCCCTGGCGGTGGGGGTACGAGGACTGCTCAACGTGCAGTACGCCGTCAAGGACGGGACCGTGTACGTTCTCGAGGCCAACCCCCGCGCCTCGCGCACCGTGCCCTTCGTCTCCAAGGCCATCGGCCACCCACTGGCCAAGTATGCCGCCCTCATCGCGGTGGGGCGGAGCTTGGAGGAGATCGGTTTCACCCAGGACCCCACGCCGGGCTTCTACTCGGTGAAGGAGGTCCTGATCCCCTGGCTCAAGTTCCCCGGGGTGATCCCCCAACTCGGGCCGGAGATGCGTTCGACCGGCGAGAGCATGGGCATCGACGCCGACCCCTACCTGGCCTACTACCGCGCGGAGATCGGAGTGAACCAGAAGCTCCCCCTCTTTGGCAAGGTGCGGATCATCGGGGACGCCCACCTCTTCACCGAATGGCGAGAGGCCGGATTTGACATCTCGGACGGCGAGTACGACCTGTTGATCGCCCTCCAGCCCCACCCCGAACTGCGCCGCGCGGTGGAGACCGGCAAGCCCTTCATCACCACCCTGGAGGGCGCCCGCTGGAGCCTCGAGGCCATCCGCCAGGCCCGCCGCGCCGAACTCGGGGTGAAGTCCCTGCAGGCCTGGCATCAGGCTGAACCCTAGGCATCCCCCTTCTCCAGCCGAGCCGACCACTGCTACACTGGGCCTCGAGCATCCCTTCGCCCAGCTCGAGAGGTGCCTATGCGGTGGTTTTGGGCTTTGCTGGTCCTCGGTGGAACCGGGTTGGCGCAACCTTACCTGCGCTACACCGCCCCGGTGGGAACCTCCATGGTCTATAGCACCTTTTACGGATCCCGGGCAGTCCCCGTTGGGTATTTCTGGCCCTCCAGCCTGCCTCAGCCTCCGCGGCGCTACAACCTCGACATCTGGCCGGAGGGCTACACCCAGGAGTGGCGGCGGGTGGTGGCCCCCGGCGTGGAGGAGGTCACCCGCTGGCAACCCCTGGGCTACTGCCTCCTGACCAGCGTCTTCCTCAGCCGCTACGTGGCTGCCGAGCGCTCGAGCGACGCCCCGATGGTCTACGAGACCTCCAGCCGGGAGCCATCCTGCCCCGCTCCAGCGGCCCCCAGCCCCTCCAGCGAGCTCCTGCCGGTCTACCAGGTGCCGCTCGAGGCGGGGCAGCGCCTCCAGGTGGAGGTGGAGGCCCCCTGGCCGGCGGGGGCCAAAGGCCGGCTCAGCCTCACCTACTTAGGCCAGCAGGAGGGGGCCCACCGCTTTAGCCTCCGGCTCCAGGTACCGGCCCAGCGTGCCGGGGAGTTGTGGGTGGGGGGTCTGGTCTATCAGGGCGACGCCCTCTACCTCCCCGATGGCCGCCTGCTCAGCGAGAGGCTCTACGCCAAAGGGGTGGTTTTCCGCTTTGGATCTACCTGCGGGGCCTTCCAGATCTACTTGAGCCGGGAGGTCATCGGGCGGGAGGCACCCTCCGACGCGCCACCTTTGGTAAGGGTAGGGGGTCTTATTCCCGAGCAGTAGCCTCGGTCGCGGCATTGCGGGCCGAGACGTCCTCGTTGATGCGCTTGCGGTCGGATTTGATCCGGGCAGCCTTACCGCGCAGCTCGCGCAGGTAGTAGAGCTTGGCCCGGCGCACCTTACCGCGCGCGACCACCTCTACGCTATCAATAAGGGGGCTGTTGAACGGGAAAACCCGCTCCACTCCCTCGCCAAAAGAGATCTTGCGCACGGTGAAGGAGGAGTTGAAGCCGTTGTTCTTGATCTTGATCACCACGCCCTCGTAGGCCTGGGTGCGGGTGCGGTTGCCTTCGCGCACCTTGTAGTTGACCCGGACGGTATCGCCGGCTTTGAACTCGGGCATGTCGGCACGGGTGTACTTGCTTTCAACGACCTTGAGCAAAGCACCACGGTTCATAGGGCTCTCCTGTTCCCAGCGGAACCTTTCGGGGGTTCTTAGGAGTTTGGCGTCCTCGGGTGTACCCGCCGATGCAGATACTCGAACGCCAGCGACTAGCGAGTATAGCAGTTACTCGGGGCTTAGGTCAAACTCGTCGAGCCAGGCCAGGTCTTGGGGGGTGAGTTCGGCTCGGGCCAGGAGGTCCGGGCGGCGCTCTTTGGTGCGCTTCAGGGCCTGCCTACGTCGCCATTCGGCCACCTTGGCGTGATGCCCGGAAAGCAGGATCTCCGGCACGGTAAGCCCCCGGAACTCCGGCGGACGGGTGTAGTGGGGATAATCGAGCAATCCGCTGGAAAACGAGTCCTGCTGGTGGCTCTCGGCCTCCTTGATAACCCCGGGGATCAGGCGGCTGGTGGCTTCCAAAATCGCCAGCGCCGCCACCTCTCCCCCCATCAGCACGTAATCCCCGATCGAGATCTGGCGGGTGACGAAGGGTTCGACCCGGGCATCGATCCCTTCATAGCGCCCCGAAACCAAGAGCAGATGGTCTTTCTGGGCCAACTCCGCGGCCATCCGCTGGGTGAAGGGGCTTCCCGCCGGGGAGAGCAGGATCACCTCGTCGGCGGGCAGAGCGGCCTCGATGGCCCGCACCACCACATCTACCCGCATCACCATCCCCGCCCCACCACCGTAGGGGGTATCGTCCACGGCCCGGTGCTTCCCCTCGGCGTGGTCGCGGATATCCCGCACCTCCACCGAGATCAGGCCCCGTTCGATGGCTTTGTGCAGGATGGACTCCTCGGTCCAGGGCCGGATCAGGGCGGGGAAGAGGGTCAGGATGGTGTATTTCATGGCTGTAGCTACTCCAAAAGCCCCGGGATGGCCTCGATGTAAACCCCCTCGTCCTGCACCACCACATAAGGGGCCTGGAGCGGCACCAGATAGGTTCTCGAGGCCGCCCGCAGCGAAGTCCCACCGGGCTTGATGACCAAGAGGTCCTGGGCTCCGGCCTCCTGCACCTCGGCGACCTGGCCGAAGGGCTGACCGTCCACGAACACAGGCCTGCCGATGAGCTGGTAGTAGTAGTAGGAACCCTCCTCGAGCCCGGGCAGATCCCCCTCGTCGGCATAGACCAGCCGCCCCACCAAGGCTTGGGCAGCGGTGCGGTCCTTCACCCCGCCCAGATGAAGGATCAACTCCTCGCCCACCCAGTAGGCTTCCTCGATGGCCCGATAGCCGAGGTCCTGGAGGTAGACGCGCGGCAATCCCTCCACCCAGGGCTCGCCGCGGAACTTGAGGCCGCCCTCGAGCGCATAGGGCGGCCCGATCCGTCCGACTTCGACGCGTCGCATAGGGGGGGCGCTACCTGACCTCTACCGACACCCGCCCCTTGGCAAACGACCGCACCACGGTGCGGATGCTCTCGATGACCCGGCCTTGACGACCGATCAAGCGCCCCTTGTCGGATGGAGCGGTTTCTATGTAATAGACCAGCCCCTCACGGCCGCGGCGCTCGTCCACCCGCACCGCCTCGGGCTGGTCCACCACGGCCTTAGCCAGGTATTCGACCAAATCCTTCATGCGGATAGCTTATCGCAAACGGCGGATCGCCCAAACCCTCAAGGGCCATCCGGTTATTGGCCCTCGATCACCCCCGCTTGCTTGAGGAGCTTCTTGGCCGTCTCAGTGGGCTGAGCCCCGGTACTGAGCCAGTACTTGGCCCGCTCACCATCTATCTTGAGCCAGTCCCGGGTGGTCTTGCGGGGGTCGTAGTAACCGATGCGCTCGATGTAAGCCCCGTCGCGCTTTTTGCGCTCGTCCACCACCACGATGCGGTAGTGCGGGTTGCCCTTGGAGCCGAAACGGGAAAGCCGGATCTTGGTCATGAGTTTCTCCTTTGGTTATCTTCCAAACGGGTTGCGGAAGGCTCCGCGCCCCTTTTGTTTGGCTAGGGATTTCATCATGCCCTTCGTCTCCTCGAAGGTCTTGATGAGCCGGTTGACCTCCTGCACGCTGGTCCCCGAGCCCGCCGCGATACGCTTGCGGCGTGAAGCGTTCAGGACCCGAGGATCCCGGCGCTCCTGCGGGGTCATCGAGAGCACGATGGCCTCGAGCCGGTTGATGGCCTTCTCGTCCACCGTGAACCCCGGGGGCAGGGCCCGCGACATCCCCGGGATCATCTTGAGGAGGTCGGTGAAGGAACCCATCTTGCGCATCTGGCGCATCTGGGTGATGAGGTCTTCCAGGGTGATCTCGCCGGGGGCCTTGACCGGAGCCTCGAGCTCAGCGGCCTTGGCCCGCTCCAGAAGGGTCTGGAGATCGCCCATGCCCAGGATGCGGCTCGCCAGGCGGTCCGGGTAGAAAGGCTCCAAGCCCTCGATCTTCTCCGAGACCCCGGCGAAGACGATGGGCTTCTGGGTGACGTGCCTAGCCGAGAGGGCCGCGCCACCTCGGGCGTCGCCGTCGAGCTTGGTGAGGATCAGCCCGCTGACCCCGATCTGAAGGTCGAAGGTCTTGGAGACGCTCAAGGCCTCCTGCCCGGTCATGGCGTCCACCACCAAGAAGGTCTCGGTAGGGCGCAAGGCCTCCTTGAGCCGGGCGAGTTCGCCCATCAACGCCTCGTCGATCTGCAAGCGCCCGGCGGTGTCCACGATGACCAGGTCGCGGTAGTCGAAGGTGAGGTGCTCCCGCAAGCGGCGGGCGGTGACCTCGGGCTTTTCGCCGTCGGCGACCTCCAGCACCGGCACCCCCACCTTCTCCCCCAGGATGCGAAGCTGGTCGCGGGCGGCGGGGCGCTGGGTGTCGGCGGCCACCAGCAAAGGGCGCCGCCCCTTGGACTTGTAGAGGGCCGCCAGCTTGCCGCTGGTGGTGGTTTTACCCGAACCCTGCAAACCCACCATGAACCATAGGTTGCCCTCGCTCTTGAGGGTGGGTTGCTTGGCCTCGCCGCCGAGGGTCCGCACCAGTTCCTCGTAGACGATGGTCAGGATCTGTTCGGCAGGGGTGAGGCTCTCCAGCACCTGAGCCCCCAGGGCCTTCTCCTGCACGGTGTTGACGAAGGCTTTGGCCACCTCGAAGTTGACGTCGGCCTCGAGCAGGCTCATGCGGATCTCGCGCAGGGTGGTCCTGAGGTCGGCTTCACTGATACGACCCCGCCCGCGCAGCCCATCTACCGCCGCGCGGATGCGTTGGCTTAGCGTCTCGAACATGGTGTGTTTGACCTCAGACTCAAGCTAGCGGGCTCGGCTGGAGGAACCCTCCCTAGCCCCGGATACGTCGGTGACCCGCTTTCTCTCCCTCAAGAAATCACTCAAGGTTTTTTTGTGGCTCCTGGCCTATTTCTTCAAGGCCGACCGCTAGGGTAGCAGCAAGACCTTGAGCGTGTCAATATCAAGGCCCGAGCCGCATGGCTTGATGGGGCTGGCCTCGAGCCCCACAATAGTCCCATGCGCTTCCTGGTTTTGCCCTTGGCCCTGGCCTGTGGCTTCCAAGCGCCCAGGATTTGGGCCACCCTATGGCAAACTCCGGCCCCCAACTTCGACCGGGCCTTTTTGTCGCTGATGCAGGAGCACTATGAACAGACCCAAAACATGGCGGAACGCTCCCTCCGCCAGATCGGCGACCCTCAGCTGAAAAACTGGACCCAGATCCTGATCAAGGACCACCAGGCCGTTCTGAGGGAAATCCAGACCGAGCTCTCCTTGCTGGGCGGAACCGACGTTAGGGCCGCGGATGTGATGAAGGGCGAGATGGCTTCCGATTGGAGGGGCAAACTCAGCCAAACGTACCCTGGACTGATGGTCACCAACGGCTTTTCCGCCATTGGGATGGCTCAGCAGGCCCTCGAGCGCTCCAAAAACCCCCAGGTGCTCGGGCTTGCCCGACGCATCGTAGCGGCAGAGTCGGACCGGGTAGAGCAGTTGCAAATTCATCTGATGGGAGGTCGCTGAGCGATGGCTAGGTTGGCGGGCTGGATGGTTCTGGCCGGGTTAGCCCTGGGTTGCGGCTTTGGCAGCTCCGATATATGGGACGTGCTCAACCGGTCGCCCAGCCGCAACTTCGATCGGGTGCTGCTCTCGATGCTGATCCCCCACTACCAGGGGATGCTGGACATGGCCGAGGCCTACTTGCCGCAAGCACCAAACCCCCAGGTGCGAAGCTGGGTGCAGGCCCTGATCGAAGACCGCAAGGTGCGCATCCGCCAATGGAAAACCCTGGTCCAACGGTTAGGAGGCCCCGAGCCCACCGCCGAGGCAACCATGAGGGGCGAGATGTACAAAGACTGGGTGGCCTTCCGTAGGGGCCAGAAGACCGAAAGGGTCCACTCGGTGTTCGCCAGCCTAATGCTAACCAACCTCTTCTCCACCGTGAACATCGCCCAAATGGTCGAGGCTCGCTCGCGCGACCCGCAGATTGAAAAGCTAGCCCAGGCCCTGATCGCGGACGAAACCGATCGTCTCGAAAAGCTCCAGGTCCTGATGATCCGCGGCCAGTAACAGCTTGCCCAGGGAAACTCCCAGGTGCTAATCTGGCGAAGGCCTTTTTGTCGCCCACTAGAACGCCATCCTTACCGAGGAGGTACCGTGGAAGACCCCGGTTCGAGTCGTCGCCTCACTCGAGCACCGGATAGATCCCCTCTGACCGGCCACGGATGCTCGCTCCCGCAGCGAGCGAGGCTGCCTTGAGCATGGAGGGAGAAACATGCCGCAGATCGATGTACAGGCCAGATGGCAGGCCTTGCAGGAAGGCCTCGCCGAGGGGAATGAACGGTCCGTGCAGCAGGCCCTAGCCGAACTCTATCCTCAGGAGCTGCTAGAGCACTGGGACGAGCTTTCCCAGGAGCACCGCTACACCGTGCTGACCCTGCTGCCACCCCAGGAAGCCGCTGAGGTTTTCAGCCACCTCGAGGAGGACGAGCAGACCGAACTGCTCAAAGCCCTGCCCCCCTGGCGCGTCAAGGAGTTGTTGGGTGAACTCCCGCTCGACGACCTGACCGACGCGCTCCAGGCCGTGGAGGAGGAAAACCCCCAGCAGGCCGAGGCTCTGCTGGATCAGCTCGATCCCCAGACCCGGGCCGAGGTGGAAGAGCTATCCGAGTACGAGGAGGACGAGGCCGGGGGGTTGATGACCCCGGAGTACATCGCCCTGCGCGACTCGATGACGGTGGACGAGGTATTCCGGTTCTTGCGCCGAGCGGCCCCGGACGCCGAGCAGGTCTATTACCTCTACGTGGTGGACGCAGCGGACCGGCTCGAGGGGGTGGTCTCCTTGCGAGACCTGATCGTGGCTGATCCCAAGACCCGGATCCGCGAGATCATGAACCCCGATGTGGTGCGGGTGCGTACCGACACCGACCAAGAAGAAGTGGCCCGGCTCATGGCCGACTACAACTTCACGGTGCTGCCGGTGGTGGATGAGGAAGGCCGGCTGGTGGGCATCGTCACCATTGACGACGTGGTGGATGTGATTCAAGAAGAGGCCACGGAAGACATCTACCGCTTGGGAGCGGTGGACTCCCCGGAGTTGGTCTACAGCAAAAGCGACGTGTGGCAGCTGTGGAGCGCCCGGGTGCGTTGGCTGGTGATCCTGGTGGTGGGGGCCATGTTTTCCAGCACTATCCTGGAGGGGTTTGAAACCACCCTCCAGGCGGTTACCGCGCTGACGTTCTACATCACCATCTTGCTGGGAGCTGGGGGCAACACCGGCAATCAATCCAGCACCATCATCGTGCGGGCCCTGGCCACGGGAGACGTACGGGGTAGGGACTGGTGGCGCATCTTCCTCAAGGAGCTATCGGTAGGAGCCTTGCTGGGCACTACCTTGGCGGCTTTGCTGTCCATCAAGGTACTGATCGATGGACACGGAGAAATCCTGCCGGTAGTCGCCGCCTCGCTGGCTACGCTGATGACGGTAGCCAACATATTAGGAGCGCTGCTGCCGATTGGCATCAAGAAAATTGGCCTAGACCCGGCGCTCATCTCCAACCCCCTCATCGCCACCCTCAGCGATATCGCTGGCTTGACGATCTACCTGAGCATGGCGCGCTGGTTGCTCGGCCTATAGCCCGGGGTTGGCCCTATAGGATGAGCATGGCATCGCCCAGGCTATAGAAGCGGTAGCCCTCCTCCACCGCCGTGCGGTAGGCCCGCATCGTGAGGGCGTGGCCGGCGAAGGCCGAGACCAGCATCAAGAGGGTGGATCGGGGCAGGTGGAAGTTGGTGATGATGGCGTCCACCACGCGAAAATCGAAGCCGGGGCGGATGAACAGCCGGGTCTTTCCTACCCCTGCTTTTACCCCTCCCCGCCCAGGGGCTAAGGAGTCATCCCAGGCGCTCTCCAGCGTGCGGACCACCGTCGTCCCCACCGCGATCACCCGCCGCCCTTCGGCCCTGGCCCGGTTGATGGCCGCCGCGACCGCCTCCGGGATCTGGTAGGGCTCGAGGTGCATCCGGTGCCGGTCGGGGTCGTCCTTGACCGGCTTGAAGGTTCCCGGGCCGACGTGCAAGGTGAGGGAGTGTACCTCCAGGCCCATCCCGCGAATCCGCTCGAGGAGCCCCGGGGTGAAGTGGAGCCCGGCGGTGGGCGCCGCCACCGATCCGGGAACCTGGGCATAGACGGTCTGGTAGCGCTGGGGGTCTACGGAGGCGTGGATGTAGGGCGGCAGCGGGGTTTCGCCGATGCGCTCGAGGTGCTCCCAGACGTTGCCGGTAAAGCGCAGCACCCGGGTTCCGTCCTCCTCCACCCCCACCACCTCGGCCTGGAGCCCGTCCGCAAAGCGCAAGGCGCCCTTGGCCCGCTTGGCCGGCTTGAGCATGGCTTCCCAGCGATCCGGCTCGAGCTCCCGCACCAGCAACACCTCCACCCGCGTGCCGTGGGGATTGGTGGCGAAGGTGCGGGCCGGGATGACCTTGCTCTGGTTCAAAATGAGCAGGTCACCCGGACGTAGGTACTCGGTGATATCCCGAAAGATCCGGTGCTCGAGCGCTTGGGTATCCCGGTGCACCACCATCAGGCGGGAAGCGTCGCGCGGCTCGGCCCCGCACTGGGCGATCCGCCCTGGGGGGAGTGGGTAATCGTAGTCTTCCAACCGCATCTTTCCGGGCAACCCCAAGCCCCACCCAGGGTCTGACCCCCTTTAGCGCTGATCCAGCGGCACGTAGGGCAGATCGAGCTGGCCGGTGTACTGAGCGTCCGGGCGCAAGAGGCGGTTATCCACCCGGGTGTACTCGAGGATGTGCCCAGCCCAGCCGGAGATGCGGGCCACCGCGAAGATGGGGGTGAAGTACTCCAGGCTAAAGCCCAGGTCGCTGTAGACGACCCCCGAGTAGAAGTCCACGTTGGGGTAGATGCCGCGCGGCCCCAACACCTTCCCGGCCTCCTCCTCCACGGTCTTGAGGATCTGGTACTCCTTGGACTTGCCGTGCTTCTCGGCCACCACCCGGGCGTACTTTTCAAGCACCCCGGCGCGGGGGTCGAAGACCTTGTAGACCCGGTGCCCCATCCCCATGATGCGGCCCTTGCTGGACAAGACGTTTTGCACCCAGGGCAGGGCGTTCTCCACCGGGCCGATCTCCTCGATCATCTTCATCACCGCCTCGTTGGCCCCGCCATGGCGCGGCCCCTTCAAGGAAGCTACCGCAGCGGTGATGGCCGAGTAGATGTCGGTCTGGGTGGAGTAGGCCGCGATCGCGGTAAAGGTCGAGGCGTTGAAGCCGTGCTCGGCGTGGAGGATCAGGGCCACATCCATCAGCCGGGCCTGCTCGGGGGTGGGTTCGCTGCCGCTGGCCATGTAGAGGAAGTTGGCCGCGTGGGAGAGGTCGGGGCGGGGGGGCAGGGGCTCCTGGCCCTCACGCACCCGCTTGAGGGCGGCCACCATGCTGGCGAACTTGGCGATGAGCGAAAGGCTCTTCTGATAGAGCCCTTCGAGGGTAAGGTCATCCTCGCGCGGGTCGAGCATCCCCAGTTCGCTCACCGCGGTGCGAAGCATGGACATGGGGTGGGCGTCTTTGGGAAACTGCCGGATCTGTTGTAGGAGCTCCTCCGGCAAAGCCCGCAAGGCCACCAGCTCATCGCTGAAGGCTTTGAGTTCGTCGGCCTTGGGTAAGCGGTTGTGGAGCAGTAGGAAGGACACCTCCTCGAAGGTGCTCTTCTCGGCCAGCTCCTGGATGGCATAACCGCCGTAATATAGCTTGCCGGCCTGCCCGTCGATAAAGCACAAGGCGCTTTCGGTGAAAAGGACTCCCTCGAGTCCGCGGGCGATGGTTGCAGTGCTCATCAGATTTTCTCCTTTGGTTGTGGCCGGTCTCAGCGGGGGAGCCACCACACCGGCTTAAGCCCGAGCATTCTAACACCCTTCAGGCATCCACACCGCAGAACACCTCATAATTTTGCAGCTCGAGCACGGTCGGGCTGTCCCCGCAGACCAGGCAAGCCGGATTGCGCTCCAGGTGCAGGGTACGGAAAGCTGGCTCGAGGCCGTCGTAGAGGAGCAGCCGGCCAGAGAGCACCTGGCCGAGCCCGAGCAAAATCTTCAGCGCCTCGGAGGCCATCAAGCTCCCCACCACCCCCGGCAGCACCCCGAACACCCCGGCCTCGGCACAGTTGGGGATGGTTCCCGGCTTTGGCGGGGTGGGATAGAGGCAACGGTAGCAGGGGCCACCCCGGTAATGGAACACTGAGACCTGCCCCTCGAACTGGTGAATGGCCCCATAGACCAGGGGTTTATCCAGCAGCACGCAGGCATCGTTCACCAGGTAGCGGGTGGGGAAGTTATCGCTGCAGTCGAGGATCAGGTCGTAGGGCCGGAGGACCTCGAGGGCGTTGGCGGAGTCCAGCCGGATCGGGTAGGTCACGATCTGGACGTGCGGGTTGAGGACCTCGAGGCGCTCTTGGGCCACCTCAGCCTTGGTCCGCCCGATGTCTTGCACCCCGTACAGGACTTGCCGCTGGAGGTTGGAGCGGTCTACCCGGTCCATCTCCACGATGCCGATCCGCCCGACCCCGGCGGCCACCAGGTACTGGAGCACCGGCACCCCCAAACCCCCGGCCCCCACCACCAACACCGAGTGTTGTTTAAGCCGGGCCTGGCCGGCTGCCCCTACCCCCGGCAGGACCATATGCCGCGCGTAACGGTCTAGCTCTTCGCGGGTCCACATAGACTCACTCGACCAGCTCGGCATCAATCATGCGAACGTAGGAGAAGAACAAGGTACAGGAGTCCTCGAACTCGCGCACGAAGGTCATGATCAGCTCCGGGCTGGCCCCCTCCAGCCACAGATCAAACTCCAACACCGGGTCGTTGTCCCCGTCCAGATAGGCCTTGGAGAAGCGGTATCGGCGGTTCCAGGTGTTGATGTGGCGCATCTCCACCCGGTTGAAGCCGGTAAAGCCCGCGCGCAGTTGCAGGCTGCGCAGCTTGCCGGGCTCACCGTAGGTGACCAGGCTGGCCTTGAGGCCGGTGGTGTAGACGATGGAGAAGCGGTCTTCTTCGATCCGCTCCACCTGGTAGTGGAGCTGGTCGAGCACGACCCGCAGCTCGTCCGCGGTAAGGGGGCTGGCATCGGTATACATCCCCTTTACGTTACCGCAAAACCGCCCACACGAGGGCGGAAACCCCGGATGGCGGAGGGGGAGGGATTCGAACCCTCGATACCCCGTAAGGGGTATACCGGTTTTCGAGACCGGCCCATTCAACCGCTCTGGCACCCCTCCTGAAGAGGCCGATCGCTAGCGGCGCAAGCGGGCAAAAAAGCCAACGAGGAGTTTAGCACATCCGTGTTCCAAACGTCCAGCATCCACCTTGACCCCAGGCCGCAAGCCATGCACGGTAAAGGCCCCAGCCTTGAGGTTTTCCGTCCCGTACACCAGCCGCGCGACCTGGGCCTCGAGCATCGCCCCGTAGCACATCGGGCAGGGCTCGAGGGTCACGTAGAGGGTGGAGCCCGGCAGCACCTTCTCGCCCGAGCGGATCGCCAGCAGCTCGGCGTGGGCCGTGGAGTCGCGGAACTCCTCGACCCGGTTGGCCGCTTTGGCAATCACCTCACCCGCCCGGACCAGCACCGCCCCGATGGGGACTTCGCCGCGTTCGCCCGCCGAACGGGCCTCGGCCAGGGCTAAGCGCATGAAACGCTCATGGTCGGACTCAGGGTAGAGGTCTTTGACCTCGAGCACCCGCGAGCCCACCGCTCGGATCGGCCAGACCCGCTTGAGTTCGGCGGGAAGGCCGCGCTCGGCCAAAAACTCGACCAGCCGTTTGCGGCCATAGGGCATCTCGAGGTAATCCCCCGGCTGCGGGAGGCGCCAGCCGGGCTCGAGCCGGGGGGCCTCCTTGGTCAGGAAAAACAGCGCCCCCCCCTTCCGGCGCACCCGGACCCCGCCGGGGAGGGTCTGGGGTTCTCCCCCCAGGGCCCGCTCCACCCCCTCGATCAGCCGGAGTTCGGGGCGGATGTCCAGGCGCTCGAGGATCTGCCGGATGGCCCGGCGGCGCAGGCCCGGCGGCGCGTGCTCGAGCAGCACCGCCCGGTAGGCCGGGACCGGCCAGCGCGGGTCGGGGAGAAGCCGCTGAGCGGCCCTCTCCTCGAGGAGCGGGTCTTCAGCTTGCCGCACCTCGGCGAAGCGCGCCAACGACGCCGTAGCCCCGCCAAACCGAGCCTCCAGCCGGGGCAGTACTTCGTGACGCAGATGGTTGCGGTCCAAGGTGAGGTCTTGGTTGGTTGGATCCTCGAGCCAGCTCGCCCCCTTGGCCCGCAAGTACGCACGGAGTTCGGCGCGGGTGAACCCCAAAAGGGGCCGCACCACCCTCCCCTGCCGTCGGCGGATGCCGGTGGCTCGGCCCGTCCCCCGCACCAGCTGCAGCAGCACCGTCTCGGCTTGGTCGTCTTGGGTATGGGCGGTGAGGATGGCCCCGGCCCGGTACTCCTTGGCCAGGCGGCTGAGGAAGGCGTAGCGGAGTTGGCGGGCGGTGGCCTCGAGGTTCTGCCCCTTCCGTTCGGCCACCCGCCGCACCTCCACCCGCACAACCTCGCAGGGGTAACCCAGGGATTCCGCCAAGCGCCGCACCCAAGCAGCATCCCGAGCGGACTCGGGCCTGAGGGCGTGGTCGAGGTGCCCCACGATGACCTCGAGCCCCAACGACTTCAGCAGATAGAGCAGCGCCACCGAGTCGCCCCCGCCGGAAACCGCGGCCACGACCGGCCCCCTCACCTCGAGCCCGGCGAGGGATTGGGCGAAGCGGGCCTCGATCGTCTCCACGTATCCCATCATGGCACCTTGGCGCCGGGGGTCGTGCGCCCAGGAGTGGGCTCAACCGGTTGGCCCTCCCAAGATCCAGGCCGGCGGCCCTAAACTGCTGGAGTGTCTGACCTGACCTTCGACTTTAGCCGCTACCCCTACCTGAGCGCCGACCTGAGCGGAACCGGGGGGCGGATTCGCAGCGAACCCCAGGACTTCCAGGTCGAGGAGGTTCCGGCCTACACCCCCTCGGGGGAGGGCGAACATCTGTATCTGTTCATCGAGAAGGAGGGGCTCACCACCCGGGCGGTGTTCGAGTTTATCCGGGATACCCTGGCCGTCCCCGAGGCGGGGATCGGGGTGGCCGGGCTCAAGGACAAGCGCGCCCTGACCCGGCAGTGGATCAGCATCCCGGCCAAGTACGAGGCCCGGGTGAGCCGGCTCGAGGAGCTTCCCGGGGTGCGTATCCTCGAGCAGGGGCTTCACAGCAACAAGCTGCGGGTGGGGCACCTCAGGGGGAACCGGTTCAAAATCCTGATCCGCGACGCATCCGAAGACGCTAGATCCCGGGCCGAAGCGGTCCTGCGGCGGCTCGAGGCCCAGGGGGTCCCCAACTACTTCGGCCCCCAGCGCTTCGGGATCGGCGGGCTGAACCCCCAGAAGGGGTACGAGCTGGTGACCCGGGGCAAAGGGCGGGGGGCTCCCTGGCTCAAGAAGTTCCTCATCGCCAGCCTGCAAAGCCTGCTCTTCAACGACTGGCTGGCCCTGCGGCTGGGGCTCGGCCTCTATGCCCAGGTAGTGCGCGGCGACGTGGCCAAAAAGCACGACTCCGGCGGGGAGTTTTTGGTGGAAGACCCCCAGCTCGAGAACCCCCGGGCCGCGCGGCTCGAGATCAGCGCGATGGGGCCTTTGTACGGGAAGAGGTACTTCGAGGCCGAGGGGGAAGCCCGGGCGCTGGAGGACCAGATCCTCGAGCGCTACAGGCTACGCCGGGAGCAGTTTGCCGCCCGCAAAGGGGCCCGGCGGGTGATCCGCTTTCCCCTCGGCGAGTGGGCCGTGAGCGAGGCCCCAGAGGGGATCTGGGTCAGCTTTTTTCTGCCCAAGGGGGCCTATGCCACCGCGGTGCTGCGCGAGGTGATGAAGACCAACCCGGATGCCGGCGAGATCGAGGACTGAGCCCCGCGGGGGGGCCAAGGAACCCGTGGTGTCCGCTTTGAGCAAACCAGCGCCTCCGGTAAACTCGTCATGTGCCGCAGATAGACCTCCATAACTTTGCCAAGGAAACCCTGGTCGAGACCCTGGGGATCCGGGTGACCGAGGCCAGCCCCCACCGGGTGGTAGCCGAGATGGAAGTGACCCCCAGGGTACACCAGCCATTTGGCTTCCTGCACGGCGGGGCCAGCGTGGCCTTGGCCGAGACCGTAGCCAGCATCGGGGCCTACCTGGCCGCTCCCGAGGGGTACACCTCGTTCGGGCTGGAGATCAACGCCAACCACCTGCGCTCGATGCAGTCCGGCAAGGTGAAGGCGGTCGCCACCCCGTTCCACCAGGGCCGCACCACCCAGGTCTGGGGCATCGAGGTCACGGACGAGCAGGGCCGCCTGGTCTGCATCTCCCGTTGCACCCTGGCCATCGTGCCCCAAAGGTGAGCCTCCGTGATGAAGCCGGTGTTTTCCAAAGTCGGCATCTTCGGCATCGGGCTATTGGGAGGCTCGGTGGCGTTGGGCCTGCGGGAGCGCTTTCTGGCCGAGGAAGTCCACGCCTACGACGCCGACCCCTCGGCCCTCGAGGACGCCTTGGCCTTAGGGGTGGTGGATCGCACCCACGACCGTCTGGGCGACTGGATTGGCCAACTCGACCTGGGCATCCTGGCCGCCCCGGTAGGGGCCCTGGCCGCCCTGGGTCAGCAAGTGGCCCCGTTGGCTCGCCCCGATAGCCTCTGGAGCGACGTGGGCAGCGTCAAAGGGCCCATCGTAAAAGCCCTCGAGCCCCTGCTGCCCAACTTTGTCGGAAGCCACCCCATGGCCGGCAGCGAGAAGGCGGGGGTGGAGGCGGCCCACGCCGGGCTGTTGGAAAACGCGGTCTGGGTCATCACGCCCACCCCCTCCACCCGCCCCCCCGCCCTCGAGCGCCTGCGCGAGCTGGTGCGCAACCTGGGGGCCTACCCGATGGACCTGGCCCCCGACCTGCACGACCGGCTGGGGG
>PSML01000022.1:0-30460 GCA_040290145.1 Meiothermus sp. | reverse complement strand
CTCGGCGACCTCCTCCGGCAGGCTACCGCCGTTGGTGTCGCACAGGCACAGCGTGTCGGCCCCGCCCCGCACCGCGGCCTCGAGGGTGGCCAGGGCGTAGCCCCGGTTGGCCTTGAAGCCGTCGAAGAAGTGCTCGGCGTCGTGGATGACCCGCCGGCCCTGGCTCACCAGGTAGCGGTAGGTCTCCTCGATCATGCGCAGGTTCTCCTCCAGGCTCACCTCCAGGGCCTCCCGCACGTGGAAGTCCCAGGACTTGGCCACCACCGTGACCACCGGGGTATGAGCCCCCAGCATGGCCTGCACCGAGGGGTCATCTTGGGGCTTTGTCCCCTTACGCCGGGTCGAGCCGAAGGCCACCAGCCGGGTAGCGCCCAGGTCCACGCCCCTCATGCGGGCGAAGAACTCCGCGTCCTTGGGGTTCGACCCCGGCCAGCCGCCCTCGATGAGGGGCACGCCGAAGGCGGCCAGCCGCCGGGCGATGGCCACCTTGTCGTCCGAGGAAAGATTGACGGCCTCGCCTTGGGTGCCGTCGCGCAGTGTGGTGTCCAGGATTTCGATCACGCCTCACTCCCCCCCAGGTCGCGCCAGCCGTACGCCCATTCCACCAGTTTCTTCCCGCCCACCTCGATCTCCCGCTCGCGCACCCTCACCCCGCCCATGCGCCCGTAGAAACCGGTGGTGGGGTTCTCGGCCAGCACCCACAGCAGCATGGAGGAATGGCCCCTCGAGACCATCTCCCCCACCAAGCGCCGGAAGAGCTGCCCCCCGATCCCCCTTCCCTGGTGTGCCCGCAGTGAGGTAGAGGGCCCACAGCTCGCAGGAAAACTCCCCATCCGGCTCCTGCGGCGGGCCCCCGGCCACGAAGCCCACGACCCGGTGTTCGGGGTCTTCCGCCACGAACAGCCCGCCCTTCCAGCCGGGCCCCTCGAGCCCGCTCCTCCACATCTGTTCGCGCCGCTCGTAGGATAGACCGGCAAGAAATTCGTCCGGCACGATGCCCGCGTAGGTCTCGCGCCAGGAGTCCACGTGGACCCGGGCCACCCCAGGGGCATCTTCGGGCCGGGCCGGGCGGACGGTCACTCGTTGCCCCCACATCAAGGCCCCGGCCCTCGAGCGCAGTAGGCCTCTCCCATACCCCGATAGGCCCCTACCACCCCGATTTACGACGCGACCCCCTTGGCCTGCACCTCGTCCAGCGAGGGCGGGTGCTTAGCGGCCTGACCAGCCACCAACCGGTTGAGCGCATCCAGGTAAGCCCGGGCCGAGGCCTCGATGATATCGGGCGAGACCCCGTGGCCGGTGGCGAGCGCTTCGCCCAGCTTGAGCTTGACCGTGACCTCGCCCAGCGCCTCGGTGGTGCCGGTGACGGCCTCCACCCGGTACAGCTCGAGCTCGGGCTGTAGCTCGATGGCCTCCGAGATGGCCTTGTACACCGCGTCTACCGGCCCGTCCCCGATGGCGGTGGTGGTGACGACGCCCTTAGGGGTCTGCAGGCGCAGCGTGGCGGTGGGGAGCATTCCGTAACCGGAGAAGAACTGAAGCTGCTCGATGCTGAATAGCTGGGGGGTGTCCACCGATGCAGACTCCACCAAAGCCCTGAGCTCGTCGGTCTCGAGGGCCCCCTTGGTATCGGCGATCTCCTTGAAGCGCCCAAAGAGGCTTTGCACCTGCTCCTCAGGGAGGTTGTAGCCCAAGTCGCTCAGGGCCTTGCGGAAAGCGTTGCGCCCGGAGTGCTTGCCCAACACCAGCACCGCGGCCTGCCGCCCCACCATCTCGGCGTTCATGATCTCGTAGGTCTCCTTGTTCTTGATCACCCCGTCCTGGTGGATGCCCGACTCGTGGGCGAAGGCGTTGTCCCCTACGATGGCCTTGTTGGGCTGCACCACCATGCCGGTGTAGCGCTCGACCATGCGGCTGATGCGGTAGATCTCCCGGGTGTTGATCCGGGTCTCGGCCTGGTAGTGGTCGCGGCGGGTGTAAAGGGCCATCACCACCTCCTCCAAGGCGGTGTTCCCAGCCCGCTCCCCGATCCCGTTGATGGTGCACTCGATCTGGGTGGCCCCGTTCTCCACGCCGGCCAGGGAGTTCGCCGTGGCCAGGCCCAAATCGTCGTGGCAGTGGACCGAGATATGCACCCCCCGCCCCCGCACCACCTCGTCCCGGATGCGGCGGATCACCGCGCCGTACTCGTTCGGAACCCCGTA
Source organism: Meiothermus sp. (assembly GCA_040290145.1). Lineage (GTDB taxonomy): Bacteria > Deinococcota > Deinococci > Deinococcales > Thermaceae > Allomeiothermus. The sequence goes on along the minus strand of PSML01000022.1, from coordinate 28,256 downwards.
GCCGGTGGTGTCGGGGATGTTGATGGTGGTGGCCCCGGCGGCGATGGCGGTCTGGTAGAGCCGCTTGACGAACTCAAAGTCCGCCCGCATCACGTCCTGGGCGCTGAACTCCACGTCGTCGGTGAAGGTCTTGGCGTAGCGCACCATGGCGTCGGAAAGCTCGAGCACCTCCTCGGGGGTCTTTTTGAGCATGTACTCCAGGTGCACCCGGCTGGCGCTGGTGAAGACGTGAATCCGCCGCTTCTCGGCCGGGGCGATGGCCTCCGCCGCCCGCTCGATGTCGGCCCGGTTGGTGCGGGCCAGGGCACAGATCACCGGGCCTTTGACCTCCCGGGCGATCCGGTTCACGCACTCGAAATCCCCCGGCGAGGTGATGGGGAACCCGGCCTCGATGATGTCCACGCCCAAGCGGGCCAAGCCGTGGGCGATCTCCAGCTTCTGTTGCACGGACAGAGCTACACCAGGGGACTGCTCCCCGTCCCTGAGGGTCGTATCGAAGATTCGGATGTGCTGCATGGAAACCTCCGGTTTCCGCCCATGGCCGATGGGGGACTGCCCATGGCCGGGTTCGGCCATGAGCTACTGGCCTTGCGGTACCTCTTCCTTGGAGAACCGAGACTTCAGGAAGGGCATCATGGCCCTGAGCTTAGGCCCGACCTGCTCGATGGGGTGCTCTTTCCAGTGGTTGCGGTTGGCGTTCAAGGTGGGCTGCCCGACCACGTTCTCGAGCATCCACTCCCGGGCGAACTCGCCCTGCTGGATCTGGCGCAGCACCTCGCGCATGCGGGCTTTGGTCTCCTCGCGGTCCACCACCCTCGGGCCGCGGGTGTAGTCGCCGTACTCGGCGGTGTTGGAGATGGAGTAGCGCATCCCGGCGAAGCCCGACTCGTAGATCAGGTCCACGATCAGCTTGACCTCGTGCAGGCACTCGAAGTAGGCCATCTCCGGCGGGTATCCGGCCTCCACCAAGGTCTCGAAGCCCGCCGCGATGAGCTGGGTCAGGCCCCCGCACAGCACGGTCTGCTCGCCGAAGAGGTCGGTCTCGGTCTCGTCCTTGAAGGTGGTCTGGATGGTCCCGGCGCGGGTGCCGCCGTTGGCCTTGGCGTAGGCCAGCGCGGTGGGCAGCGCCGAGCCGGAGGCGTCCTGGTAGATCGCCACCAGCGAGGGCACCCCCGAGCCCTTCTCGTACTCGCTGCGCACCAGGTGGCCGGGGCCTTTGGGGGCCACCATCCACACGTCGAGGTCGGGGCGGGGCTTGATCTGGCCGAAGTGGATGTTGAAGCCGTGGGCGAAGGCCAGCGCGGCCCCCTCCTTGAGGTTGGGCTCGACCTCCTGGCGGTAGACCTGGCCCTGGGTCTCGTCGGGGAGCAGCACCATCACCACGTCGGCCTTGCGCACCGCCTCGGCGACCGGCAGCACCTCGAGCCCCGCCGCCTTGGCCTTGGCCTCGTTCCTCGAGCCCGGGCGCAACCCCACCACTACCCCGATCCCCGAGTCCCGCAGGTTTAGGGCGTGGGCGTGCCCCTGCGAGCCGAATCCCAGGATGGCCACGGTCTTGTCCTTGATAAAGCCCAAGTCTGCATCGCTGTCGTAATAGATCTTCATGCTTCACCCCTGTTAGATGGCCTCTTTGCGTTCTCGCACTTTGAGGGTTTTCTCGCCCCGGGAAAGGGCCACCGCGCCGGTGCGCATGACCTCCAAGAGCCCGTAGGGCCGCATGGCCTCGATGAAGGTCGAGACCTTCTGCGAATCCCCGGTCAGCTCGAAGATCAGGGCTTTCTTGCCCACGTCCACGATCCTGGCCCGGAAGGCCTCGGCGATGTCCTTGATCTCGAGCCGTTCCTCCACGTTGGCCACGTGAACCTTGACCAAAGCCAGTTCGCGCTCGACGTGGGGCTCGACGTGGTCGGTCACTTTGAGCACCTCGATCAGGCGGTTGAGCTGCTTCTCCACCTGCTCGACCACCCGATCATCGCCCGTCACCACCAGCGAGATGCGCGAGAGCCCGGCCTGGTGGGTGCGCCCCACCGCCAAGGAGTCGATGTTGAACCCCCGCCGGGCGATCAGGGCGGTGATCCGCTGGAGCACGCCAGGGTGGTCTTGCACGAGTACGGAAACCAGGTGTCGCATATCGCCTCTCCGATCCTAGCCCAAGTGGCCCGCTTCTACCGTCTCCCGCGGGTTCTCGATGATCATGTCCTCGGCGGCCCCGCCCGAGGGGATCATGGGGAAGACGCCCTCTTCGTGGTAGACCCTGGCCTCCAAGAGCACCGGGCCATCGTGCTCGAGCACCTCCCGCACGGTCTGCGAGAGCTTGCCCCGGTCGGTCAGGGTGAGGCCCTTGATGCCATAGGCCTCAGCCAGACGGGCGAAGTCGGGGTTGGAGTCGGCCAGGTAGACCTCGCTGTAGCGCCTGGCGTGGAAGAGGTCCTGCCACTGCCGCACCATGCCCAAAAAACCGTTGTTCAGGATCACGATCTTGACCGGCAGGTTGTACTTCTTGACCGTGGCCAGCTCCTGCAGGGTCATCTGGAAAGAGCCGTCCCCATCGAAGTCAATGACCAGCTCGCCGGGCCGGGCCAGCGAAGCGCCGATGGCGAAAGGCAGGCCCACCCCCATGGTGCCGAGCCCTCCGGAGTTGATCCACGAACGGGGCCGGTCGAACTTGAAGAACTGCGCGGTGAACATCTGGTGCTGGCCCACCCCGCTGGTCACGATGGCCTTGCCCCCGGTGGCCTCCCAAAAGGCCTGGATCACCTCCTGGCTTTGTAGGTGGGGCTTGGGCTTCCAGGCAAAGGGGTGCTTGGTTTTCCAGTCGTTCACCTGTTCCCACCACTGGGCGATCTTGAGCGGGCGGGCCGCCTTGGCCAGCTCACCGGCCACCCACTTGGCGTCGCCCACCACCGGGATGTGGGTATTGACCAATTTGCCGATCTCGGCCGGGTCGATGTCCACGTGGATGATGGTGTGGGCGTTGGGGGCGAAGCGCGAGACCTTGCCGGTGACCCGGTCGTCAAAGCGCAGGCCGATGGCCAGGATGGTGTCCGCGTTGTGAATGGCCCGGTTGGCCGCCACCGAGCCGTGCATCCCCGGCATCCCCAGGCACTGCCGGTGGGTTCCGGGAAAAGCCCCCAGGCCCATCAGGGTAGGGATCACCGGGATGCCGGTCTTCTCGGCGAACTCGATGATCTCGTAGGCGGCGTGCTGGGCCCCGCCGCCTACCATCAGCACCGGCTTTTGGGCGATCTCGAGCGCCTCCAAGGCCCGCTCGATCTGCCGAGGGTGCCCTTTGTAGGTGGGCTTATAGCCCGGCAGGTCAATCTCCACCTCGAAACTGCCCTCGAAGGCCGCCTGCTGCACGTCCTTGGGCACGTCCACCAGCACCGGCCCCGGCCGCCCGGTGGAGGCGATGTAGAAAGCCTCCGCGATGATGCGGGGGATGTCGTTGACATTGCGGATCTGCACGTTGTGCTTGGTGACCGGCTGGGTGATACCCACCACGTCGGCCTCCTGAAAGGCATCGGTGCCGATGAGGGCCTGGGGGACGTTCCCGGTGATCGCCACCACCGCCGTGGAGTCCATCAGGGCGTCTTGTAAGCCGGTCACCAAGTTCAGCGCCCCAGGGCCACTGGTCGCCATCACCACCCCCACCTTGCCGCTGGCCCGGGCGTAGGCGGTGGCCGCGTGAACCCCGCCCTGCTCGTGCCGCACCAGGATGTGGCGGATGGGTGAATCGTAAAGCGCATCGTAGGTGGGCATGATGGTCCCACCGGGGTGGCCGAAGATGATCTCCACCCCCTGTCGCTCCAGCGCCTTGAGAATTGCTGCCGCTCCGTTCATGTGGCCTCCCCAAACTCAAACCCCCCGCTCAGGCGGGGGGGTTTATGGTGTTCTACGCGCCTATCCCTGCACCAAGCCCCCCGTAGCCGCTACTACTAGGGCTAGGGCTAGGCTAATCGTGCTGGAGTAGGCTCGAATCACCTTATGGCGAAGTCTACCCGGGCTTGGTATACCGTGTCAAGCAGGTATTACATGACCGGGCTCAGACATGTAATGCTCCTTGCCCTAGGGGCCCATCCCGAAGCTCACCGGGTGAGGTCTTGGATGAGCTGGGCGTGCCGGGGAAAACGCCGCTGCAGGTCTTCTTGGGTCGGGAGTTCGAAATCCGCGAAGTCGAATCCAGGGGCCACCGTGCAGCCAACCAGGGCATAAGCCCCCACCGGGCGGGCGGCCTGCCAGACCCCCGCCGGGACCACCGCCTGGGGCTGCTCCCCCTGCAAGACATGGGGGCCCAGGCGAACTTTGCTGTACTCGCCCCGGTCGGTCAGGAGGTGCAGCTCGAGCCCCTCCCCTGCATAAAAATGCCATGCTTCATCCGAGCGGACCCGGTGCCAGGCGGAGAAGTCCCCGGCCTCGAGCAAAAAGTAGATCGCGGTGGAGGCCGCCCGCAGCCCCTGCGGAGTGTTCAGAAGGGTGGGGGATTTGAAGGTCTGGGCGTAATGGCCGCCTTCGGGGTGGGGCTGGAGGCCCAGTGCACGGATCAGGTCCTGGGGGTTCATCGGCGGACCACCTGCGCCCGGCGGGCGATCTCCGCGACGGCCACCTTGGCGTGCTCGCGCCCGTTTTCGATGAAGACCGTGCGGGTGTCGTGGCCGAACCCCGCACTCCCGGCCACGAACAAGCCGGGGATGGAGGTCTCGAAGGCTTCGGAGAGCAGCGGGGCGTCCTCCTCCCCGCCGAACCGGGCTCCGGCTTGGCGCAAGAGCCGGTCCACCGCCCGGTAGCCGATCAGCACGATCACAAAGTCGGCGGGCAAGGTCGAGCGCTCCTGGCTTTGCCGCTCGACGATCACCGCGCTTGGGGTAATCTCCCGCACCTCCGCGTTCAGGATGAGCCGGATCGCACCCTCCTTGACCCGGTTCTCGAAGTCGGGCTTGAGCCAGTACTTGACGCCGGGGCGAATCTCCGGGTCGCGGTGGATGACGCTGACCCGGGCCCCGCCCCGGTAGAGCTCGAGGGCGGTCTCGACCGCGCTGTTCGACCCGCCCAGAACCGCTACCTCCCGGTTCCAGTAAGGCAGGGTCTCCTCGATCCCGTAGCGGACGTGGGGCAGGTCTTCCCCGGGCACCCCCAGCCGGTTGGGGTTGCCGTAGTAGCCGGTCGCCACCAGGACGAACCGGGCTTGGAGCTTGCCCTCGCCCTCGCGGCTGCGGTAGCGGACGGTGAAGCCCCCTTCCTGACCGGCCAGATCGGTCACCTCGGTGTAGGTCCAGACCTCGAGCCCCTCCACCTCGGCCACCCGGCGGTAGTAGGCCAGGGCCTCGCGGCGGGTGGGCTTGGGGGAGAGCGAGGGAAAGGGGTGCCCGCCGATCTCGAGGTTCTTGGCCTCGGAGAAGAACACCGTCTCGCGCGGCCAGCGGTAGATGGTCTCGAGCAGGGTGCCCTTTTCCAGCACCACGGCCTTTAGCCCGTGCCGCTTGGCCTCGATGGCGGCAGCGAGCCCTACCGGGCCCGCGCCGATGATCGCCAGGTCATACATCGGCCCTATGCTAACCCAAGGTGGGGGGGCTCGAGGGTGGACGGCCTTACGCAAGACCCCGGCCGACCCCCAGCGAGCACGATAGAATCATGGCGGGAGGAGGCATGAGCTACCGCATCGAGAAGGACACCATGGGCTCCATCGAAGTACCCGACACGGCTTTGTGGGGAGCCCAGACCCAGCGCAGCATCCAGAACTTCCCCATCGGCACCGAGCGCTTCAAAATGCCCCGCAGCATAATCCGCGCCCTGGGCATCCTCAAAAAGGCGGCGGCCTTGGCCAACGCCGAGCTCGGCGAGCTGCCCCGCGACAAGGCCGAGCTCATCGTGCGGGCCGCCGACGAGGTGATCGCCGGGAAGCTCGACCAGCACTTTCCGCTGGTGGTCTTCCAGACCGGTTCGGGCACCCAGAGCAACATGAACGCCAACGAGGTGATCGCCAACCGGGCCATCCAGCTGGCCGGCGGGGTGCTGGGCTCCAAAGACCCCATCCACCCCAACGACCACGTCAACCGGGGACAGAGCTCCAACGACACCTTCCCCACCGCCATGCACATCGCCGTGGTGGAGGAGCTGCACCGCCAGCTCTACCCCAACGTGAAGAGGCTGCGCGACACCCTGGCCGCCAAGGCCGAGGCCTACGGGGACGTGGTCAAGGTGGGCCGCACCCACCTGCAAGACGCCACGCCCATCACGCTGGGCCAGGAGATCGGGAGCTGGGTCGCGCAGATCGACTACGGCCTCGAGCAGGTCCGCCACGCCGAGCAGGGCCTCTACGAGCTGGCCATCGGCGGTACGGCAGTGGGCACCGGCCTCAACGCCCATCCCCAGTTTGGCGACCTCTGCGCCGCCTACATCGCCAAGGAGACCGGCTTTCCCTTTGTCTCGGCCAAGAACAAGTTCGCCGCGCTGGCCGCTCACGACGCCCTGGTGACCACCAGCGCCGCGCTGCGCACCCTGGCCGGAGCCCTCTTCAAGATGGCCAACGACGTGCGCTGGCTGGCCTCGGGGCCGCGGGGCGGGATCGGGGAGATCACCATCCCCGAGAACGAGCCGGGCAGCAGCATCATGCCGGGCAAGGTCAACCCCACCCAGTCCGAGGCCCTGACCATGGTCTGCGTGCAGGTCTTCGGCAACGACGCGGCGGTGGCCTTCGCCGGCAGCCAGGGCAACTTCCAGCTCAACGTCTACAAGCCGGTGATGGTCTATAACGTGCTCACCAGCATCGGGCTTCTGGGCGACGCCTGCGGCGCCTTCAACGACCACTGCGCGGTGGGCCTCGAGCCCAACCTCCCCCGCATCCGGGAGCACCTGGAGAAGAACCTGATGCTCGTAACCGCGCTCAACCGCCACATCGGCTACGACAAGGCCGCTCAGATCGCCAAGAAGGCCCACAAGGAGGGCACCAGCCTCAAGGAGGCTGCGCTGGCCCTGGGCTACCTCACCGAAGAGGAGTTCGACCGCTGGGTGAACCCGCTGGAGATGACCCGCCCCAGCGCCGAAACGTGATCCGGTACCCAAGCCTTCCCCCCCGGGGTCAATAGAATCAACAGGAGCAAAGGAGGTTGTTGTTATGGCCTATCCCTTCCAGGTGCCCCAACGCCCTTATGCAGCGGACGCCCTCGAGCCCCACATCGACACCAAAACCATGGAGGTGCACTACCAGGGTCACCACGTGGCTTACGTGAACAACCTCAACGCCGCACTGGAGAAGCACCCCGAACTCCAGGGCTGGGAGCTAGAGGACCTGCTACGCCGGATCGGCGAGGTGCCCGAAGACATCCGCACCGCGGTGCGCAACAACGGCGGCGGCCACCACAACCACACCCTGTTCTGGGAGATCCTCACCCCCGGCGGGGCCAAGGAGCCCAGCGGCCGGCTCGCCGAGGCCATCCATTCCACCTTCGGCTCCTTCGAGGAGTTCAAGAAGCAGATGACCCAGGCCGGGGCCACCCGCTTCGGCTCGGGCTGGGCCTGGCTGGTCAAGGGCAAGGACGGCGGGCTCAAGGTCTACAGCACCGCCAACCAGGACTCCCCGCTGATGGAGGGCGACACCCCGCTCTTGGGCATCGACGTGTGGGAGCACGCCTACTACCTCAAGTACCAGAACCGCCGCCCCGAATATCTGGCGGCGATCTGGAACGTGATCAACTGGGACAAGGTGGCCGAGCGCTTCTAGGCCTAAGGAGCAGTGGTGAAGGTCCTGAGGTTGGTCAGGGCAATACTCCGGTCGCTCCGGTCGCTCGTGGGCACACCAATAAGGCCCGCCCAGAACCCTTCCGGCCCTGCCGCGGCGTCTGTGCTGGCGAAGGGCGAGAGGGCCGGTGGCAGCCGGTAAGGCTAGACCGAGCGAACCCAGGTCGGGGATCCGGGTGGTGTTGGCGGCGGTGACCACATAATAGCTGGGTTGACCGGCGGGGCCATAGAACCCAACCAGGTACACGCTCCCGCTGGAGGCCGACCAACTAAAGTCAATGCTGGGCGTAATGTTGGTAGCCGCGTCGGCCGGTAAGCCAAGTTCGGGGGCGGCGGGTACGCTCAAACTCACCCCGCTGGCATTAGGAGCAAGCCCGGTCTTGAAGCTGAGGGCCACCCCGGTAGAGGCAGTGGCGATGGCACTCAGCACCACCCGGATCCCGCTCAGGTTGGGCGTGACGTAACTAAAGTTATTGGTGGCCGTGCCATCCGCGAGTACCCCTATATTGGCGTTTGGCCCGAAAGACACCGTTAGTGATTTGTCCAATAAGGTATAACCGCTCGGTACGCTTACGCTGCCGGATAGGTTCGCCCCGGCTACGCTGGTCAGGGTCACGTCCTGTCCGGTGAAAGTGCCCCCGTCCGAAAGGGCTACCCCGGTTTTGGCTCCGTACCCTTTGTAGCTGGTGGGTAGCCCAGCCGCATCCCTTTGCCACTGCAAGGCATGGATGGTGCCGGTGGTGGTGGCGGGGCCGAACCAAGATACGGTGCCCAGGTCATAGGCTCCGCTCACCGCGCCCGAGAGGGTCCGGGATCCGCTCGCTTCAGCCGAACCGAAGACAACCCCGGTGATATGGTCAGCAGGCTGGTTGGGGGTAAAAGCCCCACCGGAGATGGTCCCACTCAGGGTAGCACTCCGGGGGGTGCCGGGGGCCGAACCTAAAAACAGCAAGGTCGGATCAGTCCGGGTGAGCCCTTTATAGACGATGGACTGTTTGGTCGTAGCGTTGACCACGGTGGCATCGTAAGGAGCAGTGACCCCGGCGACGCTAAAGGTTCCATCCGCGGCCGTAATCACCGAGGGGCGCCCACTGATCACGACCGGAACCCCGCTCACCGGTTGACGATTGTCTTACCCGAGACGGAGAGGGTGGGCGCCCCTCCACCGCCCCCGCAAGCGGCCAGTACCCCCAAGAGCGCAAAGAGAGCGATCGATCGGATATGTTTCATGGCACCTCCGGTAGCCCGCCGTTTGGGCTAGGAGGAGGTTAGCAGGGGGGGCGTTAAATCCCCGTTACGAGTTATCGGACTTGCTCAGGGCGTGCACCACGAAGCGGTTGGCCAGGAGGCGTCTTTGCAAGGAGGGCTCGAGCGCCGCCGCCAGCTCGCGTATGGCCTGCTGGCTACGGACCAGGTACGGACCCCCCTCGCGCTCGCCCAGAGCGCGGGCGTAGGCGTAGAGCACCAGCGGCAGATCGAAAAGCCCCCGGGCCCACCCCTCGAGGTAGCGCATGGCCTCCTGGGCGACCTCGCAGGCTTTAGCCCGGTCTCCGTAGCGAAGACGGGCTAAGGCCAACGCCGCCAGCGAGCGGGCCCGGTGACGCCGCTCCTTGCGCTCCCCCCACAGGTCGGCGGACTCGCTCAGGTAGGCCTCGGCCAACTCGGGCTGGCCCAGGTCGAGCAAGGTCCAGCCCAGGGCAAACAGGGTGTGCCCCAGGCGGGCTCGCTCGCCGAGCTCTTGCAACTCGCGCAGAGCGATGGAGAGGTGTTCCCTGGCCTCGCTCAGGCGGTTGATGGCCATCAGGCCAGTCCCCAGGTCGCTGCGCAGCACCGCCCGGTCGCGCCAGGCCCCCGCCGCCTCAGCCTCTTTGAGGGCATTCTGAAGGGTTAGCTCGAGCCCCTCATCCAACCCCAACACGCTGGCGTTCAAGGCCTGCACCTGCAAGGCGTCCCACACCGCCCAGAGGTCGCCGGCTTGGCGGGCCTCGGTCAGCAGGCGCTCACCCGCGGCCAGGCTCTGGCCGTAACGCCCCATCACCCAGTCCACATTGGCCCGGTCGGCCACCAGGCGGCGCAGCAGATAACGGTCCTGGACGGCCTGGGCCAGCCGCAAAGCCTCGCCGTAGGCGGCTTCGAAGGCCTCAATCTGGCCCAGCCGCAGCCAGTACCCGGAGAGGTTGCGCACGGCCTGGGCCTCCAGGCTCCGCTCCCCGGCCTGGTGGAAGGCCTGGATGGCCTGCTCCAGGGGCTCGAGCTGGGCGTCGGGGTCGCCGCCCCGGTACTCCAGCCAGGCCAGCCGGAACAGCACCCGGCCCCGCTCGAGCGGGGTCTGGGCCAGCTCGAGGGCCTGCCGGGCCGAGGCGATGCCCTCCTCCACAACCCCGGTCAGCACCGCGGCGTTGGCCTCCAAAAGGCGCAGCCGGTACTGCTCGGCCGGGCCCAGCTCGGCCGCCAGCAGGTTCATCTGGTGTACCTCGCGCCGGGGGTTCTCCCCCAGGGTCAGCTTGAGCTCGGCGATCTCGGCCAGCAGGGCGAAGAGTTCGGAGGGGCTGAGGTTAGGCTCGAGCAGGCTCCGGGCTTGGGCATAGTAGCCGAGGGCCTGGGCCGCCAGCGGGCCATCACGGGCCGTGCGGGCCGCCTGGAGATAGGCCCGCGCGGCCTCGCGGGGGCGGCCCGCCCCCCGCAGGTGGGGAGCCAGGCGCTCGGGGGGCGCCCCAAAGGCCTGCAACAGCTCGGCGAAGCGGGCGTGAAAGCCCATCCGGGTGGTCTCGGGCATCGCGGCCAGGATGGCCTGGCGGGAAAGCTCGTGGCCCAGGCTGAAGCCCGAATCCGACCCGGCGCGGACCAGCCCAGCCCTCACCAAATGGTCCAGCGCCCCCAGCAGCGCGTCATCCGCCAGCAGATCCTGCAGCGCCTCGAGGTCCAGCGGCTGGTCGGCCAGGGCCAGAGCCTGAGCGATCCGTAGGGCCTTTTCGTCGCCCAGGCGCTGGAAGCGGCTCAGCACGGCCCCCTGCACGCTAGGCGGGACCGGGAGCTCCCGGTAGTCGGCAGTGAACGCGTCGTAAGGGGTGTGCCAGCCGCCCTCCTCCACCCGCAATAGCCCCTGCTCGAACAAAAAGCGCAAGGTCTCGAGGAGGAAGAAAGGGTTCCCCCCGGTGCTCTGGTGAAGCCGCTCGGAGAAGAGGCTCCCCCCCGATGCCTGGCCAGAGATCCGGCGGATCAGCTCGAGCACCTCGGCGGCCTCGAGGTTACGCAAGGAACGGATCCTCACCACCCCCTCAGACCCCAGTTCCTGCAGGACCGCCCGCAGCTGGTGCGGCCCTTCCTCCTCGGGGCGGGCGGTGGCCAGCACCCCAAACCCCAAGCTCCCCGAGCGCCGCACCAGGTAGGGCAAGAACTCCAGGCTGGACTCGTCGGCCCAGTGCAGATCCTCCCACAGCAGGATGCCGCCCGGCCCCACCGAGTCCTGCACGAAGCGGGCCAAAGCTTCGAAGAGGCGGGACTTGGCCGCGCGGAAAGCCCCGATCTTGGCCGGGCGTTGGCCTGAGGACTGGCTGCCTAGCTCGGGGACCAGCCAGGCCAGCTCGTCGCGCCAGACAGCTTCCAGCCCCGCCGCGCTCCAGCCCCGCTCGAGCGCGGCCCGCAGGGCCTCAACCAAACCGCCAAAGCCCAGCTCCCGGCCGCTCTCGCGCTGCCGCACGGTGAGCGTCCGGCCCCGCCGCCGGACGAACTCCTGGACCAGGTGGCTCTTGCCCACCCCCGGCCCGCCCGTCACCAGGAGCAGCACCCCCGGGCGCAGGTTGGCCTCGAGCCACACCCAGTCCTCGGTTCGGCCTACCAGCGGTGGCTCCCCCAGCTCTTGGGGCAGCGGCGAACCCGCCGCGACCAGTGGTCTGCCCTGGCGCAACCGGCGGTAGAGGGCCTGGGTCTGGGGGGAGGGTTCCACCCCGAACTCCCGGCGCAGCACCTCGCGGTAACCCTGGTACTGCCGCACCGCCGCCGGGGTCTCGCCCAACCGGGCGTAAAGCCGCATCACCGCCTGCTGCTCTTGCTCTTGGTAGGGGTCCGCCTCCAGCATCCGCTGATAGATCTCCAGCGCCTCGCGGTAGGCCCCGGCGGCCTCGCGGCTCCTGGCCCAGCCCAGCATAGCCTCGCGGTAGAGGCTCCGCCAGCGCTCCTGCTCGGGCAAGAGCCAGTCCAGAAAAGCCTCAGCGCCCCGCACCTCGAACCCCTGCAAGAACCCTCCCCGCCACAGCCCGGCCGCCTGGGCCCACTCCCCGCGGGCCAGATGGCCCAGGAAAGCCTCGAGGTCGGTATCTACATCAGCCAGCGCCAGGGACCGGGGGGTCTGCTCGAACAGGAGCTCGAGGGCCGAGCCCTTGAGCCGGAAGAGCTCTTGCCGCAAGTTCCGCCGGGCCGTCGCCTCGTCCCCCTCCCACAGGAGCCCGGCCAAGGCCGAGCGCTCCACCGGCTCCCCCCGAACGGCCAGGTAAGCGGCCAGGGCCACCGCCTTGCGCTGGGGCAGCTCGGTGGCCTTCCCCCAGGTGGTGAGGGTCGGCAGGCCGAGCAGGCTGAGGTAGGGCTTCATAAGGCGGGTTCACGGGTGCAGGTGCCGAGGTAGCGGGAACCGACGCTAGCCGCGATCCACCCAACGTAGCGCCTTCCCTGTCATCCCCGCATCAGGGCTTGGGCGGCCTGGCGCCACCCGCCGCTACGGGCCAGGCTGGTGCCGACCAACACCGCATCGAAGAGCCCGCCGAGGGCGGTGAGCTCCTCGGGGCGGCTATACCCGGACTCCGCCACCAGAAGACCGGAGTACCCGCGCTGCCGGGCCAGACGGCCCAGGCGGGGGGCGGTCTCGAGGTTGACCTCGAGCGTGGTGAGATCGCGGTTGTTGATGCCCAAAAGCTTGGCCCCCGCCGCCAGGGCGATTTCCAGTTCGGCCTCGTCGTGGACCTCCACCAGCGCTTCGATCCCGGCCTGGTGGGCGGCCTCGAGGAAGCGGGGGGTCTCTTCCCGCAGTACCGCCACGATGAGCAAGGCCGCCGCAGCCCCCAGGCTACGGGCTTCGGCGAGCTGGTAGGGGTGCACGGTGAAGTCCTTGCGCAGGATGGGCAAGTCCACCGCCCCTCGCACCGCCCGTAAGTCCTGGTCGGAACCGGCGAAGTAGTGGGGCTCGGTCAGCACGCTGATGGCCCGGGCCCCGCCCTCGGCGTACTGGCGGGCGACCTGGGCCGGCTCGAGCCTAGCGATATCGCCCTGCGATGGGCTTTTGCGTTTGACCTCGGCGATCAGGGAAAGCCCCGGTTGAGCCAGAGCCCCGCTGAAGGATGGAACCGCAGGGGCTTCGGGCAGCGGCGAGCCGACCAGGGGAGCCACCTCCTCCCACCGACGCCGGACGATCTGCCCTAAAACTCCCGGTACGTGAGCCCACCGCATGAGCCTAGGTTACCCCGGTCGGGGCGAGTTGTGTACTGGAAGCAACCCGAGCCTGGCTGATACAGTGGGAGCATGGGTCTGGTGGTGGCTTTAGGGGGCGGGGGCATCCGCGGCATCGCCCACCTGGCCATCCTCGAGACCCTCCGCCGCGAGGGCCTTCCCATCCGGGCCCTGGCCGGGAGTTCGGCAGGGGCCCTGGCCTCGGCGATGTACGCCTTCGACCTTCCGCTCGACCCCAACCTGGTGGTGCAGACCCTCTACGACCCCGATGTGGAACGGCTTGTCCAGACCGGAACCCTGCGGCAGATGGCCCGACTGGTGGCGTTTCTACGCAAACCCTACCTCTCCGAGGGGACGGGGCTGCGCGGTGGGTACGCCCGGCTTTTTGGCCAGCGGCGGCTTGAGCAGAGCCCCATCCCCCTGGCCCTAGTGGCCGCCGACCTGCGCACCGGCGAGGCGGTGGCGCTGCGCGAAGGCTTGGTCTCAGAAGCCCTCAAAGCCAGCAGCGCCATTCCCAGTGTCTTCCCCCCGGTGGTCTGGGACGGGCGACTCCTGGTCGATGGGGACGTGGCCGAGAAGGTCCCGGTCACGGTGGCCCGCTCGCTCGCGCCGGGGCCGGTGCTGGCCGTGGACATCTCCAACCCCTATCCCCCCACAGAGCCCAAAACCGCCCTCGAGGCCGCCCTGCAAGCCGGGGAAGCCTCCCGCCGCCGCCTGCTGCAGCTTGCGCTGGACAAAGCCGACCTGGTGATCCGGCTGGACCCTCCGCAGGCCATCGAGACCTTCGACGCCAGCCAGGCCGAGTACATCTACCAGCTGGGCCAAGAGCGCATCGAAGCGGCCCTGCCCGCCCTCCGCGCACTCCTGCAAGGATCTACCCCCTCCCCGCGACGCTGGTGGCCAGGCTGGCTACGGCGCAGCGCGCGCTAACAAAGGATCCGAAAGCGGCCCAAGGATTTCGCCCAAGACCTGTCTCGTCAAGTTCAGCCTATAAGCGGTCTTCAGGGATCTTAAATTCCTACGCCCGACGCGAAGGCGATAAGCTCTAAGCTTTTGGCCTATCGCTTATCGCTAACCCCTGAACGATCAAACCCCCACAGCCTCCAAAGCCTGCCCTAAAGCCACCGCATACAGCCCCAGTCCCAGCCCGAGCAGCGCGAAACTCCACACCCCCAGCCCGAAAACTGCCGCCAGCGCCGAAAGGAGCAGGAAGTTGCCCAGGGAGGCGGCCTCGAGCAGCCCCCGGGTCACCAGGTGACCGGGCCGCCGGGGGTCGAGGCCCCGAACCATCCGCCGGATTCCGGCATGGGCCACCAGGGCCATCCCCAGGAACACCCCCCCGACCCCGCCGGGGACCTGGAGTTCTCCGGGAGCCACCGCCAACACCACCCCCGCGATCAGGAGGTTCGGCAGGGGGGCCAAGGCGTACAGCCATAGCAGCGCCGAGCGGCGCTCGGCCGGGTCGGCTTTGAGATCATAAAGCGCGCGGACTCGGCGCATCCGCGTTAGGGGTTAGGGCCTTGTCGGGGCTGAGTTCGAGCCGAGGCCGCCCGCTGCCAAACGTAGACCAGCAGGAGTAGCCCAGCCCCGACCAGGTCGCTTTGGATGCCCGGCGTCACCAGCGATACCGCCGCGGCCAGCAACAACAGCCGCTGCAGGGGATTGAGCGGCCGGTGCAAGTAGCCCATCACCCCCGAGGCAAAAGCCACCATGCCCAAAAAGCCGGAGATCACCACCTCGAGCCCGTCGGCGAAACCGTTCACCCCGATGAGCAGGAGCTTGGGGTTGAAGAAGAACATGTAGGCCAGGAATGCCGTGCGCATCTCGTAGACGAAGCCCTGCACCCCGGTGCGCCAGAAATCCGACTTGGCGATGGCGCTCGCCGCGTAGGCCGCCAAGGCCACCGGCGGGGTGGAGTCGGCCATGATACCGAAGTAGAAGACGAAGAGGTGAGCCGCCACCGGGGGGACCTGGAGCCCGGTCTTTCCGGCCAGGTTGAGCACCACCGGCACCACCAGGCTGGCCATGACGATGTAGTTGGCGGTGGTGGGGAGCCCCATCCCCAGGATCAGACAGATGATCTGGGTGAGCAGCAAAACCGCGATGATGTTGCCCCCCGACAGGGCCTGCACGATGTCGGAGAGGCCGAAGCCGATCCCGGTGATGGTCACCACACCCACGATGATCCCGGCGCTGGCCGTGGCCAAGGCGATCCCCACCATGCCCCGCCCGGCGGCCTCGAGCCCCTCCAGGATCAGACCACCACCGCGGCGCAGCCCCGCTACAGGGCCCTGACCCGAGCGCACCCCACGCCAGAGCTCCTGCAAGAGGATCAACAGGCCGATCAACATCACCGTGTTAAAAGCGGCCCGCTCGGGGGTCATGTGGACCACCACCAGGCTGTAGATCAGGTAAGCCAGGGGGATCAGGTAATGGAAACCGCCCCGCAGAATAGGCCCCACAGCGGGCAACTCCGAACGCGGCACCCCCTTGAGCCCCAGCCGCAAGGCCTCCAGGTGCACCACCACAAAAAGCGTGGCGTAGGCCAACACCGCGGGCACAGCGGCATAAACGATGAGCTGGCTGTAGGGAATGGAGAGGTATTCGGCCATGATAAAGGCCGCCGCCCCCATCACCGGGGGCATGAGCTGCCCGTTGGAACCCCCCGCTACCTCGATGGCCCCAGCGGTCTCGGCTGGGTAGCCCACCCGCTTCATCAGCGGGATGGTGAGCGTACCCACCGTGACCACGTTGGAGACCGAAGAACCCGAGACCATCCCGTGCAACCCCGAGGCCACCACCGCGGCCTTGGCCGGGCCGCCGCGGAAGGTTCCCAACAGGCTGTAGGCGATCTGGATGAGGAACTGCCCGGCCCCGG
The DNA here is from genome assembly GCA_040290145.1 of Meiothermus sp. Taxonomy (GTDB): domain Bacteria; phylum Deinococcota; class Deinococci; order Deinococcales; family Thermaceae; genus Allomeiothermus. The sequence goes on along the minus strand of PSML01000022.1, from coordinate 12,205 downwards.
CTTTATCCAGCAGCGCTCCAAAGAGCACAAACAAAAACACAAAGGTGGCCGAGACCCCGATGGGCGTACCCCACAATCCCTCGGTGGTGAGGTAGAGCTGGCCCACCGCCTGCGGCCAGGTAAACCCGGCATGAAGCTGTAAAAAAGAGGGTAGGCTGAAGTGGAAGGTCCCCCGCGGGCCGGTGAGGGCATAGAGCAGGAAGACCGCGGCGATGATCGGCAAGGCCTTGCCCAGCACCCGCCAGCTCGCTACCAGCAAGACCAGGATGGTCAGGGTGGCCATGATGCTGTCGAGCTGGTTCGGCACCCCCCCCCGGAGCTGGGTGATGCCGTAGTACTCCACCACCACATAAAGCGCCCCCACCGCCCCCAAGCCCGCCAACAGCCAGTCGGCCCAAGGGACCCGGTCCCTGGGGCTCCGCTTGGAAAAGGGATAGACCAAAAAGGCCAAGGCCAGGGCGAAGGCCAGGTGAATGGCCCGCAACTTGAGGGGGTCCAGGGTTGCGGTCCAGGTGGCCCACAACTGGAACACACTCCAGGCAACGGCCACGGCGAAGATCAGCCAACGGCTCCAGTCCTTGGGCTTACGCCCCCCCAGCTCGGACTCTTCTACGATCTCCAAGGCGCGATTATCCTCGGCCATTCCTACCTCCTCAGGCACTTGCCTTAAGGTTGTGGCGTACATCCTAAAATATATCCCTACAAAAAGATCGGCCCCACCCAGGGGGCCTGCTGGAGTGCCCTAAGGCCTACTTGATCACGCCCTTTTCCTTCCAGTACCGCTCGGCGCCGGGGTGCAGGGGAACCGGGAGGTTGCGCACCGCCTTCTTCAGGTCGAAGTAGCGCTCGAGGTTGGGGTGGATCTTCTTGAACTCGGCGAGGTTATCGAAGGTGGCCTTCATGATCTTGTACACGCTGTCCGCGCTGAGCCCATCGGAGGCCAGCCACATCGAGAGCACCGCCACGGTGGGGGTGGAGACCTCCACGCCGCGGTAGACCCCACTGGGGATGATGAAGTTAGCGTAGAAGGGGTACTTCTGCCCCAGGGCCCGGAGCTTGGCCGGATCCACCGTGACCAGGTTGATGCGGGTGGTGAGGGCCAGCTGCTGGATGGCCGAAGCCCCCAGGCCCACGGTGTAGAACAAGGCGTCGGCCCGCCCGTCTTGGAGCAGTGAGATGCCTTGCGAAGCCCCCACCCGGATGGTCTGGCCTAAGTCGTTGAAGGTCAGGTTGTAGGCCTCGAGGATCTGGCGCGCGTTCTGCTCGGTGCCCGAGCCCACGTCGCCCACCACCACCCGCTTGCCCTTGAGATCGGCTACCGAGTCGATCTTGGCCTCGGCCCGGGCCACGATGTGCACCACCTCGGGGTAGAGCACCGCGATCGAGCGGATGGACTTGATCGGCTTGCCCTCGAAGGCCGGGATGCTGCTGCCGTTATAGGCGTAATAGGCGATATCGTTCTGGGAAAGGCCCATCTGCAGCTCGCCGGAGGCGATGGCGTTGATGTTGAACACGCTCCCACCGGTGGAGCGGGCGTTGGCCCGGATGCCCGCATTGGCGTCGTTGATCAGCTTGGCGATGCCGGTAGCGACCGGGAAGTATACCCCGGTGGTGGAGCCAGAGCCGATGGTCACGAACTCCTGGGCCAGCGCGGAGGCCGCCAGGGTGAGCGCCCCCATCATGATTAGGATTCTCTTCACGTTGACCTCCTCCAAAAGCCGGGGTGGTGACTTCCCCCCAACCCCTTGGTCTGGGGTTTTCTCGGGGCAATTTACTATACTTGCTCTCCCGCTGCAACCGCGGGGTTCCCGTAGAGTGAGGGGTGTGGTGCTGACCATCGAAAAACTGGTGCCGGGGGGTCTGGGCCTAGCCCGCACCCCCCAAGGAACCGCGCTGGTGCGGGGAGCCATGCCCGGCGAGGCCGTGCGGGTGGAGCTCCGCCCGCGCAAAAATCACCTCGAGGGCCGGGTGTTGGAGATCCTAAAGCCCCACCCCGAACGCTACCCCCATCCGCTCCCCCCGAGCGCCGACCTCCCCCTGCATTACCCAGCCCAACTGCCCATCAAACAGGGTTTGGTGCAAGAGGCCCTGGCGCGTACCGCCAAGCTCGAGTTCGCCCTCTCTCCCATCCAAGCCTCGCCCCATGCCCTTGAATACCGAACCGCCGCGCAGTATGCGCTGCACCCCTGCGGTGGACTGGCCTACCGCAAACCCGACAGCCACCATCTGGTGAGGATTGAGCAGGACCCCCTGATCGCCCCACCCCTCCAGGAAGCCTTCCGGCTGCTCTCGCACTGGCCGCTCTCGAGCCTCGACGAGGTGGTGCTGCGCGGAAGCCTCTACCAAGGGCAGACCCTGGTGGGCTTCACCGGCGGGGCGGCCCGGTTCTTCCGGCGCACCGCCCAGATCCTGGTGCAAGAGGGCCTGGCCGGGGCCGTCTGGGCCGAGGCCAGCCCCAAGGGGCGCTTTCGGGGGCGGGTGGAGCATCTGGCCGGAGCCACCAGCCTGCTCGAAGACTTCGGCGGCGTGCTCTCCACGGTGAGCCTCCCGAGCTTCGCCCAGGTCAACCCCAAAGCCGCCGGACTCTTGTACCGTGAAGCCGCCGAGATTGCCGGGGGCGGGGGGCGGGCCGTCGAGCTATACGCCGGGAGCGGGGTGCTGGGGCTTCACCTGGCCCCGCAGTTCCGCCAGGTGATCGCCGTGGAGATCAGCAAGGATGCCGTGTGGCGCGGCGAGGCCGACCGCAAGCGCCTGGGGGCCAGCCACCTGCGCTTTCACCGGGGGGACTCGAGGGAGCTTGGCCAGTTCACCCCTGCCGAGCTGGTCGCGGTGGATCCCCCCCGGTCGGGGCTAGCGGCGGAGGTCCTACAGGCGATCGGGCAAGCCCACCCCCAACGGGTGCTGTACATCTCCTGTGACCCCGTGACCTGGGCCAGGGACGTGGGCCGGCTGACCCAGGCCGGTTACCGGCTGACCTTTGCCCGGCCCTATGACTTCTACCCCTTCACCCATCACGTCGAGGTGCTGAGTTTGCTCGAGCGTTGATGCGCAAACCCTCCAGGCCGAACGGCCAGGGGCTATACTCTATCCATGCTGGCCAAACGCGTCATCCCCTGCCTGGACGTCCACGCTGGACGGGTGGTCAAGGGGATCAATTTCGTAAACCTGCGGGATGCCGGGGACCCGGTGGAAGCCGCCCGGGCTTACGACCGCGCCGGGGCCGACGAGCTGGTGTTTCTCGACATCACCGCCACCCATGAGGAGCGGAAAATCCTGCTCGATGTGGTTTCGCAGGTGGCGGAACAGGTGTTCATCCCGCTCACGGTGGGGGGCGGGGTGCGGAGCCTGGAGGACGCCCGTGGGCTTTTGCTGGCGGGGGCCGACAAGGTCTCGGTGAACTCGGCGGCGGTGAGGCGGCCCGAACTCATCCAAGAACTTTCCGATCACTTTGGTTCACAGGCGGTGGTGCTGGCCATTGACGCCCGCCAGGGCCTCCATGGCTGGGAGGTCCACGTGGCCGGGGGACGCATCCCCACCGGGCTTGACGCGGTGCGGTGGGCCGAGCAGGGGGTGGAGCTGGGGGCGGGGGAGATCCTGCTCACCAGCATGGACAAGGACGGAACCAAAGACGGCTATGACCTCCCGCTCATCCGGGCCATCCGCGAGGCGGTGGGGGTTCCGCTGATCGCCTCGGGCGGGGCCGGCAAGTGCGAGGATTTCGCCGAGGTGCTGGAGGTTACCGATGCTGCCCTGGCCGCCTCGGTGTTCCACTACGGGGAAATCCCCATCCCCGAACTCAAAAGGTATCTGGCCTCGAGGGGCTTTCCGGTCCGTATAGAGGTGCTGGAATGAACCTAGAGGACGTGAAGTTCGATGCCCATGGCCTGGTGCCGGTGGTCGTGCAGGACGCCCGAAGCGGCCAGGTGCTGACCCTGGCCTACGCCAACCGGGAGGCTTTGGCGAGAACCCTCGAGACCCGCCAGAGCACCTTCTGGAGCCGCAGCCGGGGCGAGCTTTGGGTCAAGGGAGCGACCTCGGGGAACACCCAGCAGGTGACCGAGGTCCTGCTGGACTGTGACCAGGACGCCGTGCTCTACAAGGTGATCCCCCATGGCCCGGCCTGCCACACCGGGGCTGAGAGCTGCTTCCACCACCCGATCGGCCAGATTCCTGAGCATCCCCCGCTGGGCGAGGTGCTGGAGAAGGTCTATCGCACCATCCGGGCCCGGCTCCACGAGCGCCCGGAGGGCTCCTATGTGGTAAGGATGCACGACGCGGGTCTCGACCGCATCCTCAAGAAGATCGGGGAAGAGGCCGGGGAGGTCATTATCGCGGCCAAGAACGGCAGCCAGGAAGAACTCGCCTGGGAAGCCTCCGACCTGCTCTTTCACCTGCTCTTGACCCTGGCCGAGTTGGGCCTAGGTCCTGAGGATCTGGCTCGGGTGCTCTGGGAACGCGCCCGATGAGCCTGCCTGAACGCCCGACCTGAAAGGCTACTTTTTGTTCTTCTTCCTCTCCTCGCGCTCGAGCCTGCGGCGCTCGGCCCGGCTCATCCCCGAAGCGGCGGCCTTGGGCTTAGCCTCGGCCCGGCGCACGGTAAAGGGGTCGAAGGGCTCGGCGCTCGAGGGGGGTTCACCCCCTTGCACCGGGGCCGCGGGCACCGCAACCGCCATCGGGGTCGGCTCCACCTCGACCTTGAGGCGGAAGAGGAACTTGGTGACCTCGGCCTTGATGCTCGCCACCATGTCGTCGAAGAGGCGGGTGGCCTCGATCTTGTACTCCTGGAAGGGGTCGCGCTGGCCGTAGCCGCGCAGGCCGATGCCCTGGCGCAGCACGTCGAGGTTGTGCAGGTGCTCCTTCCAGGCGTTGTCCACCACCTGCAGGATCACGAAGCGCTCCACCGCCCGCATCAGTTGCGGCGAAAGCTCGGCCTCACGCCCGTCGTAGCGCTCGAGGGCCGCCGCGATGAGGGCCTCCACCGCCTCGGCGGCCTGCATCTTGCGCAGGGATGGGTAGTCGAAGGTCTCGAGCGCGGGGACGTAATCCACCAAAGCGCCCTTGAGCGCATCTAGATCCCAGTCCTCGGGGTGCACCTGGGGGTTGAGGTTGAGTTCGGCCACGCTGCCCACGGTGTCTTCCACCATGTTGCGGGCCCCCTCGCGCACCGACTCGTCGGTTCCCAGCAGCACGTTGCGGCGCTGGGCGTAGACCACCTCGCGCTGCCGGGCCATCACGTCGTCGAACTGGAGAAGCTGCTTGCGGATGCCGAAGTTGCGGTCCTCCACGCGCTTCTGGGCCCGTTCAATGGAGTTGGTGACCATCTGGTTGACGATCGGCTCCGAGTCGTCGAAGCCCATGCGGTCGAGCATGGCGATGACCCGCTCGCTGGCGAAGAGGCGCATCAGGTCGTCGTCGAACGATACATAGAAGCGGCTCCCGCCGGGGTCGCCCTGGCGACCGGCCCGCCCACGCAGCTGGTTATCGATCCGGCGCGACTCGTGACGCTCGGTACCCAGGATGAAGAGCCCGCCGAGCTCCTTGACCCGCGCTTCGTCGGCGTTGCAGGTGTCGCGCAGGCGGCGGATCTCCTCCATGATCTCGGGGCGCACCCCGAGTTCGGCCCCCAGCCTTTGGGCCTCGTCCTCGGCCCCCTGCACCAGCTTCTTGATGAAAAGCTCCACCTTCCACTCGGTGCGGTCGAAGCCCTCTTTTTGCAGCAGGGCCGCCGCCATGAACTCGGCGTTGCCGCCGAGCTTGATGTCGGTGCCGCGCCCGGCCATGTTGGTGGAGATGGTCACGGTCTTGCTCCGTCCGGCCTGGGCCACGATGTCGGCTTCCTTCTCGTGGTGCTTGGCGTTCAAGACCTGGTGGGGGATGCCCTTACGGATCAGCTCGAGGGTGTGCAGGCTGCGCTTGAGCATCTCCCAGGCGGTGCGCAGGTAGCCCTTGGGGGGAATGGTCCCCTCGAAGGCCTCGAGCTCGCTCTCCTTGACCTGCGAGGGGCGCTCGAGGAGCTTCTTGAGCCGATCCCACTCCGGCCCGGACTGTTTCTCGGCGGCCTTGAGAAAGAGGCCCGTGCGCATCTCCAGGGCCGGCAGGTACTGCCGGGGCTCTTTGAGCATGGCCGACAGCCGCTCGCTCTTTTCGATGCTGATGGTGCCGACCAGCACCGGCTGGCCCTTCTCGTACTTCTCGGCGATCTCCTCCACCACGGCAAAGAACTTGCCCCGCTCGGTGCGGTACACCACATCCGGGTTGTCCTCGCGGATCACCTTGCGGTTGGTGGGGACCTGCACCACGTCCATCCCGTAGATCTCCTGGAACTCCTTCTCCTCGGTTTTGGCGGTGCCGGTCATCCCTGCGCGCTTTTCGAAGAGGCGGAAGAAGTTCTGGTAGGTCACGGTGGCCAGGGTCTGGTTCTCCCGCTCGATCTTGACCCCTTCCTTGGCCTCGATGGCCTGGTGCAGCCCCTCGCCGTAGCGGCGGCCCGGCATGAGCCGACCGGTGAACTCGTCGACGATGATGACCTCGCCATCTTGAACGATGTAGTCCTTGTCCTTGAAGTAAAGCTCCTTGGCCCGGATGGCCTGGGTGAGCATGTGGGCCAACTCCATGTGCTCGGTGTTGAACAGCCCTTCGATGCCCAGGAGCTTCTCGGCCTTGGCGATGCCCTCGAGGTTCAGGTGGACGGCCTTTTGCTTCTCGTCGATGCTGTAGTCGCCGGTGGCCTCGATGCCCTTGGCGATCTCCGCGCGGGTGCCCCGCTCGAGCCGCTTGGCGATCTCGGCCATGCGGTAGTACATGTCGGTGGCCCGCTCAGCCGGCCCCGAGATGATCAGGGGCGTGCGGGCCTCGTCGATGAGGATCGAGTCCACCTCGTCGATGATCGCGTAGTGCAGCGGGGTGTCGTGGCGGAGCACCAACTGATCGGGCGTCACCGCCATGTTGTCGCGCAGATAGTCGAAGCCCAGCTCGGAGTTCGTCACGTAGGTCACGTCGCAGCCGTAGGCGGCCCGCCGGTGATCCGGGGTGGAGCTGTTTTGGATGACCCCCACGCTAAGGCCCAGCCCGCGGTACACCGGGGCCATCCACTCCGCGTCGCGCCGGGCCAGGTAATCGTTCACCGTGACCAGGTGGACCCCCTTACCGGTGAGGGCGTTGAGGGCCACGGCCAGCGTAGCCACCAGGGTCTTGCCCTCGCCGGTGCGCATCTCGGCGATCTTGCCCTCGTGCAGCACCGCCCCGCCGATGAGCTGCACGTCGTAGTGGCGCAAGCCCAGGAAGCGGCGGGCCGACTCGCGGGTGAGGGCGAAGGCCATCGGGAGCAGTTCGTCCAGGCTCTTCCCGGCTTGGTGCTCCTCGCGGAGCTTGGCGTAGGCGGCGGCCAAGTCCTCGAGCCGCTCCACCTCGGGCTCGAGGGCATTGGTCGGGGCGACCACGGTTTTCCAGTACCGGGCCACCTTTTTCTCATTGTTATCTAAGAGCTTTTTGACAAACTCCAACATAATCCAAGCGCTAGTCTACCCCCCCAAGATGAGGAAACGGTAGCCAAAAGGCCAGAGGGAAACAGAACGCTAAGCACCAGACCCGAAACGCCCAAACGCAAAACTCCGGCGAACTTTGTGCAGCTCGCTAAAAGTCTGGCTTCCAAAGCGAATCCTCGAGCCCCCCTTACCGGGCCGCCAGCGGCAGATACGCCGCCGCCGGGGTAGCCAGGCGGTCCCCCTCTCCCCTCCAACGCCGCCCGGCAGCCAGGGCGATCATGGCCCCGTTATCGGTAGAGAGGCCTTTGGGGGGGAACAAGACCCGCAGCCCAGCCCCGGCCAAGCGAGCCTGCAAGGCCTGGTTGGCCGCGACCCCCCCCGAGACCAGGAGCGTGGATAGGCCAGTATCCCTGGCGGCGCGGATCACCACGCCCGCCAGGTGCTCGACCACCACCCGCTGGAATCCGGCAGCGATGTCGGGTTTGGCGTACCCTTTCTCGATGAACCGCCCGGCCGCGGTCTTGAGCCCGGAGAAGCTGAACTCGTAGCCCATCTGGTCGTGAAGGGGAACCGAGAACGGCACAGCCTTGGGGTCGCCTTCCCTGGCCAACTTCTCGATCTGCGGGCCACCGGGGTAGCCCAGGCCCAGCATCCGGGCCACCTTATCGAAGGCTTCCCCCGCCGCGTCGTCGCGGGTCGCGCCCAGCAGCTCGTACTCACCCCAATCCGGCACCTTGAACAAGTGGGTGTGTCCACCCGAAGCCAGCAAGGCCAGAAACGGCGGCCCCACCTGGGGGTGATCGGCCAGGGCCGAGTAGATGTGGCCCTCCAGGTGGTGTACCCCCACGAAGGGCTTGCCCAGCGCCAGCGCCAGGCCCTTGGCGTAGGAGAGCCCGACCAGCAAGGCCCCGATAAGCCCTGGCCCCCGGGTCGCAGCCACGAGGTCCAGATCCGATAGGCCGATCCCGGCATCCGACAGGGCCAGCTCAACCAGCCGGTCAATGGCCTGGGCGTGCTCGCGGCTGGCCAGCTCGGGTACCACCCCACCGAACCTCTGGTGGAGCAGGGTCTGCGAGGCGACCCGGTTCGCCACCACCTGGCCCTCCCGAACGATCCCGACCCCGGTGTCGTCGCAGGAGGTATCGATGCCCAGAATCCACACAACCCGATTGTCCCGCTCTGGCGGTAGGGGGTCAAGGCCGCCGGGATCGGGGTATATTCGGATCGTGGCAGATCTTCGTAGCGCATTGGCCAGGCTCGAGGCCGAACTCTCCTCGGTGCTCTTCGGGCAAGAGCGGGTGGTGCGGGAGCTTTTGGCCACCGTGGTCGCCGGAGGCCACGCCCTGCTGGAAGGCCTTCCGGGTTTGGGCAAGACCCTGCTGGCCCGGGCCTTCTCCGAGGCTTCCGGCCTCTCCTACCGGCGCATCCAGTTCACCCCCGACCTGCTGCCCGCCGACGTGACCGGCACCGAGATCTTCGATGGCCGGGTGGAGGGCGGCTTCGTCTTTCGGCCCGGCCCGATCTTCGCCCAGGTGGTGCTGGCCGACGAGATCAACCGGGCCACGCCCAAAACCCAGTCAGCCCTGCTCGAGGCCATGCAGGAAGCCGCCGTGACCGCAGCCGGCCAGCGTTACCCCCTGCCCCAGCCTTTTCTGGTGCTGGCCACGCAAAACCCCCTCGAGCTCGAGGGCACCTACCCGCTCCCCGAGGCCCAGCTCGACCGCTTCATGAGCAAGATCCACGTGGCGGCTCCAGCCCGCAGCACCTGGATACGGATTCTGAACGAGGAGCCCGCCACGCCCAAGCCGGTGGAGGGGCTCGACCTGCTGGCCGCGCGGGAGGAGTCGCAACGGGTGGTGGTGAGCAGCGCGGCCATCGAGGCCCTGGCCAACACCGCCCAACTGGCCCAAGAAGACAAGCGCCTGCGCATGGCCCTCTCCCCGCGCGGGGCCAAAGCCTGGCTGGCCCTGGCCCGCGCCCTGGCCTACCTGGCCGGACGCGCCCACCTGGACTGGGACGACCTGCGCTCCGCGGCGCGGCCCGCCCTCTCGCACCGTTTGCTCCTCACCGAGGAGGCCCAGTTCGAGGGGGTTGCGGTGGAAACGGTGCTGCAAGATCTGTTGCGCAGGACGATGGCAAAGTGAGCGAAGGTAAAACACCCAAACTTGCGTCTTGCGTTTTGCGTCTTGCGTTTTGCGTCTTGCGTTTTGCGTCTTGCCTTTAGCGTTTCGCCTCTTATGACCCGCTACCGCATCCGCACCCGCCCCACCCAGCCCTTCGCCGGGGAGCGCACCCAGGCCCGGCCTGGAAGGGGGCTCGAGTTCTACGAGTTGCGCGGCTACGCCCCTGGGGACGAACCCCGCTTTGTAGACTGGAAGGCTTACGGGCGCACCGGGCGGCTGTACACCCGCATCTTCCAGGCCGAGACCCCGGCCCGCTTCACCTTTTTCCTGGATGGCTCACCCAGCATGGAACTCCACGGCAAAGCCCAGTACGCCGAGCGGGTCTTTCACCTCCTGGCCAGCCTGGCCAGACCCGAGGGGGCTTACCTGTGGGGAGGGGGGCGCTACCGCAACCGCGCCGAAGCCGTGGGGGGCGGGCCGGGTGTACTCCTTCTGGCCCTTGCTTCGCAAAGGCGCCGCGGGGCCACCGTCCTCATCACCGACGGGCTCGACGAGCTGGACTGGGAGCGGCTCCTCAACCGGCTCAAACGGGTGGTGCTGGTGCAGGTGATGGCCCCCCAGGAGCTTTCCCCCGGCCTGGACGAGGCCCAACTGCGGGATGTGGAGACCGGGGCGCGGATGGAGGTGGGCCGACTCGAGGTCGAGGGGTATCTGGAGGCGCTGGAAAACCATCTGCGCCGCCTGAAAACCACGGCCCGCAGGCTGGGGAGCTACGCCCTGCTGCGGGTGGGCGAGCCGATCATCCCAGCCCTGCTCAGGCAGGGGGTGCTCGAGGAGCGCTAGGCCAGCTCCCCCACCGCTTCCTCCGCCACCCGCCCCAGTTCTCCCGAGCGGATCAGCTCCCGCAGGCGCGAGAGCTCGGGCTTGAGGTAGCGGTCGCGGTCGAGGTGGGGGATCTCCCGGCGGATGCGCCGGTAGACGGCCTCCACGCCCCTGCCCGGCCGCAGCGGGGCGTGGAAGTCGAGGGCCTGGGCGGCGGAGGCCAGCTCGATGGCCAGCACCCACAGGGCGTTCTCGTAGATGGCGCGGGCCTTGCGGGCAGCGTGGGTGCCCATCGAGACGTGGTCCTCCTGGTTGGCGCTGGTGGGGATGGAGTCCACCGAGGCCGGGTGGGCCAGCACCTTGTTCTCGCTGACTAAGGCGGCGGCGGTGTACTGGCTGATCATCAGGCCCGAGTTGAGCCCACTGCCCTCGGCCAGGAAGGCCGGGAGGCCCGAGAGCGCGGGGTTCAGCATCTGCTCGATGCGGCGCTCGGAGATGTTGGCCAGCTCGGCCAGGGCGATCCCCGCGTAGTCGGCGGCCAGGGCCAGGGGCTGGCCGTGGAAGTTGCCGGCGGAGAGGGTGCGGGCCTCACCGGGGAGCACCAGCGGGTTGTCGGTGACGCTTCTCATCTCGCGCAGCACCACCTCCCGCACGTGGGCCAAGGCGTCGCGGCTGGCCCCGTGCACCTGGGGCACGGCCCGCAGGCTGTAGGCATCCTGCACCTTGTCGCAGCCCTGGTGCGAACGCATGATCTCGGAGTCGTGCAAGAGCTTGCGCAGGTTGGCGCTGGTGGCGGCCAGGCCGGGGTGGGGGCGCAGCCGGGCTACCGCCTCGTCGAAGGGGCGGTGGCTCCCTTTGAGGGCCTCGACGCTCATGGCGGCGGCCAGGTCGGCGCTCTTGAGCAAGGTCGCGCTGTCCAGGAGCAGCAGGGCCAGCAGCGAGGCCATGGCCTGGGTGCCGTTGATGAGGGCCAGGCCCTCCTTAGCCTCGAGCTCTAAGGGCTCCAGCCCGAGCTCCCGCAGCACCTCGCCCGCCGGGCGCAAGCGCCCCCGGTACTCCACCTCGCCCTCCCCCATCAGCGGCAGGCCCATGTGGGCCAGGGGGGCCAGGTCGCCCGAGGCCCCCACCGAGCCCTGGGAGGGCACCACCGGGGTGATGCCCCGGTTGAGGAACTCCACGAGGTAGTCGAGCACCACCGGGCGCACCCCGGAGTAGCCCATCGCCAGGCTCTGCACCCGCAAGAGGAGCATCCCCCGCACCACCTCGGGCGCGAAGGGCTCCCCCACCCCGATGGCGTGGGAGAGCAGCAGGTTGCGCTGCAAGAGCCTGAGGTCCTGCGGCGCGATGCGCACCGTGGCCAGCTTGCCGAATCCGGTGTTGAGGCCGTAGACCGGCGCCCCCCGCTCCACCAGCTCGTCCACAAAGGCCCGGCACTCCGCCACCCGTTGCCGCGCAGCCTGCGCGAGTCGCACCGGCTCTCCCCCGCGCACCACCCGGCGAAACTCCTCGAGCCCCAGGCCCTTATCCAGTTCGATCATGCTTGACCTCGCTTCAGGCTAGGTTGTATATACAACTTATGCGGGGTCCGCGTAAACCCCCCGGGGCGAGAGAGGTCCGGCGGTGAAGTACCTGCACGTCAAGGAGGCGGTGCTGCGCGAGCTCGCCCGGCCCCAGCCCGCCTTTCCCCTCTCGGAGAACCAGCTCTCCCGGCGCTTCGGGGTCAGCCGCATGACCGCGCGGCGGGCCCTGCAGGAGCTCGAGCAGGAGGGCTACCTC
>PSML01000148.1:0-3360 GCA_040290145.1 Meiothermus sp. | reverse complement strand
AGCCCCCAGGCCATCCGCAACAGCACCGGGGCGGTCTTCTCACTGCGGACGCTGACGGCCTCTGAATCCGAGGTCTTGGGCTGGCTCGAGCAACAACGCCTCCCCCTGGCCGCCGCTACCCCGCACACCGACACCTTGTACTGGGAGGCCGATCTGCGTGGACCGGTGGCCATCGCGGTGGGGCCGGAACACCAGGGGTTGAGTGAGACCTGGCTCCAGGCCGCCCAGGCCAAGGTGCGAATCCCCATGCAGGGCCAGGCCGATAGCCTCAATGTCTCGGTTTCAGCGGCCCTGCTGCTCTACGAAGCGGTCCGGCAGCGGCTCCAGGTTGACTAAGACACGCTCAACTTTATAATCCAGACCCTTGACAAGCCGGTGGGGTTTACAAAATACTATTGTCCTGGGTTGACACTCTAAACCCATGACTGTCAATCAGCACTAGAGGAGGACAAGTTATGGCAACCGCAACCATGCTCAAACCCCTCGGCGACCGCGTAGTGGTCAAACGCATCGAGGAAGAGGCCAAGACCAAGGGGGGAATCGTCCTCCCCGACACCGCCAAGGAGAAGCCCCAGAAGGGGAAAGTCGTGGCGGTGGGCTCGGGCCGCATCCTCGATAACGGGACCAAGGTGGCCCTCGAGGTCAAAGAAGGCGACACCGTAGTGTTTGCCAAGTACGGCGGCACCGAGATCGAGATCGACGGTGAGGAGTACATCATCCTCTCCGAGCGCGACCTGCTGGCGGTGATCTAAACCGAGTCGAGAGCTAAAGCTTGACCCTCGGCCCTAGAGGCTGTTCGACACGACTGAAAGGAGCACAACCATGGCTAAAATGCTGGTGTTTGACGAAGCTGCCCGCCGCGCCCTCGAGCGCGGGGCCAACACTGTAGCCAATGCGGTGAAAGTGACCCTCGGCCCCCGTGGCCGCAATGTGGTACTGGAGAAGAAGTTCGGCTCCCCCACCATCACCAAAGACGGGGTATCGGTGGCCAAGGAAGTGGAGCTGGAAGACCACCTTGAGAACATCGGGGCTAAGCTCCTGATCGAGATCGCCACCAAGACCAACGACATCACCGGTGACGGCACCACCACCGCCACCGTGCTGGGCCAGGCCATCGTGCGCGAGGGTCTGCGCAACGTGGCCGCTGGGGCCAACCCCCTCGAGCTCAAGCGCGGCATCGAGAAGGCCGTAGCGGTGGCGGTTGAGGAAGTGAAGAAGATGGCGGTGCCGGTCAACGACCGCAAGGCCATCTACGAGGTAGCCAGCGTCTCCGCCAACAACGACGCCGAGATCGGCAACCTCATCGCCGACGCGATGGACAAAGTCGGCAAGGAAGGGATCATCACCGTCGAGGAGTCCAAGACCCTCGAGACCGAGCTGAACTTCGTGGAGGGGTACCAGTTCGACAAGGGCTACATCTCGCCCTACTTCGTCAACAACCCCGACGCCATGGAGGCCAGCCTGGATGAACCTTACATCCTGATCACCGAAAAGAAGATCTCCAACGTGCGCGAACTCCTGCCCGTACTCGAGCAGGTGGCCCAGACCGGCAAGCCCCTGCTGATCATCGCGGAGGACGTCGAGGGCGAGGCTCTGGCCACGCTGGTGGTCAACAAGCTGCGCGGCACCCTCAACGTGGCCGCGGTGAAGGCCCCCGGTTTCGGCGACCGCCGCAAGGAGATGCTCAAGGACCTGGCCGCGGTGACCGGCGGGACCGTGATCAGCGAGGAGCTCGGCTTCAAGCTCGAGAACGCCACCCTCTCCATGCTGGGCCGCGCCGAGCGCGTGCGCATCAACAAGGACGAGACCACCGTGGTGGGCGGTAAGGGCAAGAAGGAGGACATCGACGCCCGCATCAACGGCATCAAGAAGGAGCTCGAGACCTCCGACAGCGAGTACGCCAAGGAGAAGCTCCAGGAGCGCCTGGCTAAGCTGGCCGGCGGCGTGGCCGTGATCCGCGTGGGTGCTGCCACCGAGACTGAGCTCAAGGAGAAGAAGCACCGCTACGAGGATGCCCTCTCCACCGCCCGGGCGGCCGTGGAAGAAGGCATCGTGCCCGGCGGCGGCGTGGCCCTGCTGCGGGCTGTGCCTGCGGTGAAGAACCTGGTCAAGGAGCTCGAGGGCGATGAGGCCACCGGCGCCAAGATCGTGCTGCGTGCCCTGGAGGAGCCCGCCCGTCAGATCGCGGCCAACGCCGGCTACGAGGGCAGCGTGGTGGTGAACCAGATCCTCTCCAAGAAGGAGAAGACCTACGGCTTCAACGCCGCGACCGGCGAGTACGGCGACATGATGGAGTTCGGCATCGTGGACCCCGCCAAGGTGACCCGCACCGCCTTGCAGAACGCCGCCTCCATCGGCTCGCTGATCCTCATGACCGAGGCCGTGGTGGCCGAGAAGCCCGAGAAGGAAAAAGCCCCCGCCGCGCCCTCCGGGGCTGGCATGGGCGGGGACATGGACTTCTAAACCCCACCTCGTCCAGCGGTGACCCCCTTCCCTGTGGGAAGGGGGTTTCTCATCCAGGGGGGGGCATCCGCGAGCTGAGCTTCAGACTCGAGGCACCCTACGACAGCCGGTACAGGGGAGGGTTGCCCGGTTTGACTGCGGTTCTTGCCAGATATTGTCTTGACGAATCCACCCCTCGCTGCACTCGGCGAAGGAGGCGCCACCGTTGGGTCTGGCAGGGATATCCGAAGGTTAGAGGCTCTTCTCCCACTTGGATATGGCCTCCAACGCGCCCTTGAGCCCCTCGCCCTTGGGGGTGAGGGCGTAGTCCACCCGGGGGGGAACCTGCGAGTAGGCGGTGCGGCTCACCAACCCCAAGTCCTCGAGTTCCTTGAGCCGGAGCGAGAGGGTGCGGGGAGGGAGCCCAGTCTCCTGTTGTAGCGCGCCAAAGCGCTGTGGCCCCCGCAGCAGGGCCCAGAGGATGGAGAACGAACCACGGCGGCCCAAAATCTCCAGGAACGCTTCGACTGGGCGCTCGATTTCAAGCATGACTCAACATAATCCAGCGCCAGGGCCAGCGAGTTTACCCCTACCTACAAAGCAACCGGTAAGTCAGGGGGCTGGATCCCCCAAAAATGCCTGGACCGCATGAAAATCCGGTTCAGTGGTCCACCGCCGGCCGGGGAAGGTATCTGCGGCCCCAGGTGTCGATGGCCTCGATGACCTCGTGGAGGGCCTGCCCGGCCTCGGTGAGGGCGTAGCTGGTGCGGGGCGGCATGGTCGAGTGGATGGTCTTGGAGACGATGCCCAACCCCTCGAGCCGCTCGAGGCGCTGGGTCAGGGTGGCGGGGTTCATCAAGGGAGAACCCCCACAGGTCCCGGCGCTACCGGCAGATCGCCAGGAAGGAGAGCCGTCAG
>PSML01000021.1:0-30751 GCA_040290145.1 Meiothermus sp. | reverse complement strand
TGTGAGTATCCGGCCACGAGCAGCAGCTATATGCGTCGCTGGCGGCGCTGGATCAAGAACCTGGCGGTGCACGACCCCCCAAAAAACCGCCCCGAACTCCTCAAGAGCGCAGGATTGGCGGTGTTCTCGCTGGTCGGGCCGGTGAGCCTGCTGTTGGCGTTGAACGCCTTCACCGTGCTCTTGTGTGCCCCCTTCATGCTGGCCCTGGCCTCGCGCTACCGCGACCTCTTCTACGCCGCTCGGTCCGGCCAGCCGCTCCACCTCAAGACCTATCTGGCCGTGCCTTACTTCACCGTACTGGATCAGATCGCGGTGTTGGGGGCGTGGTGGGATCTGCACGACCCCCAGCGGCGCAACCGCTGGTGAGGAGGACCCGGATGTTGACCATGAACCCCACCCTATCTGCACAAGCCCGCAAACCCCGTTATGTGATGGTCTCGAGCGAGGTGCGCCGCGACCTCGAGCAGCCCCTGGAGCACTTCCAGCGGCTCGAGGTCCACCACCTCTACAACCGTACCCCCTGGAACGACCTACGCCCAGAGGACTTTGGCCCTCGCTCGCACCGCTTTGGCTCCCCCTTGACGCTTTTCGCCCAGCTCTGCCAAATCAAGCCGGACATCATCCAGGGGCCAGAACCCTTTAGCGCTTTGATGTTCCCCTCGCTCTGCGCGGTGTTTTTGTATCTTCTCCTGAACCCCCAGACCAAGCTGGTCACGGCCAGCCTGGAGGCCATCCCACTGGAGAGAAAATACCCCTTCTTCCTGGTCTGGCCCTTCCGAATCGTACTTCCCTTCTGGTTCCGCCGAGCGGCGATCATCTTCTACCTGGAGGGCGGGGCCAAGGCCAACCTCGAGAAGTACGGGGCTCCCCAAGAGAGGCTGGTGCATCACCTCTACGGCTCGTGGGGAGTGGACCAGCGGGAGTTCAGCCCGGAGGGACCCAAGGTCAGCTACACCAAGCCCTGGCCGGTGATCCTCAACGTGGGCCGGATGGTTCCCCTCAAGGGGGCGCACATCCTGATCGAGGCCTACAAGAAGCTGCGTGACCAAGGGCTCGAGGCCATCCTAGCCCTGGTGGGGGACGGTCCCGAGCGAGCCAACCTGGAGGCCCAGGCCCGCTCCACCGGCTATGGCCAGGACATCGTTTTTCATGGCACCGTGAAGCACGCCGATCTGGCCGATTACCTGCGCGGGGCCGACATCTTCGTGATGCCCAGCATCAGCGGGAAGATCTGGACCCAACAGCTCTCCTCCGCCACCTGGCACGCCATGGCCTGCGGGCTGCCGGTGGTGGTCACCGATATCGGGCGGATGGCCGAGTTCACCCCGCCGGAGGCGGGCTTGTTGGTGCCCGAGCGCGACCCGGAGGCCCTGGCCGAAGCCCTGGCCCGGCTGCTGCGCGACCCTGAACTGCTTCGCCGGATGAGCGAGGGGGCCCTCAATTACGCCCGCGAACGCTTCAACGACGCCAAGAATATCCGCCGCGTCGAGGAGATGATCCTGGAGCGAAGCGGGTGGACCCACCAAAGAGGTAGGTATGAGTGAAGCCATCGAAGCCCGAAAACCCGCCCGCCTGGAGGACATCCGGCTCATCGAACTGCCCAAGATCCCCGACCCCCGGGGCAACCTCACCTTTATTGAAGGGCGCCGCCACATCCCCTTCGACATCCAGCGGGTCTTTTATCTTTACGACGTGCCCGGCGGTGAGTCGCGGGGTGGGCACGCCCTCAAGACCACCGAGCAGTTCATCATCGCGGCCTCGGGGAGTTTCACGGTGGTGCTGGATTCAGGAACCACCCGCCAGCGCTTCGTGCTGAACCGCAGCTATTACGGGCTCTACGTGCCCCCCATGATCTGGCGCGAGCTCGAGGATTTCTCCTCCGGGGCGGTGTGCTTGGTGCTGGCCTCGGCCCCCTACAGCGAGGCCGACTACTACCGCGAGTACGCCGACTTCAAGCAGGCGATCAAGCCCTAGGGGGATGAGTATGAGCGTACCTTTTCTGGATTTGCGGGCGGCCTACCTCGAGCTGAAAGCTGAGCTTGACGAGGCCGTGTTGCGGGTGCTGGATAGCGGCTGGTACATCTTGGGGGAAGAGGTTGAAGCCTTCGAGGAGGAATACGCCGCTTACGTAGGGGCGGGCTACTGTGTGGGCGTAGCCAACGGTCTGGACGCCCTAACCCTGACCCTACGGGCCATGGAGATCGGCCCCGGCCACGAGGTGATCGTCCCCTCCAACACCTACATCGCCACCTGGCTGGCGGTCTCGTACGTGGGGGCCACCCCAGTTCCGGTGGAGCCCGACCAGCAGACCTACACCCTGGACCCCGCGCGGATCGAGGCGGCCCTCAGCGAGCGCACCAAGGCGATCCTACCCGTTCACCTCTACGGCCTTCCCGCCGACCTGGACCCCATCCTGGAGATCGCCCGCAGACACCGGCTGTGGGTGCTCGAGGACGCGGCGCAGTCGCAAGGGGCCCGCTACAAGGGGCGGCGGGTCGGTGCTCATGGCGACGCGGTGGCCTGGAGCTTCTATCCCGGCAAAAACCTGGGGGCCTTGGGCGACGCGGGAGCGGTCACCACCGATAACCCCGGGCTGGCCGAGCGGATCCGGGTGCTCAGGAACTACGGCTCGAGGGTCAAGTACATCAATGAGGTGCAAGGGGTCAACAGCCGCCTGGACCCCATTCAGGCCGCAGCCCTGCGGGTCAAGCTCAAGTATCTCGACCTCTGGAACGCCCGCCGGCAGAGGATCGCCGATTACTACCGGCAGGCCCTGGCTGGCCCCCCGCTCACCCTGCCTCACCGGCCTGAGTGGGCTGAGCACGTCTGGCATATCTTCGCGGTGCTCCACCCCGAACGCGACCTCCTGCAAAAACACCTCCAGGGGCAGGGCATCGGCACCCTGATCCACTATCCCATCCCGCCCCACCGGCAGACCGCCTACCGCGAGCTGGGCTATTCGGAGGGGGCCTTTCCGCTGGCTGAGAAGATCCACCGCCAGGAGCTTTCGCTACCCATGGGCCCCCACCTGACCCCAGCGCAGGCCGAACGGGTGGTGGAGGCCGTGCGGAGTTTTGCCCTGAGTCGGGAGGACCGGTTCCATGCAAACCGTCAAGGCTAGACCTTCGGCTCCCCGGATGGCGGTGCTGGCGGTGCCGGGGCTGGAGGCCAACAACCCCCGCAGCGGAGTGGGCCGGGTCTTTGCCAGTCTCCAGGAGGCTTGGGGCGAGCGGGTGCGCCTGGTGGGGGCCAGCTTGGAGGCTTTGGACTTGCCCCTGTTGCGCAACCTGCCCCGCCGGGTACGCCTGAGCGAGCGGGCCGACTGGGTCTTCCTGCCCCGCACGATGGGAGCCACCGCTCTACGAAACACCGGGGGGGTTCCCAGCCTGGCGGTCGTCCACGACCTGGGCCTGCTGGACATGGCCTTTTCGGGGGACCGCCCGGTGGACTGGTGGAGCCACCAGGTGCAGATGGCCCACTTCCGCGCGGTAAGGCACGCCACCCGGATCATCGCGGTCTCGGAGTTCACGCGAAAGCGGCTGCGGCATCACTTCCCTCAGCTCGAGGAGCGGGTCAGGGTAGTCCCCAACGGGGTTGGCCTGGCTTTTCTGAACTATCGGCGCAGCCGGCCCGAGGCCCTGGGCCGGCTGCGGGCGAGGGTGCCCGGGGTCATTGGGGAACCCCTGCTGCTCTACGTGGGTTCAGAGAGCCCGCGCAAAAACCTGCCGCTCCTCTTTGCGGCGTTGCGGGAACTCAAGGGGCGCTATCCCCAGGCCCAACTGCTCAAGATCGGCCCGTCTGACCACCCCCGATTCCGCCAGGATATGCTCGAATCCCTCCAAAGGTCTCGGCTCGAGCTAGGCCGGGATGTGCTCCTCTTGGAAGGCCCCGATGACGATCTGCTGCTGGAGGCTTACCGCGCCGCCGACGTGCTGGTCTCGGCCAGCCTCTACGAGGGGTTTGGCCTCCCCGCGCTCGAGGCGCTGGCGGTGGGAACCCCGGTGGTGGTGACCAACCGGGCTTCTTTTCCCGAGGTGGTGGGAAGTCTTGGAGCTACGGTGGAACCCCGGGTGGACGCCTTTACCCAAAAGCTCGAGGCCCTGCTGCGCAATCCCCCTGGCGAGGCCTGGCGTGAGGCCGCACGGGCACACGCCGCCCGCTTTTCCTGGGAAAGGAGCGCCGAGCAGTACTTGGAGATCTTGAAAGGAGGTACGGGTGCCTAAAGTCAGCATCCTCACCCTCTCTTACAACAAAGGCCCCTTCCTGGCCGAGTGTCTGCAGAGCGTGCTGGCCCAGACCTACTCAGACTGGGAGTGCATCGTGGTGGACGACGGTTCCACCGACCATACCTGGGAGGTGGCCCAGGCCTACACCGCCAAAGACCCTCGGATCAAGGCCTATCGCAAAGAGAACGGGGGCTATGCTGGGCTGGCCGCGACGCATAACTTCGCCCTCGAGCGCTCCGGTGGTGAACTCATCGCCATCCTCGACGGGGACGACCTCTGGCCCGCCGACCGGCTGGCCAAGCAGGTGCCCGTTCACGATGACCCCGAGGTGGTGCTCTCCTATGGAGCGTTCGCGCTGCTGACCTCCGAGGGTACCCGCCCCGGAGCCACCCCACCCTACCGAGGGGCCATCTCCACCGCCGAGTTCCTCAAGCGGCTACTCGTCCACCAGACGGAGTGCATCAACGTCACCCTGATGATCTCGCGTAAGGCCCTGGAAGCCGTGGGAAACTTCCATCAAGATGGCTCTAACTTTGCCGATATGCCCACCAACCTGCGCCTGGCCAAGCTTCCCGGCAAGGTGGTCTATATCCCCGAGGTGCTGGGGATTTGGCGGCAGCATGCCGTGCAGGCCACCCGCACGGTGGGGGCCCAGGTGGCCGAGTACAACCTGGCGCTGTGCTTGCAAACGCTGCTCGATCTACCCGCAAACCAGCGCCAGGAGTTGGGACTCGAGGCCGCCGACATCTTACGGGCACGGTATCCGATGATCGCCGATGCCTACTTTGCCGCTACCCGAGGGGCCCTGTTGCGCCGCGACGTGAACTTGGCCCGCAAGCTGGCCCGTCAGCTATGGTTCTACGGGGGTCCTAAGCGCAAGCTCCAGGCACTCTATGCCTGCTGGGCTGCACCCTTGGGCCTGACCTATGAACCCATCCTGCGCCTGGTTGACCGGGCGCAAGGTGGAATGATCAGGAGGAACGCATGAAGAAGCGATATTTGGTGATCGTTGCTCTGCTCGTGCTCAGCTCAGCGGCCTTGGCCTTTGGCCCGGAGGAGGCCTACAAGTACCAAGACCCCCGCATTCCCCTTTTGAATACCCAACTGGATGCCGCCGCCCAAAGCCTACAAAGCGCTCGGCTGGGGCTGAGCGCGGCCCTCACCCTTAAGGCCGGCTACGCCTCCGACACGGCGGGATTCGGCCTAGGGGGCACCAAGGCCGAACTCTCCTGGGGGCCAGACCCGCTGACCATCGCTCGGGCCCTGCGTGACCTCGAGCGAGCCCGGCGGGACTACTACCGTACCGTGGTGGGTTCCACCGAAGGGGCCCTTATCGCCCATGCTCGGCTGCTGCGCTTCCAAAACGAGGTTGCCCAGCGGAACGCCCGGCTCAAAGCTTCCCAGGCCAACTTGGCCGAGCTACAACAAAAGCCCGATACGCCCGCGGATCAGCTCGAGCGAGCACGGGGTGACCTGAGCTTCCGCCAGCTCGACCTGCAGCGCTTCCAGCTCGAGCTACAGCAAGCCCGCGAGGTAGCCGCCAGCTTCGGCCTCAAGGGGGATGCTGAGCCGCGCACCTTGCGCTTCGCCATCCCCCAGGCCCGGGTTGAAGATCTGCCCGCTTACCGACTGGCCCTCGCCGAGCTGCAACTGGCCCGGGCGGAGGCCCAACGGGAAAGTCTAGCCTACCTCAACCGGCTCTCCTTGGGGGTGACCTATACCGGCAACCAGCTGGAGACCGGGATCCTCCTGGGCTTTGCCCGTGGGATACCCTCGGTAGGAGCCAGCGCGGAACTCAAGGCCAGCAGCGCAACCAAGATCTCTATCGGGCTCGAGGCCAATATCCCCCTGGAGGCCTTCCTGGGCAGCGGCGCTCAGAGTGCTCAGGCCGCGGTGCGGCTGCGTGAGCTGGATCTGGAGAGCACGCGCCAGAGCCTAGCCAGCCAGCTCCAGGGGGCACAGGCCAGTATCGCCCTAGCCGAGCAAGGGCTGGCCTCGGCGGAGAGCTCGCTGGCCCTCGAGACCCGCTTCCTACAGCAGAGCGAGGCTGACTTCAAAGCCGGAAAGATCTCCGAGCAGGAGTACCTGAGCCGGTTGGGCGACGCCCGCGCCCTGGCGGACTATGCCCGGGCTTGGGAAGATTACATCCGCAGCGTGGGGGATTACCTTGATCTGGCGGGTGCAGCCTGGCAGACCCGTTAGGGGCTACGCCCTGTTACGGGGGGTGTGATGCCGGCGTAGCCGATTCACGACCGGGGCATAGGTGGGGTTAACGTGGTGCAATCTTCGCTTCCAGGGCGCTTTTCTCCTCATCACGGGGGGTTAACGCGGGACCCTTTAGCTTGCAGGCTAGGGCATCTATGTCAAGACCGGGGCAGATCAGGGCGAAGGGGGCAGCGATGAAGGTCGTGATCCTGGCTGGAGGATGGGGCTCGAGGCTCTCCGAGGAAACCATGATTAAACCCAAGCCCATGGTGGAGATCGGAAACATGCCCATCCTGTGGCACATCATGCGCCACTACGCCCACTACGGCTATACCGAGTTCGTGATCGCCCTGGGGTACAAGGGCGAATACATCAAGAAGTGGTTCAGCGACTACGCGACCCTTTCCGGCAACATCACCTTCCATCTGGGCAAGGGCCTCGTGGAGGTGGAGAGCCCAGAGCTTCTGGACTGGAAGGTGGAGCTGATCGATACCGGGCTCAAAACCCAGACCGCAGGCCGGATCAAGCGGCTACGCCCTTACTTGGGCGAGGGAAGTTTCTTCATGACCTTTGGGGATGGGGTCTCGACCGTCAACCTGTGGCAGCAGCTCGAGTTCCACCGCCGTCAGGGCAAGCTGGCCACCATCACCGCCGTCCACCCCCCGGCCCGTTTCGGACAGCTCATCCTGCAGGACGATCAGGTACTCGAGTTCACCGAGAAACCCCTCGACCAGAGCTGGATCAACGGCGGCTTCTTCGTAATGGAACCGGGCGTGTTCGACTACATCGAAGACGACCACACCGACCTCAAGGAGACCCTCGAGCGGCTGGCCGCCGACCGGCAACTCGCCGCCTATAAGCACGAAGGCTTCTGGCAACCCATGGACGCGCTGCGCGACAAAACCTACCTGGACTCCCTTTGGGATAGCGGAAAAGCCCCCTGGAAAGTCTGGGATGAAGCGGCGCGCGAACTCGAGGGTCAGGTCTTCGGGCGGGTATGAGGGGCTGGCTCCGTGCATCCGGCCGGGAGGGTAGCGTGAAGGTACTGGTTACAGGTCATAACGGCTACATCGGCTCAGTGTTGGTGCCCTTTTTCCAAAAGGCCGGACATGAGGTAGTCGGGCTCGACCATCACCTTTACGAGGGCTGCCATCTGGACGCCGAACCGGCCCCGGTGCCTGAGCTTCGCCTCGACCTGCGTGAAGTCACCCCGGACCACCTGCTGGGCTTTGACGCGGTGATCCACCTGGCCGGAATCTCCAACGACCCCATCGGCGACCTCAAACCCCAGGCCACCTACGACATCAATCACCTGGCTACGCTCCGCTTGGCCCAGGCCGCCAAGCGGGCGGGCGTGACCCGCTTTCTGTTCGCCTCCTCGTGCAGCACCTACGGGGCCGCGGGAGACGCCCCCCTCGACGAGACCGCCCCCTTCAACCCGGTGACCGCTTATGGGTTTTCCAAGGTCTACTCCGAACGAGACCTGGCCCCCCTGGCCGATGCCAGCTTCAGCCCCACCTACCTGCGCAACGCCACGGCCTTTGGGGTATCGCCCCGGCTACGCGGGGACATCGTGGTGAACAACCTGGTAGGCTACGCCTACACCACCGGCGAGGTGCTGATCAAGTCGGACGGTACCCCCTGGCGGCCTTTGGTACATGTTGAGGACATCAGCCGGGCCTTTTTGGCCTTGCTCGAGGCCCCCCGTGACCTGGTGCACAACCAGGCCTTCAACGTGGGCATGAACAGCCAGAACTACCGGGTGCGGGAGATTGCCCAGGTGGTCGCCGAGGTGGTGCCGGGCAGCCAGATCATCTACGCCCCGGGGGCCAGCCCCGACACCCGCAACTATCGGGTCAACTTCGACAAGATCCGGCACATGATCCCCGCTTTTCAACCCCGCTGGACGGTGGGCCGGGGGATCGAAGAACTCTACGCGGCCTACCGGGCCAACCGGCTCACCCTCGAGGACTTTACCAGCTCGCGCTTTGTCCGCATCCGCCGCATCAAGGAGCTGCAAGCCGAGGGGCGGCTCGACGAGGACCTGCGCTGGCGGGTGGCCTGAGTGCCCCAGGAGGGCCTGTGATGAGACCTGAACTCCCATGCCAATCCACCCTACTCGGGCCAAAGCGGCCTGCCGTCGCGGGAGGCAAGGATGGCTAGGGTGACCCGTTGCCGTTCCTGCGGCTCGAGCGAGCTGGTCCCCTTTTTGAACCTGGGGCGGATGCCGATCATCAACAACCTGATCACCGACCTCGACGCTGACGAGCCGCGCTACCCGCTCGAGGTCGCCTTTTGTAGGCGCTGCACCCTGGTGCAGCTCACCGAGGAACTGCCCGCCGAGGTGATCTTCAACGCCGATTATCCCTATTACTCCTCCTACGCCGACGCCCTCTTGGAGCACTCCCGCCGCCACGTGGAAAAGCTCACCAGCGAACGCAACCTGGGGCCTGCCAGCCAGGTCGTCGAGCTCGCCAGCAACGACGGCTACCTGCTGCAATACTTCAAGGCCGCCGGGGTTCCGGTGCTGGGCGTGGACCCCGCCCCCGGACCGGCCAAGGTCGCGCAGGAGAGGGGCATCCCCACCTTGGTGGAGTTCTTCGATCCCAGGCTGGCCAACCGGCTGGTCGCCCAAGGGGTGCGGGCCGACGTGATCCTGGCCAACAACGTGCTGGCCCACATCCCCGACCTCAACGGGTTCGTTGAGGGCATCGCCATCTTGCTCAAGGAGAATGGGGTCGCCACCATCGAAAACCCCTACGTGCGGGACCTGGTCGAGCAGCGCCAGTTCGACACCATCTACCACGAGCACTACTGCTACCACTCGGTCACGGGGATCAACAACCTGATGAAGCGCCACGGCCTGACCCTCTTCCGGGTCGAGCACCACCCCATCCACGGGGGCAGCCTGCGCTACCACGTGGGCAAAAATGTCATGGTCGAGCCTTCGGTGTACGCCTACCTGGAGGAGGAGCGCCGGATCGGGATGGACCAGCCCGAGTACTACCTCGAGTTCGGCTCCCGCGCCGCTGCCGTGCGTGAGGCCTTGCTGGCCCTCTTGATGGAACTCCGTGCCCAAGGCAAGCGGATCGCCGCCTACGGGGCGGCCGCCAAGGGGGCCATCATGCTCAACTACGCGGGGATCGGCCCCGAGCTGATCCAGTTTGTCGCCGACAAGAACCCCCACAAACAGGGCAAGTATCTGCCCGGGGTGCACATCCCCATCAGCCCCCCCGAACGCATCCTGGAAGAACAGCCCGATTACCTCTTGATCCTGATCTGGAACTTTAAGGACGAAGTAATGCACCAGCAGGCCGAGTTCGCTCGGCGCGGGGGCAAGTTCATCGTGGCGATCCCCTATCCGGAGATCTTGCAAGGGGAGAGCACATTGGTCAGCGGGCGTTTCGCCTAGGCCGAGCCGGGCCCGTGAGGATACCCAACTCCACCGCCCATCTGGCCCCGGCTTCCTGTCAGGCCTGCGCCAGCGCAAGGCTCGAGCCCTTTTACCGGGTGGGTCAGATCCCGGTCCATTCGGCGGTGCTGGTCAAGAGCCGAGCGGAGGCCCTGGCCTTCCCCCGGGGTGACCTCGAGCTGGCCCTCTGCCCGGCGTGCGGTTTTATCCAGAACCGGCTTTTCGCTCCCGAGCGCCTGGACTACTCCACAGGCTACGAGGAGACCCAAGGCTTCTCCCCTACCTTTAGCCGCTGGGCCCAGCGGCTGGTGGAGAACTTGGTGGAGGGTTATGGGGTGCGGGGCCAGACGGTGCTCGAGATCGGGTGCGGCAAGGGGGAGTTTCTGGCCGGACTTTGCCGCGCAGGGGAGAACCGGGGGATCGGGATTGACCCGGGGCTGGCCCTCGAGCGCCTTCCCCATCTGGAGCAGATCGAGTGGATCGGTGGGCTTTACCAGGATCACGCTGAGCGTACCCGTGAGGCTCAGACGGTGCTGTGCCGCCATACCCTCGAGCACATCGCCGCGGTGGGGAGGTTCGTGGGCCAGATCCGCGCCGCTATGAACCCTCAGACCCTGCTCTTTCTGGAGGTGCCGGATACTCGCCGCATCTTGGAAGAAAAAGCCTTCTGGGACATCTATTACGAGCACTGTTCCTACTTCACCCAGGGTTCGCTCGGCCGGTTGCTGCGGGCCCAGGGCTTACGGGTTCTGGAAAACCGCCGGGATTACGGCGGTCAGTATGTGTTGGCGTTCGCTCGAGCCGAAGAGCCAAACCCCATCTTGCCCCAGGAGAGGGATCTCGATCATCTTTACCGACTCGTCCAGCGGTTTAGCCGGGCCGTTCCGTCGGTGATCCAAGCTTGGCGCAAACGGCTCGAGGCCTGGCATAAAAGGGGTAAACGCGTGGTCCTGTGGGCAGCCAGCTCCAAATCGGTGGCTTTTCTGACCACCCTGGCGGTGAGCGACGAAGTGGCTTACGTGGTGGACATCAACCCCCACAAACACGGCCACTACCTGCCGGGAAGCGGACATCGGGTGGTAGGGCCGAGTGACCTCGAGCAAGCCGCCCCCGACGTGGTGTTGGTCATGAACCCTCTCTACACCGAGGAGATCCGCCGAGACTTAGCCGGCCGAGGGCTCGAGCCTGAGCTGGTGCTGCTGGAGTAGGACCGGGCCGCTCCACGGCGCCATCCGCTCGACCTGGCCCGTGACCACCTCCCAAGGTCCTGGGGCGGGCTCGGGGATGTCCGTTAAGCCCCCCCGTGACCCCTGCGTATCCCCTGGTGAACTGCTCAAAAGCAGGCGTCACGTGAGCAAATTTGTCACGTTGGAAGGGAAAAAACCCTGAGTTAACGTGGGCATAACGCCCCTGCGGCTAGGCTTAGGCTGCGGGTTCGAGTAGAGGCCCATCCCCGCAAAGCGAGGCCCGTTGCATGATGCCCATCCAACCTAAGGTCAGCATACTGATGGCCACTTACAACTACGCCCGCTTCCTGCCCACCGCCATCGAGAGCGTGCTGGCTCAGGAGATGGGTGAGTTTGAGCTGATCATCGGGGATAACGCCTCCGAGGACAATACCCCCGAGATCATCGCCCAGTACGCCTCCCGCGACCCCCGGGTCAAAGCTTTTCGTAACCCCACCAACCTCGGGATCGTGGAAAACTTCAACCGCTGCTTTCTCCGCATGAGCCCGCAAAGCCTCTACTTTATCCTGCTCCCCGCCGACGATTGGTGGACCCCGCAAACCCTCAAGCGCTTGCTGGAGGTCGCGCAGGCCAACCCTCAGGTGGCCTTGGTTCACGCCGATGCCTACCGTACGGATGAGACCGGGCGGGTGCTCAATCGCTACAACGAATTCATGGGGCAACGACCCCCGGAAGGGCCGCACCGAGCCGTAGAGCTACTGATGTACACCGATTACATCCCCGCCCAAGCCGCTTTGGTCAATCGAAAATTCCTCCCCGAGGAGAAGCCCTTCGATCCCGAGCTGCGCTATGTGCACGATCTGAACCTCTGGCTAAAGCTGCTCCTGGAGGGCCACCCGGCTTTTTACCTGGCTGAACCCCTGGCCTATATACGTAAGCACAGCGCAGCCCAAACCATTCAGGCCAATATAGAACCTCGTCTGCGAGAGGAAGTACGGATGTTGGAGAAGTTGGCCCCCCTCACCCCTCCCGCCCTCGAGCCCAGCCGACAGGATGCCCTGGCCAACCGCCTGGCCGCCCTGAGCTTTCACCTCCTGGGCGCTTCAAAGGTCGAAGAAGCCCAGGCCTTGCTGGAGAAAACTGCACAGGTCTGCCCTCAAATCCGGCTCGACCTCATCGTAGCCCGCTGGATCGCCGGGCTTCCTCTTTCCCAGCGCATCCGTGCCCAAATCTGGAATCTGGCCTGGAGCACCGCCCAGGTCGTGCGGAGGGCCTAGATGCTCACCAAAGCCGTGCGCAACGGGCTGTGGAACGCGGTCAGCACCCTCACCTCGGCCCTCACCGGGATTGTGGTCTCGGTGATCGTAATCCGCACCCTGGACACCCAAGCTTACGGCGAGGTCAGCTACTACGCCTGGCTGGCCGGTCTGCTCAGCGCCCTGGGGGTGTCGGCCTTTCCGGCGGCGCTCACCCGTTTTATCTCTGAACTCCGCGGCCAGGGCCGGCCCCAGGAGGGGGAAGCCCTGGCGGGATGGGTGACCCGCAGGCTGCTGACGCTTAATGCGCTGATCGGGCTGGCGCTTTTGGTCTGGGCCCTGCGCAGCCCCTACCCGGTTTCGCTGTACCTGGCCATTACCGCGCCTTTGCCCTTGATGAACGCCCTGAGCCGACTCCTCACCTCCAGCTTTTGGGGCAACGAGGAGTACCGGCCCGCTGCGATCAGCCTGGTGCTGGCCTCCTTCTTACAACTCGGCATCGCGGCCATCGCGGCCCTCTTGCACTGGGGCAAGCCCGGTTTTCTGTTGGCGCTGTTGTCGTTGAGCGCGGTCGGTTCGCTCAGCCTGCTCTTTTACGCCCTCCGCAAAGGGGCCCTGCGACACCTATTCCGGATTCGGCAAGGCCCCAGCCGGGCTACCTTGCTGATGTACTTGGCGTTCAGCCTGCCCATGATCTTACAGACCATCTTCGAGATGATCATCTGGCAGCGTTCAGAGGTCTACTTTCTGGCCCAGCTCTCCACCCAAGCCCAGATTGGCTACTACAGCCTGGCTTTCACCATCTACGGCCTTTGTGTGGCCATGGGATATGCCCTAGTGGGGGGATTCTTTCCGGCCATCGCCCGCGACTTTGGGGCGGGGGATTGGGCTCGGGTCCGCGAGAAAATCGCCCAAGGGGTCGTCCTCACCACGCTCTTCGCCACCCCCCTTTCCTTCGGTGCCGTGACCATGCTGGGTACGGTGATCTACTGGTTGTATGGGGAGAAGATGTTCCCCTCGGTCCCCGTGGCCCAGATCCTCTTTCTGGGGCTCATCCCCAGCGTGATGGTGACGGTCAGCGGCCTCACCATGGGGGCCATCCGACGCCCCTGGGCGACGATCCCCTTGGGGGTTGCCGCCTCTGCCCTTAACATCGGTCTAGACCTTCTGCTCATCCCCAAATACGGGGCCATCGGGGCGGCCTTTGCCAACACGGGAGCCCAGGTGTTCTACACCTTGGGGGCCTACGGGGTGCTGCTACGGGTCATAGGAGCCACAGGACGGTTATATATGCCTTGGGTTTCGCTGGGGACCATCTTGCTCCTGGGATTCGTCACGACCTATCTGATCCCCCACTGGCTGGTCCTGCAGGGCTTGGACTGGCTGGCCATTCCGCTGGCCGGGGTGCTCTACTTGGGAGCGGTGTGGCGTTTGGGCTACCTGCGCGCCTTGCAGGAGCGGCAAGGTTACCGAGTGCTGCACGTTCTGGGCAGCCGGATCCTGCCGCGAGATCCCGATGCCGAAGGGGTAAGTGGGGTGGTGCGGGCCGCCCTCGAGATCGCTCGGGCGCAGACCCAACAGGGCCATCGGGTCTGGGTTGCCGCGGTAGGCACAGAAACCTGGGAACGAGAATGGCAGGGGGTGCGCCTGATCTCGCTGCGGCCAGCCAGGCTTCCGGTGTTGCACCTGGCAGGGCGCGAGCTCGACCTGCGGGTCCACCTGGCTTTTGTCCGGCTGTGCCTGCTCGAGGCCTTCGATATCGTACACACCCACCTCTACGACTATGTACGGGGCTTGCGGGCTGGGGCCAGGGTGATCCACTTTCATGGCGACCCCCTTACCCGGGTGTACCAAGGGCAAAGCCCAGCGCTGAAACCAGGGGACTTTCGTTTGGTCGCCAGGCTGAGCCAGGCCCAGGTGGGGGTGAGCCGCTTCATCACCCGCCAGCTCCAGCGAGGCTTCAGCCAGCATGGCCTGGAGGGCCGGGTGTACTGCATCTACAACGGGGTAGATACCGAGCGCTTTGATCCACAGCGCTACCTCAGGCAAAGGCACCAGCTGCGGCAGGAATGGGGCGTAGCCCTGGATGAGACGGTGTTTTTGTTCGTCGGGGCCATGGTGCTCGAGAAGGGGGTGATCCACCTGGCGCGGGCTTTTGCCCGGCTCTCCCAGCGCTACCCCAAGGCTCATCTGCTGCTGGCGGGCAGCAGCAAGCTATGGGGTTCCCAGCTTTCGGATCACGACCCGCACCAAGCCTATGCCGAGGAGGTACGCCGCCACCTAGAACGATGCAAAGCCCGCTTTCTGGGTAGCCTCTCCCCTGTCCAGATTCCCGCCGTCTACGCAGCCGCCGACGTGGTGGTCATCCCCTCGGTGATGGAGGAACCTTTTGCTCTGGTGGCCCTGGAGGCTATGGCCTCGGGCAAACCCGTCATCGCCTCGGCCACCGGCGGGCTTCCCGAGGTGGTGCTGCCGGAGGCCGGGCTGCTGGTTCCCCCAGGGGATGAAGCCGCTCTCGAGCGGGCCATGCTCGCCCTGGCCGAAGACCCTCAGGCCCGTCAAGCCCGTGGCCTGACCGCGCGCCAAATCGCTCTTGGGTTCACCTGGAACAAGGCCGCAGAAGGGCTCGAGCAGGTCTACCGAGCCGCATTACAACGCCATCACCCTCCCAGCCGCTTGGCTGAAGTTCCCCACCCGGAGGAGGCCCGAACCCATGCCTGAAGCATTGGTCAGTATCCTCATGGCCACCTACAACCGCGCTGGCTTTCTAGCCCAAAGCCTAACGAGCATCGTGGAACAAACTTACCCCCATTGGGAAGTCATCTTGGTGGACGACGGCTCGAGCGACAACACCTGGGAGGTAGCCTGCTGGTATGCCACCCGTGATCCGCGAATCCATCCCTTTCGGCAGGAACACCGCGGTTTGGCCCATTTTGCCGAGATCTACAATTTTGCCCTGTCGCAATCCAGGGGAGCGGTGATCGCATTGATGGACGACGACGATCTATGGCTCCCCGAGCGCTTAGCCCAGCACCTCCCTTTTCACCTGGAAGGGGGTTACGCCCTCAGTTTTGCCCAATGTCAAGCAGTAGACGAGCGGGCTCAACCCTTGGAGGGGCAACCCTACCCGGTGCTCGGTCCAGCCACCAACCTATACATCGCCTTGCTCCGGGGCGAGTACTGGATTCCTACCATCACCACCTTGATCTCCCGTGCGCGGCTGGAGGCCAAGGGAGGCTTCCAGCAATGCCCGTATCTGCCCGCATACGACTACCCCACCTGGCTGGCGGTGGGGGAGCCGATGGGCTTTTTGCCGCTGAACCTGGCGCTGCGGAGAATTCACTCCCCGCACCAAATCACCAACAAATCCGCCCTCGAGCTGGCGCTCGGGGCCTACCGGCATGCGCTCGAAGTGGCTGAGCGAAACGGCTTTCCCAAATCGCTACTGCTCTCCCAGAACCGACGCAATAACCTCGCCCACGCCCATCACCTGGCTGCTGCCCAGGCTGGCGACGAAGGCCACCTCTGGCAAGCCCTGGTCCACTGCCGGGAGATCGCCCGATTGGGGCGTCCTTATCTGTTTGCCCGCTGCCTGACCATGCTTGTGTACAAGCTCGGACGGCATACCTACCGCTATGGCGCCAGCTTGTTGTAGGGAAGATGGGTGCGATGTTCCGGAAAACCTCACATCCGGTCAGGTAAGGAGAAAAGTCATGCCAGGCCCATCCGTCAGCGTCTTGATGCCAACCTACAAACACCAGGCCTATATTGCCCAGGCCATTGAGAGTGTGCTGGCTCAGCGCTTTGGCGATTTTGAACTGGTCATCACCGACGATCACTCCCCCGACCAAACCTACGCCGTAGCCGAAGCTTACGCCCGCAAAGACCCCCGGGTGAGGGTTTTCCGCAACCCCCAAAACCTGGGGCTATCGGCCAACTATACCCGCTGTTTTCAAAACGCCTACCCCCAGAGCGGCTATTTCATCATTCTTCCCTCCGATGACTGGTGGATGCCGGAAACCCTGGAAGTGCTGGTCGCTACGGCTGAGCAAAATCCTCGAGCCACCTTCGTGCACGCCGATGGTTACAAGGTGAAAGACCACGGGGTGGTGCCCTACCTCAGCATCTTCCGGCACCTGCCCCCCCAGGGGCTGCACCGCGGGCTGCGCGAGCTGTACTCGAACAACTACATCATGGTGCAAACCACCCTGGTACGGCGAAGCCTCTTCCAGCGCTTCCACTGCCGCCCCTTCCTCTTCGATCCGGATTACGTCTTCATCTCCGATTACCAACTGTGGCTGGAACTTTTAGGACGGGGAGCCCAGGCCTACTACCTGCCTCGCCCGCTGGCTTACTTCCGTGAGCACCCAGAGTCGCACACCATCCCCCGGCACATCCTGCCGCGCATGATCGAAGAGGTCGCCATGTTTGAGCAAAAGCTCCCCCACAGTACGCCGCCGGATCTCGAGCCCTACCGCCACCGGGCGGTGATAGGCCGCCTGGCGGCGATCGGCTTTTTGTACCTGGAAGCCAAAGAGCCAGCCAAAGCCCAGCCCTACCTGGAACGCGCTGCTCGCGAGAGCCCCCGGTTGCGCTGGGATGTGATGGTAGCACGAACCATTAGCCGCTTGCCGATGCCCAAGAGCACCCGAGCCCAGCTGTGGCACCTGGTCTTGGAAGCCGTGGGGGGAAAGCCGGGGACCAGGATCAGTCTGGTTTTTCTACAGCGCTGGAACCAGGGAAACACCACCATCATCACCGCACTGCTCAACGACCCCACCCTGGCCGTGCGAGCCTTGCAAGACGCCATTCCGCCCCTGCTGTACCTCTTTGGAGGATCACGATGAGGCCTCTAACCCCTCTGACGTGTCTGGTTTTAGCCCTTACGGCAAGCGGCCTGGCCGAGACCGCTACCTGGCAAGGGGAGATCGCCGGGGTACCGGCCTGGGTTACCGTGGTGAGCCCCAACCCCATCCCCCCCGCTGTGCGTAGCCAGCCCTGGTGGCGCTGGGGGAACACCGAGAGCGACGCGTATATTTTCGCCTTTGAAAATCCCCAGAATGCGCGCATGGCTTTGGTCTTCTCCAAAACCGGCAACACCCCCGAGGCCCGGCTCTATCTGCGGGCTTGGGGGGCTGAACGCATCGCCTTCGACCTCCAGGGGGACCGCCTCCAGCTGACGGACCCCACGAACCCGATCCTCACCATACGGCCCCAAGGTGGAGGCTGGCGGGTGGGCGGTAAACCCAACTACCGCCTCAACGTGCTCGAGGATGGCCTGGACTGCGACATGCCCGTAAACCCCGACGGCCAGACCGATATCGAAATCACCGTAGGCACTGACGCTAAAGGGGATCCCCTCTGGCAGACCAACCGCCGCCGACCCGAGGCCGATCCTTACCAGACCACCCGCGGCTGCGAACGCTTTGGCGCCAACCTACGGGCTCAACCCGAGTTACCTTTCAAGGTAGACCCCTCCATCATGCCCACCTTCCCTTTTCTCGGCATCGGACGGGAATCCCCCGACTGGTTCGAGCGAAACCCCAACCCCCTCTACCTGGATTTGCGCGACTATACCTTCCGCCTCAATCCCTTCCCTGGGTTTCAAAATGGCGGCATGTACGCAATCAACTCCAGCACCTACCCGCCTAGGGTATCCTTCGAGTCACCCTTCGCCTTCTACAACTTCGACCCGTCTACCCGTTACGCCCAGCTGGTCGTGCGCGGAAGCCGCTTTCCGGCGGGGATTCCCTTCGGCCCCGAACCCTACAACCTCGAGCGCACCACCTTCCGTTACTCCTGGAAAACCGATAGCCCCACGGTCTGGCGCTATGGGCTGCATCTGGCCGGCTTTTACCCCTACGAGGAGACTTATCAGATCGGCGGACAGAAGTTTAACGCCCCCTCCCCGGCCAACCTGACCCGTTTCGTGGTGGGTCGGAAATGGCCGATGGTCTCCTTCGTCGAAGCTACCCAGGGCTACCCCGGCTCGGAAGGCATCTACTTCTTCAGCGCCCAGGCCAACGAGCACTGGAGCTGGCTCTCGGGTGCCAGCGACCAACCCATCACCGAACTCGAGGCCCCCTATCTCCCCAAGGACGACTCGCTGGTCCGCACCTCCGACCGGGCACTGCCTCCAGGCTTCAGGGGCGAGTACAGCGCTAACTATTTCCGCACCCCCCAGCTCTACCTGAGTCCGATCGATCAGCGGGTGCACCTGAGCTGGGCTCAAGGAGGTCTGTGGAACCTGGGCGACGGGCGAGTGCTGCGCACCAAGAGCCTCCAGGCCGGGCCCAACGTAGACAGCTGGGTCTTGGAGCGCCCATCCTCGACCCCCAACACCCCACAGGCCTATCCCGGTCAGCTCGAACAGGCCCTGTACGCTCTGGGTGGTTACCTGATCTACACCGGCCCGGATGGCGCAGAGCTGCGGCAGGCCAGCTACCAGCTGCAAGCCTTCACGCTCAATCCCCCAGCCGACCGGGCCAGTTGGCAGGCTTTCCGCGACCGGGTCGCCCCATTCTCGGGCCGCAATCCGGGCAACCTACGGGCCTGGCTGCAAGCCTTCCCGGGGGCCAGCCTGAGCCTCCCAGGAGCCCAGATCAGCCAGGTGAGGGTGGTCCCGGGCGGCTTCCAGATGGTGATCAGCACCTCGCGGCCAGTGAGCGCGGCGCTGGGGTTGCCCAACCTGCTGGTGGGGACCCATCTGCTGCGCTACAACGCGGCCAACCGCACCTGGAGCCGCCGCCAGGCCGAGGCCCCCAAGCTCCAGGGCCGGCTCGAGGCCAAAGGCGCCCGACAGTTCGAGCCAGCTTGGTTCCGGCTCAGCTTGGAGAATCGGGGAAGCCTCGACTACACCGGACCCGCCGAGCTATGGGTAGGCCAAAACCCGGTCAAGGCCTGGGATCAGCTGAGCATTCCAGGGGCCGGATCGTGGTCCGAGGAGATAGCCTTTTCCCCGACGGGGGCAGCCGTCCAGCCGGTGAGGCTGGTACTGGGCAAAAATACCCTCGAGCTTGAACCGATTTTTATCGCCCCCAGCCAGCGCGGGCGACTGCTCCCGGAGTTCGGTGGGGGTCCCGCGGCCCTCACCCTGCTGGTGATCTTCCTTGGCGGGGGGCTTTGGGGCCTATGGCGGGCCTGGAGGTGGGTATGAACTGGAGTCCAACTCGGCAAGGGGTCACCCGAAACCAGCCCGTGGCGAAGACTGGCTCACCGCCCCGACAAGAGGGTCAGCTTGCGGCCTTCTGGCTGATTGCGGCCATCGGACTATGCTTTGGCCTCTACTTCGTGTTGCGCTATGGGGGCCGCTGGGGCGAGATCGATGGGGTGGCTTTTGCTGGGATCATCGCCCGTGTGCAACTCGAGGGCACGATCAACTACGCTGGGGCTTATCCCCACGGCTATGCCTATGCCACCTGGGTAAGCATGCTCTCCTACTTCACCGGACGGCCCATCGGCGAGTTGATCCAGATTTATACCCCTATCCTGGGCAATGTTTTCCTGGGTATTTTTGGCTTCGCGGCCTTCCGCCGCTGGCTCGGCTCGGATCGTCTGGGCCTGATCGCCGCTTCCGTGCTGTTTTTGGTGCCTGAACTGGTCTTTACCGTCTCCCGCGGCAACCACGAGAAGATCACCGTGGCCCTGACCCTGCTGGCCTCGCTCAGCCTATTAAGGGGTTTCCTGGAAGCCCAGACCCGCAACTGGGGACTGTTCGCAGCCTGGGTCGCGGTCTATTATCTGGTCGCCTTTGCCTTGGTAACGCTCAACATCTTCTTCGGCTCGAGCTTCATCGTGGCCTCCACCTTGGCCTTGATCTTCGCCCTGCTCTTTTTGGGGATGCGCCGCCGCCAACCCTTGCCTCAGTTACGCATCTCCACCCAGCGCCTGGCCCTGCGGGTAGGGGCTTCCTGGCTTTTGGTGATGCTGGTGGTGTGGTACATCTATCCGATCGCCGGACAAAACCTCGAGGTGCTCAAAACCGCTTTGGCCAAGCTGGGGGCTCTGGCCCTGAGTTTCACCCCGGAATCGAACCCCTATGAATCCACCAGCACCGACTGGACTAGTCCCACCATATACCGGCTGATCTCCTCGTTTCGCTGGATCTTGTTCCTGGGCTCTTTCGCGGCCTGGCTAATGCTCCTGATCCCCACCCTGCGCATCCCTGAAAAGGCGTCCACCCCCAGGGTCTTCCTGCTGGCCTTGTACGGGGCCTTCGGCTTGCAGTTGGCGGCTGCGATCCCCGTTGACCTAGTGGGGCTGGAGTCGGGCAGCAACCTGCAGGTGCGGATGTACACCTATTTTGCAGTCTTCGCCGCCCCACTTTTTACCTTGGGTCTGTCCCGGCTCTTGGGCTCGAGCCCCGGGCGCTGGCGGGTGGCGGGCGTGGCCGCGGTGGTGTTGGCGGTGCTCAGCCTGCTCAAAGCCACCCTCGATCCCCTGGTCAGCAACCGCTGGATGCACTACCACGCCGCCGAGATCGAGGCCATCCACACCTGGAGCGAGCACGAACAACAAAGCCTACTCTGGGTGGGGCCAGAAACCCGGCTCTATGACGCCTACTATATGGAGTACAACTTCGGCCCTTCCAACCTCAACGACCTGGATGTAGCCCGGCGCAACCCCTATGCCTTCCACACGCTGAACTCGAGCCTCAAAGCAGCGAATTCGGTGGCTTGGGGATTCCCTCAGTCCACCTGGCTCTTGGGCAACCGCGTCTATGACAACGGAGAGGCCCAGATCTTCCACCGCGCCCCGCAAACCCCCTTCCAACGCTAGAGGGGGGCTCGAGCCCCCGTCCAGCCGGTTCGAAGCCTACCAGGCCACCCCTCGCTGCGCTCGGCGAAGGAAGCGCCTCAGTTGGGCTGGCGCAGGGAGTCCTCCAGGTTGTGGCTGGAGAAAAACACCTTGCCCGCAGGCACCGCCCGGTACTGCACCCACCAGGGCTCATAGGGAATCCAACGCTCCCCGGTAATGTGCACAATATCGAGCCCAGGCTTGAGGTACTGGTGCACGGCATCGGGGTCGGTGGGTTTGCGCAGCTCGAGGCCCTTAGGATCGGTGTAGAAAACCCCGGTGGCTAGGGCGGTGCTGGCATTTATGCCAAATCCCTTGTTGGCATCGGCCTCGGCAATGATAAACCAGCGGTTCTCCCCCCAGTCATAATCGGAGGTGGTTTTGATCATCTCCTTGCAAGTGGGGTTCCCCTGAGCGTCCGTTTCGGTAGAGCAGCGAGTCTGGGGGTTGTCGGTGTTGTAGCCGCGTGCGCCAAACATCCCCAAACTCTTGGGCAAGGAAGGCTGCCAGGTCTCGTAGCCGTTGCGGTCGATCTGGGGTATCCGGCGGCGGCCTTGATCGTTGTTCATGGGGATGTTGAGGTTATCCGGGCAACCCTCAGGTTTATAGCGGGTGGTATTGGCCTTGCCGGGGTCATCCGGGGTTCCGACGGCGCTGGCATCCAAGGCCGGGCCAGTATCGGTCATGAAGTGCAGATCGGCCAACAACTCACCCGTTTTCCGATCCGCCACCCAGACGTTGTACTCGTGAAAACGGGTACACAAGCGACCCTTCCCCCCGGTGCCAATGTGGAACTGGATCAGCCAAGAGTGGCCTTGGTTGTCGTCGTAGGCAAAGAGCTTGAACCCGGTGTGCGGCTCATCGGCCCCGGCTCTTTGGCTGACGTAGCCGAACGCTGGAGCAATCTTGTCGAAGGCGGCGAACATGCGCGGGTCGGAGCCGTGCTCGTGGCCAAAGTAACACCAGTAGACGGGATCAATCTGGGGGTGCCAGGTGCGGTACATCTTTCCGTCGAAGCCCTTGACCATGTACTGGTCGTGCACCCAATCCGGGCAGGCGGCATTGGGCTTGGGCACCTCCAGCCCGGCGGGAACGGGAGGGGGGCTGGAGGGCTTGCCGTCGCGTTCGGCCAGGATCACCGTGTAGACCCGCCCGGACTTGCGCTCGATCCCGCCGAAAAGCTGCTGTCCGGCCCCCACGGTGCGCAAAAAGACCGGGTAGCTCTTGCCATCCACCTTGACATCAGCCCCTCGAGACCAGCCCTGGTTTTGCATCCAGGAGGGGAGGTCATCGGGGTTACCGTACCAGATGAGGCCGATCCGAGCGGTGCGGTTGAGGTAAAGCTCGAGCAGGTTTTTGCCCGTTGAGCCCGTGTAAGTTCCCCCTCCCGGCAGGATCAGCAGGTCCCATCCCCCATAGGGGCCGGGGTCGTCGAGCCTCGACTCAGCGAAGCGCTGGTCGGCAGCACGACGGATCAGGCCGACCCCAGCGTTGAACTGGCGAGGCCGGTACTCCATGTACTTGACCTCCACCTGGCTATCGGTGGCGGTCACATAATGGTTGATCCAGTAAGCTTGCAACAGCGTTGGAGGGGCGCCTATGGGCGACGGCCAAGCCCCCGGCAAAGGCAAGGCCGCAGCCGCGGTGTAGGTCACGGTGATGGTGCTCGAGGCGCGGTTTCCCGCGGCATCGTAAGCGCTCAGGATGATGACGTTGTGGCCAGGCTTGAGATCCACGGTAAAGCCGAACTCTACCTTGGTTCCAGGGGTGATCTTCACCTCCTGCTCAGGGTTCGCCCCCAGGCGATAGGTGAGGCGGGTCACGCCCATGTCGTCCTTGGCCTCCCCGCTCACGGTGACGTTCCCCACGGTGACATTGGCGCCGCTGGGCGGGTTGCTCAGGGCGAGGGTCGGCCGGGTGCGATCCCCGCCCTGGCCGAAGGCCACAATCATCAGCAGAATCAGGATCAAACCCAGCAAAATCGAGACCGATATATAAGCCCTCCTCCGCATAACCCAATCTCCTCCCGGCTGTCGCCGCGAAAACCCACCCCGAGGAAAATCTTCACTCTAAGCTCGCGCCTTAGCCTCTCGGACCATCGGACCGCCCAACAAACTCCGGTAGACCTCCAGGGTTTTGCTGGCGGTCTCAGCCCAAGTGTACTGCTTGGCCCGCTCGAGCCCCCGCCTTTTGAGCTCCTCGCGCAAGCTCCCATCCTGCCAGATTCGGCGCATCGCCGCCACGATGGCCTCCACCGACCTCGGGTCGAAGAGGACCCCCGCATCCCCGACCACCTCCGGCAGGGAGCTAGCGTTGGCCGCCAGCACCGGCGTCCCGTGGGCCATGGCTTCGATAGCGGGAATACCAAAGCCCTCATACAGCGAGGGAAAGACCAGGGCCAACGCTCCATAGTAGAGGGCATCCAGATCCGAGTCGGAAACGAAACCGGTGAGGGTCACTCCCTCGAAGCTCCGGCTCCCCCGGTGGACCGTACTCCCGCTGCTCGGCCCCACCACGGCCAGGCTCAACTCCGGGTGCTCCCGGCGGAGGGCGGCGAAAGCCTCCAGCAGCCGAGGCAGGTTCTTGCGGGCCGCCCATTGGCCCACCGTCAGGAAGTAGGGGGGCTGCACACCCAAGCGCTCCAGCGCCCCCAAGACCTCCGCCTCGGTCATGGGCGAGGGGGGAACGACCGCATTGGGGGCGACGAAGAGTTTGTGCCGGGGCAAGCCGGCGTAGCGGGCCAAGTCCAAAGCAGCGTGCTGGCTCACGGTAAAGACCGCGTCAGCCGTGTACCGGGCCAGCGGAATCAGGGTGCGAAACACCAACCGAGTCGCCAAGGGTTGAACCTCGGGCATCGCCAACGGGATCGCATCATGGACGGTGGTGACCCTCCGGTAAGCCCTGGTCGGAACCAAAAAAGGCGCAATGCCGCAGGGGTCGTGGAGGATATCGAGCTTGAGGTCAAGCGCAACCCGGTGCAACACCCAGTTGCCCAGGCTGGCCGCGGCAGGCAGCTTTCGCAATGCGGGAACCGAATGGGTCTCGAACTCGCGATACCACCCCAGCCCGGAGTCCGGGTAGGGGTTGAGCAGGACGATCTCCAGGCCCGGCTCGAGCGCTTTCAAGGCCCGGGTCAGCTCCACCGTGTAACGGCCTATTCCCGTGAGCTTTTGTTCCATGCCGTAGGTGAAAAATCCGACCCGCATTCTCCCCCCTAGCGCCCGATCGCCCCCGGTACTCATAAGGCCTCCCGGATGAATTCCAGCAGGTTACCCCCGGTAAACAACCGCCCCCGCACTCCCGCTGCCCGAGCCGCCTGGAGGTCATTTTCCTGGTCACCGACTGCCAGACTACGCGAAATGTCGGGCTGCCACTCGGCGATGGCCCGCAGGAACATACCGGGGTTGGGTTTGCGGTCTTCCGAGTCACGGCGGTACCGCCCTAAGCCCTGGGGGTGATAGGGGCAGTAGTAGGTGGCCTCCAGGTGCGCCCCGGCCAGGCGCAGTTGCTCGTGAATCCAATCGGTAAACTTCAGAAAGTGTTCTTCAGAGTAGTAACCCCGGGCGATCCCCGATTGGTTGGTGACCACAAAGACCAGATAGCCCCGGTCGTTGAGCCACTTCACCGCCTCCACCGCCCCCTCCGTCCAGCGCCACTGCTCAATCCGGTGGGTGTAGCCCTCGTCGTGGTTCAACACCCCGTCCCGGTCGAGGAACACCGCCGGTTTTTTCCGCCAAGCCGGGAGAGCGGTCTGGGCCAGGGCGTAGGTCTCGGGCAGGCCGATGTCCAGGAAGAACCCCTCATAGGGCTTACCCAGCAGCTCCCCCCGCTCGACGAGGCGAGGAAAGAGGTCGCGCTCGAGCGAACTCACCCCCTCCGGTAAGAGTTCCACCGCCTCACGGGCGAGCACGTACACCCCGCCGTTCACCAGGCCGGGGCCGCTCCCTTCCTTCTCGCCAAACCCGATGATCCGGCCCCCCTCGAGCCTCACCTGCCCGTACCGGGCCGCGTCCGCCACCCGGCGCAAAGCTAT
The DNA here is from genome assembly GCA_040290145.1 of Meiothermus sp. Classification (GTDB taxonomy): domain Bacteria; phylum Deinococcota; class Deinococci; order Deinococcales; family Thermaceae; genus Allomeiothermus. Next base: position 5,636 of record PSML01000021.1, on the reverse strand, counting down.
GGCGGCCTTCCCCTGGAGCAAGGCCAGATCCAGATAATTGAAGTCCAGCAGGGTGTCCCCGTTGAGGAGCAGAAAGCGCTCGTCCAGGTAGTCGTGGGCCAGCCGCAAAGCCCCACCCGTCCCCATCGGCTCGGTCTCGACGGCGTACTCGACCTCGAGGCCATGACGGGCGCCGCTGCCGTAGTGCTCGATGATCTTTAAGGCCCGGTACCCAACCAGGAATAAGATCCGCTCGAAGCCGTGGCGCTTGAGGTTCCAAAGCAGGTAATCCAGAAAGGGCTGGCCCGCCACCGGAAGCAGCGGCTTGGGGGTCTCCTGCGTCAAGGCCCCTAGCCGGGTGCCCAATCCCCCGGCCAGGATCACGGCTTGTTTGGGCGGTCGCCAACTCATGCCAAGACTTCAACCCCAGTCTTCGATAACCAAAGCGCTTTGGGATGCTCGCATCGGCTACAGCAACGCGTCTTCGACCATCTGGCAGAAGCTATGGCCCACCAGGATGTGCATCTCCTGGATGCGCGGGGTGCTCTTGGAGGGCACCGCCAGCAGCAGGTCGCAGAGGGCCGCCAGCTTACCCCCGCCCGCACCGGTCATGCCGATAACCTTAAGGCCCGCCGCGCGGGCGGCCAAAGCGGCGGCGAGGATGTTGGGGCTGTTGCCGCTGGTGGTGATCCCCACCAGGACGTCGCCGGGCTTACCCATGGCCTCCACTTGCCGGGCAAAGACCTTGTCGTAGCTGTAGTCGTTGCCGATGGCGGTGAGGACGGAGGTGTTCACACTCAAAGCCTGGGCCGGTAGGGCTCGGCGCTCCTTGAGGAAGCGGCCCACCAACTCCGCGGCGAGGTGCTGGGAGTCGGCGGCGGAGCCGCCATTGCCACAGAAGAAGATCTGCCCCCCATGCTGGAGGCACTCGGTCATCATCTGGGCGGCCTGGGCCACCTGGGGGGCCAGGGCGCGGGTGGCCTGGGCCACCTCGAGGTGGTCGTCCATCGCCTGATCAAACACCGATACGGTTTCTTGCACGCAAAAACCTCCCCACTACTTGGCGGCGAGCGCGCTGCCATGGAGCGTCCAGGCCGATACGCCCTCCTCCACGAAGCTCAGGTTCACCACCTGGGCCCCGGTCTTCTTGAGGGCCTCCTGCACGGCGAAGCGGCGGTAGGGGTCGCAGTAGAAGAACATGAAGCCACCCCCGCCCGCGCCGGTGACCTTGCCGCCCACCGCACCAGCCTTCTTGGCCTGGTCGTAGACCTCGTCGATGTGGGGGTTGCTGATGCCCTCGGCCATGCGCTTCTTGCACTCCCAGGCCGCATCCAGCAGACCACCGAACTCCTGGAGGTGACCACGCAGCAAGGCCCGCTTCATCTGGTAGGCCAGGGCCTTGATCTCATCCATGGCCCGAACCGCGTCGTAGCGGCCCTTCTGGTAGTTTTGCTGCTGACGCTCGATGATGTGCCCGGAGAAGTGCTGCCCACCCACGAAGGCGAAGACCAGGCTGTACTCGAGTTCCCACACGGTTTGGGCCGAAAGCCGCAGCGGGTTCACCACGGTGCTATCGGGGTGGAACTCGATGAAGTTGAACCCGCCGAAGGTCGCCGCATACTGATCCTGCTTGCCGCCCTTGATCCCGACGTCCTCGCGCTCGATGCGGTAGGCCAGGTCGGCGATCTGGTACTTGTCCAGGGGTAGGCGCAGGTGCTCGGTGATGGCCCCGATGAGGGCCACGGTGATGGCCGAGGACGAACCCAGGCCCGACCCCGGAGGGGCGTCGTTGTGCAGGGCCACCTCGAAGCCGTCCTTGAGCCCATGCGCGCGGCGGAAGTGCTCGAGCACCCCCTTGGCGAGGTCGAGCTGGCCGTCGAAGACAAATGAGTCGTGGATCCCGTACTCGATGCTCTGGTCGTAATCGATGCTGCGCACACTGAAGCGGTCGCCGCCAGGGACTAGCGAGGCCAGGGCGTAGCGATTGATGGTCGCCGATAGCACCGCCCCCCCGCGTTCATCACAGTAAGGGGGGACGTCGGTTCCCCCACCCCCAAAGCTGATGCGTAAGGGTGCACGGGCTCGAACAATCATCTAGTATCACCCCTCACTCGGTCCCTCCAGGCTCTAACTTAGCCGGGGCTCCATAACGCCCCCGTTACAGCACTCGAGCCTGTGTCCGTCGCAACAAACTCCCCCGTTACGCCCTGCTCGGGCCTGAGGGCTTGGAGGAAACGCTCAGATCACAAGGGGCGTAACAAACCGGGGTTTCAGGGTCTCACCGCTGTGGACGGTGGGCTGGGGTGCTCATCCGCGATCCGGTTCAAGGTCTCCCACACCCCCTCCGCCAGGGCCTCCCAGGAGAATTGGCCCGCCTGCACCCGGCCCCTTTGCCGCAGCATCTGGGCCAACCCTGGCTCATCGAGAATCCGCCGCATGGCCGCCGCGATGGATTCGACCTCGAGGGGGTTGACCAGCAAGGCCGCGTCCCCGGCCACCTCCGGCAGCGATGAGGCCTTCGAGGTGATGACCGGAGCCCCCGAGGCCATCCCCTCGAGCACCGGCAAGCCGTAGCCCTCCTCGAGCGAGGGGAATACCACCGCCGTGGCGTTACCGTATAGGCTCGGCAGATCGGCGTCGGGGATGAACCCCAGGTGGCGCACCCGCTGGGAGAGGCCTAAGCGGGCCTTCTCAGCCTCGAGCCAGGCCTTATCGGCAGGGGCCCAGGGCCCCACCAAGTAGAGCCGGGTTTCGGGATGGGTGGGGGCTAGCTTGGCGAAAGCCTCCAGCACCCGCCGCACGTTCTTGTTGGCCCCCGAGCCACCCACGTGCAAAAAGTACGGCGGCTCCTGGGCATAGGGGCCTTGCCCGGTGCTCTCGACAAAGCGCTGCCGATCCAGGCCCTGGGCGATTACCGTAATGCGCTCCGGGGCGATGCCCAACAGTTCTACCGCGTCCTTCTTGACGATCTCGCTGCGGGCGATGATGTAGCGCGCCCGCCGCACCCTGGCGAAGTAAACCTGCCAGCGCAGCCGAGAGAGTCGCACCCCTAACCCCTCCCCCTCCTCCCGCACCTTGAGGGGGATCAGGTCGTGCAGCATCGGCACCGATTCGCCGAAGGGGTTGCCGACCAAGCCGTTGAAATCTGGGCAGAAAAGGACCCGGGGCCGCAGGCGCAGAATGGCCCAGCGCAGCGCCAGCTCGTTGTAGGCCCAGTAGACCTGGGCCGGGGTGTGGGGGCGATAGACATAGAGGGTGCGTTCGGGGGGCAGGAGTTCTTGGACGTGCTCGAGCCCCACCCTCGAGGCCAGATAAAAAGGCCGATGGCCCTTAGCTTCCAGGTGACGAACCAGGTAGCGGACGTAGGCGCCCACCCCCCGCAGGCGGTGCTCGGACTGTAGTGGCGTGGCGTCGATCAGGATCATTGGCTTCCCCTCAGATAAAGCCCGGCAAACAGGTACGCCAATAGCGCATTGGCCGGGATAACGCTCAGGTTCCCATCGGTCAGGCCGTGAAGCAAGAGCGCGATGAGCCCCACCCGGATTCCGGTATCGGCGAGCGAACTCGAGCCCCGCCGGAGCACCGAGGCCCACCACCCCACGAAGGCGGCCAGACCCAGCAGCCCGGTCTCGCTGGCCACCTGGAGGTAGTCGTTGTGGGCGTAGTTGACGCGTTTGTGCAGGATCTCCTGGGGCACCGTCTGGATCTGGGGCGGGCGGTACTGGGGCCAGGTGTAGACGAAGTTTCCCGGCCCTACCCCCAACACGGGGTGAGCCCTGACCAGCTCGAGGCTCCCGCGAGCGATCAGGAGGCGGCTCTCGAGGCTCACCCCTACCCAGTCGCCCAGAAGCTGGGCCGCGCGCTGGCCCAGATTTCCCGCCAGTTGCGGGCTCAGGCTGACCAACATCAGGAGGGCCAGCCCGATCAGGCTCACCGCCAGCAACCCCCCGCGCAATAAGCCGGCCCCCCCCGTCCGCCGTCCGAACCCGGCCACCCACCACCCGGCGAGCCCCAGCGCGACCGCCAGCAAGCCCCAGGAGAAGGTCAGGGCCAGGTTGACGAAGAGCAGCAGCGATAAACCCGCCCACAACCCACGCCAAAAGCCTCGGCTCGAGAGGGCCAATCCCAGGGTGATCGGCACCGCCAGGGCCAAAAACCCGCTGTAGTGGTTGGAGTTAAAGTAGGTACCGGTTACCCGCGTGAAGCCCAAAACCAAAGCCTGCCAAAGCCCACAGACCCCAAGTATCCCCGCACCTAGGCCGAATGCGCCCAGCAAGGCCGGTTTCCAGCCTGGGCGAAAAGCATAGCCCAGGAAAAAGGCCGCCGCGAACATCGCGGTGTTGAGCAGGGCTTGGAAGCTGCCATAGGGGTAGGGGCTCCGGACTGTCCCTATCGCCGCGATGAGCAGATAGGCCACCGCCGCCAGGGCGACCGGCCGGGGTGGTCCTGGTAAAGAGCCCCGCATCACCGCCGAGCCCAACCACAAGACCAGAGCCACCCCAACCAGCGCCCGCAAACCGAGCAGACCCCAGCCCGAAAACCCGCCCTGGCTCAGGCTGGCGAAGAACACCAGAGCCACCAGTAGGCTCCAGGCGGCGTGCTCCAGCCGGGTCACGGTACCCCCCCGATCCGCAGCAGATCGGCCCGCACCCGAGGGTCCTCGCGCACCTCGAGCGCCCGCCGGAAGAACGCCCGCGCGGCCCTCAGGTCCCCCTGCCCCTCCTTAGCCCGGCCCATCCCCCACAGGTACTCGAGGTTGTGCGGGTCGCCCCGTAAGGCCCGGCCCAGGGCTTCCTCGGCCCGGTCGAACTGCTCGGCCAGCAGGAGGGCCTGTCCCAGGCTCGCGGCATAGAACGGCTCGATCCGGTTGAGCCGGGCGGCCCGGGAGTATTGGCGGATGCTGGCCTGCAAACTCGCCGGTTGGCCTTCCAGCAGATACCGCACCAGGTAGAGTTCCCCAGCCTCGAGCGGCAGCTCGGCATTCCCCGGGGCCCTGCGCTCTGCCGCCTCGAGCACCGCCAGCGCCCGATCGGCTCGTCCCTGGCGGTGCAGGGTGCGAGCCTGGGTGAGCGCGGTATCGGCTTGGTAAGCCAGCCACGCGACCTCGAGCCACCCAAAGCCCCCGATCACGGTCAAGACCGCCAAACCCAGGCGGAGCGGCCAAGTCATCGGCACCCCGGCGTGTAGCGGCGGAAACGGGTGTAGGCCTCGAGCGCATCCCCCAACGCCAAAAGCTCTTCAGGCCGGGCCAACCGCTGGAGCATCCGATCGGCCTCGGCCACCGTGGCCGCGATGGGCGAGGGCTCGGCCCCACTGGCCAGGCTGAGCTTGGCCGCGGCGAGCTGCTGGCGCAGGTAGGCTTGCGGCTGACCAGCCGGCGCAGCCAGCAACCGCCGGAGGGGCTCCGTTCCGTAGCGCTGGCCGCCCAGGCGCAGGGTCTCCACCGGCCAGCGGGCGGGATCCAGCTCGAGCCAGTACCGCGCGGGCTGGGGGCAGGGCTTCTCGGGGAGTGGGGCCGCGGCATTGCTGCGGTACTGCGCGAGCCCAAAGCCCAGCAGCACCCCGACGATCACCCAACCGCGCTTCATCCACGTCTAGCCTAAAAGCAGCCCGTGAACGGCTCGTAATGGCCGAACTCCCCCTCCTGCTCGGCTCCA
>PSML01000020.1:24909-30944 GCA_040290145.1 Meiothermus sp. | reverse complement strand
TATGCCCCACCACCACCACCCGCGCCTTCGGAAAAGCCCGGGCCTGCTCCAGCATCTCCTGGGGTGAAGCGCTATGGCTCTGACCGCCCGTAAAACGCAAAAACAGCGCCTCCGAGGGGTCCCGCAGCGAGCCGTGGGCCACCGCCACCTCGCCTTCGGCCACCTCGGCGGTGATGGGCAGGTCCATCAAACGCTGGGGGGCGTCGGGCTCGAGCTGCCCCTTCAGCCAATCCGCCAGTTCGGCGGATGGGGCGGCTCTGCTCAAAAACTCATCGGTGTTGCCCCGCACGGTGACAGCCCCCAGGCTCTGCTGAATCCGCCAGGCTCCCCTGGGGTCAGCAGCCCCCCAGACCTGGTCGCCCAGGTTGACCAGCACGTCGGGGTGGCTGGCCTGGATGTCCTTCAGCACCGCCTCGAGGGCGAAACGATTGCCATGAACGTCGGAAAATATCGCGATGCGCATACCTCTATTTTATGGCCCTTTGGCTCCCTGACGGATCCAGGAGCCAAGCCTGGCCCGTTCTTCCCGGGTCATCCCGGTAATGTTTCCCGGCGGCATGTACTCGGAGTCCACCGCCACCTGCCTAATCCGCTCCGCTTGGGCCACGATCTCCTGCGGGGTGTCAAACATCACCCCCGCTGGAGCCGAAGCAAAACCGGGCTGGGTTGGGCGAGCAGCATGGCAGACGTGACAGTGGGTGTTGATGATGGTCTGTACCTGGTCGAATGCCACCGGTTTTGCGCTCGCGGCGGGGGCGGCTTTCGGGGCGGTCAGGTAAAAAACCACCAGAGCGATGGCCGCCGCGACGACCAACAAGTAGGGCATAGCCCCGCCCGTCTCGAGGGTGGTGTGGTGCTGCCGCTCGGTCACGTTGATGAAGTGGCGTACCGCTACCCCCGCGGCAAACAGCAGCACCAGGATCAGCCAGTTGGCCCCGTGGGTGTAGGTGAAGGGAAAGTGGTGGGCGATCATGGTGAAGATGACCGGCAGGGTGAGGTAGTTATTGTGGCGCGATCTAAGCTGGACCCAGCTAACGAACCCCGGGTCAAGCCCCTCCCCCTTTTGCGCAGCGCGAACCAGGGCCTTTTGCGAGGGGATGATCACGAAAAAAACGTTCGCCGCCATGATCGTGCCGAGCATGGCCCCCACGTGCATGAAAGCCCCGCGCCCACTGTAGATCTGCGAGAGCGCCCAGGCCGCCCCGGCCACCAGAACACCCCCCACCAACAGGAAAAGCCCGGGCCGGTATAACAGCGGGGTGCGCGAGAGCCCCACGTAGACCAGCCAGCCCCCCACCAGGCTCCCCACCGCAATGAGGATGGCCACCGCACCGGGCAGGGGGCTTCCCGGGGGCAACAGGTTAGCCCGGGGATCGGAGTAGTAGACGATCACCAGCAGGCAAAAACCCGTCACCCAGGTCAGGTAAGCATCCCACTTGAACCAGTGGAGGTAGGGTGGGAGCCTAGCCGGGGCCGTCTTGTACTTCTCGAGGTAGTACACCCCACCCCCGTGGATGGCCCAGAGGTTGCCGGAGAGCTCGGGGCGCACCCCCTGGCGCTCGAGGGCGTTCTCCAAAAAGATGAAGTAGAAGCTGGCCCCGATCCAGGCGATGCCGTAGATGATGTGCAGCCAGCGCACGATGAGGTTCAAGAACTCCTTGGCATGGGCCTGCCAACCGTTGGCCAGGGTCAGGGCCAGGCCAATGCCGAAGATGAGCAGCAGGGCCACTATCCAAGGCCAACGGACCACCCTCAAGCGATCTTGATGAAGAGGATCGATCATAAGGGCCCTAAGGGGTTACTGCCTCTTTCAGGCGCAACCAGGCGATTTTGTAGATCTGCTCGAGCGCGGTCTCGAGCTCGGTCTCCTTGTCGTGCTCGAGTCGTTCTTCCAAGGCCCGCAAGACCTCGTCCTTGGTTTTGCCCCTTACCGCCAGGACGAAAGGGAAGCCAAACTTCTCCCTGTAGGAGCGGTTAAGCGACTGCAGCCGGTCGAACTCCTCAGGGGACAGCGCGTCCAGCCCAGCCCCTTTTTGCTCCCGGGCGGAGGCCTCGGCCATCCGGGCCCGGCTGCCCAGGTCGGGGTGGGCGCGGATCAGGGCCAGCTTGAGGGCGATGGGGGCGGCCTCGACCATCTGGCACATGGCCCCGTGCAGCGTCTCCAGGCTGGTCCAAGGACGCGTGGCCCAGGCCCGCTCGGCCACCCAGGGGGAGTGTTCAAACACCCAGCCCAACCGCTCGACGAAGGCCTCGCGGTCCCAGCGGTTGACCTCACCGAGATTATGAACGACGGCTCCCATACCCCGAAGCCTATCAGAAAGCGGGTCTGGCCCACAGGGGGGCGGTCTGGAAACCCCGGTTTTTCTCCTGGTCCGGCTGGTGTTGAGGCCTTCTCTCCATGGGGCTATACTGTCACGGCGTGGGCCTGTAGCTCAGCGGATAGAGCAGCGGCCTTCTAAGCCGTAGGTCGGGCGTTCGAATCGCTCCAGGCCCGCCAAACCCCAAAGCTTGGCCGACGTCCGCCCAAGGCGGGATGGGACCCGGTCCCTCCTGCAATAGATGGAGTCCGAAAGCCACCGACTTTCGGACTCTGCCCTCTGGAACTTGGAGCGGGAGACGGGACTCGAACCCGCGACCCTTAGCTTGGAAGGCTAATGCTCTACCAACTGAGCTACTCCCGCATCTCCCTTGCTGATCGCCATCCGGCACTTGGTCGGGGAGAGAGGATTCGAACCTCCGACCCTCTGCTCCCAAAGCAGATGCGCTACCAGGCTGCGCTACTCCCCGGGTCTAGGCGGCTTTAGAGCGTCCGCTCCGGGCCTGTCCGGGTTCAATGGTCGCACAACGGCCACGTCCCGTCAAGCCGTGCCCGCCCTTGACAACCCCCCTGCTTAGCGCTACCCTAACCGTTGCTGCATGTGCTTCGGCGCAAGGCCCCTTAGCTCAATCGGTAGAGCTCCCGACTCTTAATCGGTAGGTTGTAGGTTCGAGTCCTACAGGGGCCACCAGAGCATCCGCAAGAACCGGGGTATTCGCTGCCCCGGTGATTTGTTCTGTCCCCGCCGGGGGAACCCCTGGCCCATGTGGCTGTCCAACCTGCTCGGGGCAAGGGACCCCGCACAGAGCCATTTGTGACTCGCTATTTACATCTGGGTGCTACCTTGCAGGTGCGGGGGTCTGGGGTAGCCTTCACACCCCAGCCTGGCAACTTACCTATGGTCGAGGCACTGGGGGTATTGGGCCTGTTGGGCTGGGGTGCGCTCAGCCTCCTCCTCAAGCTTCCCTTCGCATTTCAAACCCTCAGCTTTTTGCTGCTTTTGCCCTGGGTCTGGCGGGGCGGGGCCCGGTCGCTGGGCGGGGTGCTGCCGCTCAGCCTGGCCTACTTGGTGGGGCTGGACCTGTTGCCGGATGGGCAGCTCAGCCCGATGGAACTCCTCTCGACAGCCGTCCCCAGCCTAGGAACTTTGAGCTTGGTGGGGCTGCTGCGCCAGCGCGAGCTGGCCGGAAGGTGCGCCCTCGAGCGCCACCTGGCCCGCATGCAGGCCCTCGAGCAGGGCTCGCTGGAGGCCAGCGTGGCCCCCGGGGTGGCCGAGCTGATCGAGACCGCCATGAGCACGCTGGCCCAGCTCGAGCTGGCCCCGCACCTGGCCTTCGTCCGCTTCCGCGAGGGCCGGCCGGTGGTGGTGAGCGCCCAAGGCGCCCTGCGGCGCTACCAAGGCCGCCGCCTGCCCCGCCAGAACCTCAGCACCCGGGCCACCCTGACCGACTCCTTCGAGATGGGCAGCTACCTCGAGGGCATCCCCGAGAGCACCGGTTGGTCGAGCGCAGCGGTGCCGGTCTCGGCCCGCCAGGGGCAGACTTTGGGGGTGCTTTTGTTGGCCCGGGAGGGAGACCGCCCCTTCCAACCCGATGAGAGGGCCTTGGTCACCTCGCTGGCCCGCCTCACCGGGGCCCAGCTCGGCCAGATGGAGACCTTGCAACAGATCGAGGCTGCCTACGACGGCATCCTGCTGGCTTTAGGGTTGGCCCTGGAGTACCGCGACCACGAGACCCAGGGCCACACCCGGCGGGTGGTGACCTGGGCCGACCAACTGGCCCAGGCCCTCGAGCTCAACGAGGAGCAGCGGGCCTATCTGCGCTGGGGTGCTCTTTTGCACGACATCGGCAAGCTGGCCATTCCCGATTCGATCCTGAGGAAGCCGGGGCCGCTCGAGCCCCACGAGTGGCGACTGATGCAGCAGCACGTGGAGATCGGCTACCAGATGCTCCTCCCGGTCAGCTTTTTGCCCAGCCAGACCCTGGAGGTGGTGCGCTACCACCACGAGGCCTGGGACGGAAGCGGTTACCCCAGCGGGCTGCGCGGTGAGGCGATCCCGCTTCTGGCCCGCATCTTCGCAGTGGTGGACATCTTCGACGCGCTCTCCTCGGAGCGCTCGTACAAAAAACCCTGGCCGTTGGAAGCCGTGCTAGAGGGACTGGAGCAGCTCAAAGGCAGCAAGCTCGACCCCCGGTTGGTCGAGGCGTTCATCCGGGTGGCCCCCTACAAGACCCCGGTCATCACCCTGCACGACTACGTGCCGCCCCATTCGCCCTTCCAGGGTAACAAGAGCCTGTCCTAACGCTTAGACTGGGGCCATGCGCGAGCTGTTCCCGGCCCTGCCCGCGATCCCCTACCAAGCTCTCCTCCCCCGCGACCTCCCGGCGGGCGATCCTTGGGGCTGGCTGATGGCCCAGTGGCTGCTGGAGGCCGTCGGGCTGGCCCGCAAGATCCTCCAGGGTGGCCCCGAGCTGACCCCCGGGCTGGCCGAACTGGCCCGGCAGGCCCTCTATGCCCTGGACATCGAACGCAACCGGATGCGAGCCCAGCATCCCATCGCCGACCTGGGCACACGCAGCCCTCTCCCCGCCGAGCAAGCCGCCTTGGAAGCCTTGGAGAGCCTCGAGCCGGGTGCCCTGGGGCGGCTTTATCACACCCACGGCTATGCCCCTTACGCTACCCACAGCGCCTTCTTCTACGATGCCCGGATGCAGCCGGTAGCCCACCCCGACCCGGTCGGTTTCGAGGAGCTGGTGGGTTTCGAGCGGCAGCTGGGGCTCTTGCGCCGCAACGTCGAACGCTTCTTGCGCGGTGAGCCAGCGCTTCCGACCCTCCTCTACGGGGCTCGAGGTAGCGGCAAGTCCACCGCGGTCAAGGCCCTACGCACCCACTACGCCGCCCGGGGGCTGCGGCTGGTGGAGGTGCTCTCGGAGGGGCTCGAGCACCTGCCGGAGCTGCTCGAAGAGCTTCGGGTGTTGCCGCAGAAGTTCGTGCTCTACCTCGACGACCTGGCCTTCACCGCCGAGGACCACCGCTTTCACCGGCTTAAGGCGCTTCTGGAGGGAGCCGTTTACGCCAAGCCACTCAACGTACTGGTGATCGCTACCTCCAACCGGCGCAACCTGGTGGCCGAGCGGTGGGCTGACCGCCCCGAGCCCGGCTCCGAGCCCTCAGCCTGGGACACCCTGCAGGACAAGCTGGCCCTGGCCGACCGCTTTGGGCTGGTGCTGACCTTCCCGCCGTTCGACCAAGCCCTCTACCTCGAGGCCGTCGCCCACCTGCTGGGCAGGCCACTCCAGGAGGCGGATACCCAAGCCGCCCTCCGCTTCGCCCAGGAGGGCCGGGGCTTTTCCGGTCGCACCGCCCGGGCCTTCGTCAACTGGCACGCCGGTGAGGTCCCTGTCCCCGTCTACGGGGTATCCGGCAGTAACCGCTGAGCCAGGTCTTTGGTCTGCCGCCTGCGCTCGAGCGCCCCCGCAACGAAGCCGTTGAATGGCGGGGAGGGGCGCATGGGGCGGCTGGCGAGCTCGGGGTGGGACTGCAGGCCGATGAAGAAGGGGTGGTCGGGGAGCTCGATGGCCTCGACCAGGCCCTCGCCGCGCCCGTGCATGCCCGGCGTGACCGCCGAGACCGTGAGGCCGCCCTCGATGAGCTGCTGCACGTAGGCCGGGTTGACCTCGTAGCGGTGGCGGTGGCGCTCGTAGGCCAGGTCCTTGCC
>PSML01000020.1:0-24876 GCA_040290145.1 Meiothermus sp. | reverse complement strand
AGGATGGTCTCGGGGTGGATGCGCATGGGCCAGTTGCCCAGCCGCATGGTGCCGCCCAAGCCCAGGGCCTCGAGCTGCTCGGGCATCAGGTCGATGACCGGGTGGGGGGTGTAGGGGTCGAACTCGGTGGAGTTGGCCCCCTCCAGGCCCAGCACGTTGCGGGCGAACTCGATCACCGCGACCTGCAGGCCCAAGCAGATGCCGAAGTAGGGGATCTTGTGCTCGCGGGCGTAGCGGGCGCACAGGATCTTGCCCTCGATGCCGCGGATGCCGAAGCCGGGCCCCACCAGCACCCCGTCCACCCCGTGCAGCGCCTCGGCGGCCCTCTCCAGGTCGGTGACCTCCTCGGCGTTGACCCACCGCACGTCCACCCGGGCGTCGTTGGCGATCGCCGCGTGGCGGAAGCCCTCGAGGATGGAGAGGTAGGCGTCGGGCATCTTGACGTACTTGCCCACGAAGGCCACCGTGACCTCGCTCGAGGGATGCTTGAGCTTGCGCACCGCCCCTTGCCAGAAGCTGAGGTTGGGCTGGATGGGCTCTAAGCCCAGCTTCTTCTCCACCACCCGCCCGACCCCCTGCTCCTCCAGCACCAGCGGCATCTCGTAGAGGAACGGCACGGTGGGGCTGGAGAAGACCTCGCTGGGGCGCACGTTGGCAAAGAGCGCCACCTTCTTGCGCACGTCCTCAGGCACCATCCGGTCCGAGCGCAGCACCACCGCGTCGGCCTGGATGCCCAGGCCCCGCAGCGCTGAGACCGAGTGCTGGGTGGGCTTGGTCTTGAACTCCTCGGAAGTGGGCAGGTAGGGCAGCAGCGTGAGGTGGATGTACATCACGTCGCCGTCCTCCTCGTCGAACTGGAACTGGCGGATGGCCTCCAAAAAGGGCAGGCTCTCGATGTCGCCCACCGTGCCCCCCACCTCCACCACCGCGATGTCGGCCTCCTGCTCCTTGGCCACCCGGCGGATGCGCTCCTTGATCTCGTCGGTGATGTGGGGGATGACCTGCACGGTCTGCGAGAGGTACTCCCCCCGGCGCTCCTTCTGGATCACCGAGAGGTAGACCTGCCCGGTGGTGAGGTTGTTGCCCCGCGCCAGATCCACGTCTAGAAAGCGCTCGTAGTGCCCGATGTCCAGGTCGGTCTCGGCCCCGTCGCCGGTGACGAAGACCTCGCCGTGCTCATAAGGGCGCATGGTCCCGGCGTCCACGTTGACGTAGGGGTCAATCTTGATCGCCGTGACCCGGTAACCCCGCGCCCGCAGGATGGCCCCCAGCGAGGAGGTCAGGATGCCCTTGCCCAAACTGCTCACCACACCGCCCGTGACAAATACGTATTTCATCCCAACCTCCTCTAGAAATGACCAGCGAAGTGGTCAACCCCTCCCCATCCAGGAGCAGGGCTTAGCTATCACGGGACTTCACCGTACCATGATCCACCCCCCGGTTTCTAGGTTGAGGCTCACAAGTCGGCCCTCACCCCATCCCGCGAGGTCTGCAGGCGAAGGGGGGCTTTGGACGAATGCCCGGGGGCGATGTGCTACAATCCTCATTAGTAGGTATGGATAAACCGCCTAGTCGAAGTCCTTCGACTGACCCGAACCCCCTGACCACAACCCTGCCCCCTAAGCCCAGCGTCCGGGTACGGTCTGTGTGCTGGGCGGCCTGACCTATGGAGATCCTCATCCTGCTGTTGCTCACCGTGTTTAACGGGGTCCTGGCGATGTCGGAGGCGGCCTTCATCTCCTCACGCAAGGCCAAGCTCCAGCAGCGGGCTGACGACGGCAACCTCGGGGCCAAGGCCGCGCTCGAGCTGCTGGCCTCACCCAGCCGCCTGCTCTCGACGGTGCAGGTCGGCATCACCCTGATCGGTATCGTGGCCGGTGCCTACGGCGGGACCACCTTGGCGGGCACCCTCGCCCCGGGGATCGCCCGCATTCCCGCCCTGGCCCCCTATGCCCAGGAGATCGCCTTCACGGTCATCGTGCTGCTCATCACCTACTTGCAGCTCGTAATCGGCGAGCTGGTTCCTAAGCGCCTGGCCCTGCGCAGCCCTGAGCGTATCGCCGCCCTCATGGCCTTCCCCATGCAGGTGCTCTCCACGGTGGCCAAGCCATTGGTATGGCTCTTGACGGTGTCTACCGATTCCGTGCTACGGCTCTTCGGACAGCGCGGGAGCCACGAGCCCCCGGTCACCGACGAGGAGATCCAGGTGCTGATGGATGAGGGAACCCGCGCCGGGGTCTTCGAGGAGGCCGAGCAGGAAACCGTGCGGAGCATCCTCAGCCTGGGAGACCGCCAGGTGGACTCGCTGATGACCCCCAAGCCGGACGTGGTCTGGCTGGACCTGGAAGACCCCATCGAGGAAACCCGCCGGAAAATCCTGGAGAGCCCTCACGGGCGCTTCCCCGTGGCCGAAGGCAGCTTGGACAACGTAGTGGGGGTAGTGCGGGCCCGCGACCTGGTGATCAAACCGAATTTCACCGCCGAGGACCTGCGCAGCCTGGTACAACCCCCCCTGTTCGTCCCGGCCACCCTTTCGGCCTGGCAGCTGTTGGAGATGTTCAAGCAGAAGCGCACCCACATGGCGTTGGTGGTGGATGAGTACGGCAGCCTGCAAGGGGTGGTTACGCTGCACGATATCCTCGAGGCCATCGTGGGCGACCTGCCCAGCAACGAGGAGGCCGAGGAGGAGCCCTGGATCGTCCGCCGCGACGACGGCAGCTACCTCTTGGACGGAGCCTTGCCGATCGAGGAGTTCAAGGAACTCTTCGACCTAGAAGAACTCCCCGAGGAGGAGCGTTACCGTACCGTGGGGGGCTTGGTTCTGGCCGAATTGGGCCGCATCCCCAGCGCTGGGGAGAGTTTCACCTTCGAGAACCTGAAGATTGAGGTAGTCGACATGGACGGCAACCGCATCGACAAGGTGCTGGTGTCCCACGTCCAGCCGGTCTCTGCCGAGTCAGAAGGATGAGGAAGGGGCCAGCGGTTATGGAGGAGATCCGGCGGCGTCTGCACCACCTGATGTCTAGGGCTTATGCCCCCTACTCGCATTACCCTGTCGCTGCGATGGTGAAGGGGGAGAGTGGCCGGACCTTCGAAGGGGTCAACGTCGAGAATGCCTCCTACGCGCTGGCCCGCTGCGCCGAGCAAGGGGCGGTGAGCCGGATGGTAGCCGAGGGGGACCGCAGAATCCTCGAGGTCTGGGTGATGACCCCAGACGGCGGAACCCCCTGCGGCGGCTGCCGCCAGATCCTGGCCGAGTTCGCCGGGCCCGAAACCCTGGTGCACTGCCTGAGCGCAGCCGGGCAAGCCACCACCTACACCATGGGTGAGTTGCTGCCCCACGCCTTCCGCCTCGAGCCCTAGCCCGGGAGCAAAGACTCTCAGCGCAAGAATCCCTCGAGCACCTGCACCACCGGGCGCTCGAGGATGCCGGGAACTCGGGCGACGAGGTTGGTCTGCACCTGCACGTTGCCCAAACCGGGGAAACCCTGGATGCGGATGCTGAGCTCTCCCCGGCTGGCGCTGCCGGGGCGAGCGGCGATCTGGGCGTTGGCCTCGGCTACGCTGCGACCCCCGATCAGCAAGCGCACCGGACCCTCCAGGTTGAAGCCGATGGGGTTGGGGTTTTGGACCTCGAGGACCAGCTTGAAGGTTCCGTTCTCGAAGCGGATCTCCACCAGGCGCAAGGTAGGCGGGGTGAAGTTCAGGTTCACCGTCACCTCGCGGTCTACCAGGGTAAAAGGGCCAATGGGGACGTTCACCGGGCCGAGCCTGGCCTGCATCTCCCCCTGCAAGCGGAAGCGGGTGGGCCGCCCCGAGACCAGCGAGGCTAGGGCCTGCACCCCCTGAGCGATGGGCACCCGCAGGCCAGCCTGGATTTCGCGGGGGGTGTTGGTGGGCAGCTCGATGGCCGGAAGGGTCATGCTGAACCCGGCCCCGGCCAGCTCAGCGGTGAGGGTGCTGTCCAGCAAGGGCAAGGTGAATCCGTTGGGGTTGGTGAGGCGCAGCCGCACGTCCAGGTCGGCGAAGCCGCTGAAGGGATCCAGGCTCACCAGGGCAAAGCTCACCAGCTCCACCTGAGGAGGCTGGGGGCGGGCTTGTTGGGGGACACACCCGGCCAGAACAGCGAGGGAAAGGAGAAGGGCGAAACGCTTCATGGAGGACAGTTTACCCTGGATGGGAGCCCAAATCTGGGAGCGTTTGGTCAACT
Source organism: Meiothermus sp. (assembly GCA_040290145.1). Lineage (GTDB taxonomy): Bacteria > Deinococcota > Deinococci > Deinococcales > Thermaceae > Allomeiothermus. The sequence goes on along the minus strand of PSML01000020.1, from coordinate 20,666 downwards.
CGAGGGCAGGCCGTACTCGATCCATCCACCCCCAGGCCAGTCTGCCAGCGGTAGGCTAAACCCTCGGCGTTTGCGACCCCATGGGCCATCCCGGGGAATCGGGCTACTGAACCAGCCAGCCTTCCGCCCGCAAGTCCTCCAGGATCGGCTTGAAGGCCGCCCAGTGCGGGCTCTCTTGGGGGTAAGGCGGGCGCGGATACCCGGCGGGGAGGCCGATGGAGCGCAGGGCCTGTTTGAGCAGGACGAAGCCCCCCTGCCCCAGCACCCGTCCGAAGGGCTCGAGCCGGGCCTGCAAGCGCTGGGCCTCGGCTACGTCGCCGGCTCGCCAGGCCGCGAGGAGAGCCTGGTAGGCCTTGGGGGCCAGGTTCGCGGCGGCGAGAATCCCCCCTTTGGCGCCCAGCGCAAGGGCCGCCGCGAAAGTGGTGGCGTTGCCGGTGTACACCGAAAGCTCGAGCCGGTGGGCCTGGTAAAAGGCCAGCCGGGCCATCTCCCCGCTGGAGTCCTTGATCCCGGTGATGCGGGGGTGCCGCGCGACCTCCGCCACCACCGGCAGGGGCAGCTCCGCCTTGGTGTTCTTCGGGACGTGGTAGAGCCAGACCTCGGGGCCGTCGGCGTCGGCCAGGGCGGTGAAGTAGCGCACCAGGCCCTCATTCCCGATGTTGGCGGCATAGTAGCGGGGCGGGGTGACCAAGACCCTCTTGGCCCCCACCACCCGCGCCTGCTGGAGCGCCTCCAGGGCCTGGGGGATGGTCTCCTCCATCATCCCGACCAGGGGGGGCTTCTGGGGGTTTTGCACCTCGAGCCCGCGGACGCGCTCGGCGGGGGTCAGGTGCACCCCCTCGCCGTTGGAGCCGTAGAAGAGGAGGCCATCCACGTGCGGCTCGAGGGCCTGGGCCAGGTCGCGGAAAGCCTCCGCGTCGAGCCGGCCCTGCGAATCGAAGGGGGTGGGAATGGGGGGCATGATCATACCGTGCTTCTCCTTCCGTAGCGCAAAGCCCAGGCTAGAAGATGGATCACCGCCGCAGCGATGAGCCCGTACATCCCGCGCACGTCACCCTGATACCAGGTCCAGCCTCCCAGCGCCACCCCCACCAGGATGAGCACTCCCCATCCGTGGCCGTACCAGGGCGAGCCAGGGAAGATGAGCTGCACCCCTCGCTTCCAGCGGGGGAAAGCCGTGGCCTCGCGGGGACGCGGGATGAGGAAGCTCAGGACGTGGTAGAGCAGGACCAGCAGAAACACGACCGCGCTCACCCAGGCCACCCACTCCCGGTCCCACAGCGGCAAAGCCGTCCAGGTGCGCAGGAAGTCGCGCTTTAGGGCCTGTGCGCTGGACTGTAAGAGGGCCGTCCAGACCAGGCGGGGAGTGGGCACCCCCTCGCGGGGCACCCCGGCCTCGCGGTAGGCGCTGCTCCAGAGGTCACCGCCCAGCCCCAAGGCTTCGCGGGCCGGGGTGTAGCCAGGGGCGATCCGATAGGCCCGCTCGAGGTCTTGTGGGGCGCCTCGGTTCACCAGCACAAAGGCCCAGGGCGGTGCATTCTCCAGCAGACGCCGGGCCCGCTCGGGGTTATCCGCCTTGAGGCTGTAGCCGAGCAGGGCATCCACCGCCGGGGTGGAGCCCGTCGAGATCGCCCGCAGGGCCTCCTGGGCCGCCAAAGAGCGCAAGGTACCGCGCGATAAGGCGTCCTGTGCGTAGATCTGCTCGACCCTCGAGACCAGCCCGGCCAGCAGCAGGCTCCCCCCCGCCAGGACAAAGAGCAAGGCGAAAAGCACGCGCTCCCCGAACGAGGCATAGGCCAGCACGGTATGGCGCAGCCGCAGAAGGGGGTTGCGGAACCAGGACAACAGCCACCCGCCCTGGCCGCGCAGGTCACGGGTCTGGTTGGGCAGGTAGACCAAAACCAGGTAGATCGCCAGGAGGGCGTAGAGGAGCACCGCCCCCCAGGCCCAGGCCTTGGCCGTCTCCGCCGTGAACGGCGCCGACCAGGCCCCCAGTTGTCGCAAGGCCGCCCGGTAGCGCTCGGCCAGGTCGGCTCGGCCCTGGGCCTCGAGCCAGTCGGCTTGCTCGGCAAAGAGCAGGCGCGAGCCGGGGAACTGCGGCATGTACCTGAGGAAGAAGTCCGACCAGGCCAGGCTGGCCGTGACCCCTTGGCGACGCGCGGTGGAGACCTGGGCCGCCCAGGGCGCGAGCCAACGCATCAGGCCAGGGCCACCCCAGCGCAGTTCGGGCCGGTGTCCGCGAGAGAGCAGATCTTGGCCGGTGGCCTCGAGGTCAGCCGGGGTGATCTCGGCGGGATCGGTGGCCAAGTAGGCCCAGTAGGGCCGGGGGCCGTTCAGGGCCGGATCCAGGGCCTGGGCCCCCTGGGCCTTGAGGTGATCGCGGTAGTCGCGGATCACCGCCAGGCTATCCCAGGAGCCCTCGTAGGGCCGCCTGCCCAGTTGAGCCAGGGGCAGCCGCAGGCCGTTGGCCAGCTGCACCGCCGGCACGGGGGCGACCTCGAGCACCTGCACCTCAGCGGGAGGATAGTAATGGGCCACCACCGCCGGGCGGGTCAGGTCGATCTCCAGCACCAGCGGCCCTTGGTAGATGAAGGCTCGAGTTCCGATCACCTTGGGCTGCGACCACTGACCCTTCAAGGGGAGCTTCCAGTTTCCCACGGCCAGCCCATCGGCCTCCAAGACCGGCGGCGCGAGCTCGGGTGGGTTGGGCTGGGTGGGCGCGGCCCGGATCTGGGCCTGGGCTTCCAGGGTGCGCCCCTCTACGCCCACCCGAAAGCGGTACTGGCCGGGAGCGGTGGGGGTCAGGCTGGTCTTGAACTCCCCGCGCGGGGCCTGCAGGTTGATGCGCTGGGTGCCGCTGGGGGTCTGGACCTCGAGGACGTAGCTCCCGGCAGGAAACCCTTGGCCGGCGATCTCGAGGGCCTGCCCCACCCGGCCCTCGGGGGGCAGGTTCAGGCTCTGGCCCAGCGCAGGTCCGATCAGCAGGAGAATCCAGCCCAGCCATCTTCGCCGAGAAAACCCGCCTCCCATATGGGCTTGGAAACGGTGCCCCGAGGCCTCAGTGTGAAACATGCCCCTATTCTAACCCGCCCTCTCGGGCTGTATAATCGGACATGCTGGCCTTGGGGCTGGTGCTTGTTTTTTTGCCGGTAAGGAGAGGCAAGGATGTCGCAGAATAAACCGGTCTACCTGACCGCGGAAGGTTTGAAGCGTTTGCAAGATGAGTTGACCACCCTCAAGACGGTCAAGCGCCAGGAGATCGCCGCGGCCTTCGAGCAGGCCATCGAGGAGGGCGACCTGCGCGAGAACGCCGGTTACGACGAGGCCCGGCGGGCGCAGTGGGACAACGATCGGCGCATCAGCGAGCTCGAGAGCATCCTGGCCCGGGCGGTAGTGGTCGAGGCCGGGAACGGCACCCCGTCGGTGGTCGGCCTAGGGGTGAGTGTCGAACTCGAGACCGACTCGGGGGCTCGCATGAGCCTGACCATCGTGGGAAGCCACGAGGCGGATGTGTTCAACGGCAAGATCTCCAACGAGTCGCCGATGGGCCAGCGCCTGATGGGCAAGAGGGTGGGCGACCGGGTGGAGTACCCCAGCCCCAAGGGCGTGCAGAGCTACACCATCGTGGAGTTGACCTACAAGTAGGCTCACGGGCACCTTACCTCGAGCGCACCACGAACCCGCCGTGTTTGGCCTTCCACTCGGGCTCGACGTGGATGGTTACCTGGACCCCGGGGACCTGTTCACGCAGGCCCTCCTCCAGCCGGTCGCAGATGCGGTGGGCGTCCTCGACGCTGAGGGAGCCCGGCACCACCAGGTGAAACTCCACGAAGGTGCGCGGCCCGGCGCGGCGGCTGCGCAGGTCGTGGACCTCGAGCACCTTACCGTCTTTTTGCCAGGGGTTGAGGCGGGTGCGGATCACTCCCTGGATCTCGCTCATCTCGGCGTCGGGGAGGGCCTCGTCCATCAGCCCGCCCACCGAGTCCCGCACCAGCCGCCAGCCGATCCATAGGATGTTGACCGCCACCGCCATCGCCAGCAGCGGGTCCAGCACCCACCAGCCGCTGAGCCAGGCCAGGCCCACCCCGGCCAGCACCCCCCCCGAGGTCAGCACGTCGGTAAAGACGTGCTGACCATCGGCCACCAGCGCCGGGGAGCGGTGGGCCCGCCCGCTCCGCGTCAAAAACCAGGCCAGCCCGCCGTTGAGCGCCGAGGCCCCCAGCGAGACCAGCAACCCCAGGCCCACACTCTGCGGCGGGGCGGGGGAGAACAGCTTGTGCCAGGCCTCGTTCACGATGGCCAGGGCGGCCAGGGCGATGAGGATGCCCTCGAGCACCGCCGAGAAGTACTCGGCCTTGGTGTGGCCGTAGGGGTGGTTGGCATCGGGCGGTCGCTTGGAGACCCTCACCGCGATGAGCGCGGCCCCCGCCGCCACGATGTTCACGATGGACTCGAGGGCGTCCGAGTAGAGCGCCACCGAGCCGGTGAGCCCGAAGGCCAACCACTTGAGCCCGAAGACCACCAACCCCACCAAGAGGCTCAGCCGGGCGGCGGCGACGGGGGTCATGCCGCCCCCGTGGGCCTGGGTTTGGGTTCGCGATGGCCGGAGGGCGTGGGATGGTTCGGCACCCGGTGCTCGATCCCCTCTCGCAGCAACTTCACCCCTATAGTCTAGCCTGCGGCTCCTCGCCGTGGCCCTCTTCCTCACCCGACTTGCGCGGCTTGAGCAGGGGGAACAGGATCACCTCGCGGATGCTGTGCTGGTTGGTCAGGAGCATGGTCAGACGGTCGATTCCCAGGCCCATCCCGGCAGCGGGGGGCATCCCGTACTCCAGGGCCAGCAGGAAGTCCTCGTCCTGCTCGGGCTCCTCTTCGTCCCCGGCTTGGCGGCGGGCGTTCTGCTCCTTGAAGCGCTCGCGCTGGTCGAGGGCGTCGTTGAGTTCGGAGTAGATCGGGGAGATCTCGAAGCCGGCCACATACAGATCGGCCCGCTCGGCGAGGCTGGCCTTGGCCGGGTCGCGGTGACGCTTGACCAGGGGGCTGATCGCCAGCGGAACGTCCATCACGTAGGTAGGCTGGATCAGGGTGGGCTCCACGTACTCACCGAAGAGCTTGTCCAGGAGCTTGTAGCTTGGCACCCCGCGCAGCTCGGGGTGGCGCTCGTCGGCGAACTGCCGTAGCCGAACCAGATCGGTGGGGTCAAAGTCCAGCCCGGCCTTCTCCTTGAGCGTGCCCACAAAGTCAACCCGGCGAAAGGGCTTGGCGAAGTCGATCTGGTGAGGGCCGTACTGGATCTTGGTGCTGCCGTGGATGCTTCTGACCATCCCCGAGAGCAGGTCCTCGATCAGGGCCATCATGTCGGTGTAGTCGGCGTAGGCCCAGTAGGCCTCGAGCATGGTGAACTCGGGGTTGTGCTTGTGCGAGATGCCCTCGTTGCGGTAGTTGCGCCCGATCTCAAAGACCTTTTCGAAGCCGCCCACCAAAAGCCGCTTGAGGTGCAGCTCGAGGGCGATCCGTAGGTAAAACTCGTGGTCCAGAGCGTTGTGGTAGGTCTTGAAGGGCCGGGCCTCGGTGCCGCCGGCTACCGCTTGCAAGGTGGGACCTTCGACTTCCAAAAAGCCATGGTCGTTGAAGTAGTCGCGGATGTAGCGGGTGATCTTGGAGCGGATACGAAAGATCTCCCGCACCTCGGGGTTTTGGATCAGGTCCAGATAGCGCTGGCGGTAACGGGTCTCGAGCTCCCGGATGCCGTGCCACTTGTCGGGCAGGGGATGCAGCGCCTTGACCAGGGGCAGCCAGCGCTCCACCTTGACCGTGACCTCGCCGGTCTTGGTCACGAAGACCGTACCCTCCGCCCCCACGATGTCCCCGATGTCGAGCTTCTTGAGCAGGTCGTAGCGCTCGGTGAGGTCGCGGGCCAGGTAGATCTGGATGCGCCCGGACTGGTCTTGGAGGTGGGCAAAGCTGGCCTTGCCCATGTGCCGGAAGGTCATCAGGCGGCCCGCCACCCGCACCCGCTCATCGGGGAACTCCTGGCCCGGCTGGGGCTCAGGGTGCGCCGCCAGGATCTGAGCTGCGCTGTGGGTTTTGTCGTAACGGTAGGGAAAGGGCTCGAAGCCAGCCTCCACCAGGGCCTTGAGGTTCGCCAGTCGCTGTTGGGTCTGTTCGCTCTGCTCGACCATACTGCTCTCAAGAATAAACGCCCCTCGAGCCCACCGGCGTTCGGCGCTGGGCTAGTTTCTGACCGAGATCACCTCAAACTCGCGGTGACCTTTGGGGGTCTCGAGGTGCACCGTCTCCCCCAATTTTCGACCCAAGAGGGCCTTGCCCATGGGCGACTCGTCGGAGATCTTCATGGGGTTCTCCAGTACGCTGGCCTCGGCGGGGGAGACCACCCGCACCTCCATCTGTTCACCCTTGCCCTGGTGGGCCTTGAGGGTGACGATGGCGCCCAAGGTCACCACCCCCTTCTCCTGAGCCCCCTCGATCACCACCGCCCTAGAGAGGGTGTCTTCCAGCGAGTCGATCCGGGCTTCGATCCGGGCTTTTTCCCGTTTGGCGTCCTCCAGCCCGGAGTCATCATAGTCGTCAGAGGACTCCATCAGCTCCTGCAAGATGCGGGTCGCGTCCTGAAGACGAGCGCGTTCTTGCTCGAGTTCCCGCTTGAGCCGTTCGTACCCGTCGCGGGTTAGCCTGACTTCACGTGCCATCGTCCCTCCAACTTAAGAAGCCCCATCCACTGGGGCCTGATGCGCCTTACAGTTCAGAGCGCAGCCGCAAAAGCAACCGTTTGGCCTCCTACCACGAAACACAACCCAAAGAGCGGAGCAATCCTAAGGCAGTATAGTACACCTTCGCAGGGAGAATGCCTAGAAGCCCTCCGCCTCGCCCCGCGAGGAAACCCCGCGCAACAGGATCTGGCGCAGCCGCCCGGGCCTGGCCCACTCGCGGCAGGCTTCGGTGTTGGCGCAGAGGGTAAGGTAGCGGAAGTGCCGTCCCCCCTGCCCCACCGGGTGCCGCACGAACTGCGCCGCCGAGCGGGGGAGCTGGCGCAAGCAGGCCTCGCAGAGCACCGGGGCCAGCGAGGCGGTATCCTCGAGGGGCTCCAGGACCAAGTGGAGGGGTTCTTCGCAGATATGTACCCGCCCCTCCACGTCGCGGTAGTAGAGCACCTCCCCCAGCGGCAAAAGCTCCGGGGAGGTCCCGGGAAACAGCTCGAGGATCAACTCCCGTTCGTCAAAGCTTTGCTTCCCCATGGTTGGCCCAGGATAACACCCTTTAGGCTCCGCCGAGGAGAGCCTCCGCCCATCGCCCCTCGGGATGCGTCGGATTCTAGCCCCCCCATGCCTAAGGGAGAAGGTCCAGAAGGACGACTTCCGCGCACCGGCACGGTGGATGCCCCCAAACCCTCGGCAAAGCGCTTGCCGTACTTGGAAGGGGTGATCACGATCAGGTCAGGCTGCTCGGCTCCCAACGTTGCACCATCTCCGCGCCAATAAAAGCCCCCACGTGGAGATCTGAGAGGTGAGCGAGGCGCAGGGGCTGCCTCAAGCCGGGCAGAGAACGGGTATGGCGGTTGATCTCGAAAGGGAAAATGCGGGCCAAAGGACTCCTCCGGCGACCCCCGCTTTGCGGCCCACCGGTATCAGATGTGGAGGGGTTTGTCCCAGGCGGCCAGGGCGGCCTCCTTGACCGCCTCGGCCAGGGTCGGGTGGGCGTGCGAGGCCCGCCCGATGTCCTCGGCGGAAGCCTTGAAGGCCATGGCCACCGCGGCCTCGGCGATCAGGTCACCGGCCTGCGGCCCGATGATGTGAACCCCCAGGACCCGGTCGGTCTCGGCGTGAGCCAAGACCTTGACGAAGCCTTCGGTGTCGCCGATGGCCCGGGCCCGCCCGTTGGCCGAGAAGGGGAAGCTGCCCTTCTTGTACGGCACGCCCTCGGCCTTGAGCTCCTCTTCGCTCTTGCCCACCGAGGCCACTTCGGGGTGGGTGTAGACCACGTTGGGGATGGAGTTGTAGTCCACGTGCCCATACCCGGTGGCGATGTACTCGGCCACCGCTACCCCCTCCTCCTCGGCCTTGTGGGCCAGCATCGGCCCCACCACCACATCCCCGATGGCGTAGATGTGGGGAAGACGGGTCTGCCAGTGGGCGTTGATGGGGATACGGCCCCGCTCGAGGGTGATCCCCACGCTCTCCAGCCCCAATCCATCGGTATTGGGAATCCGGCTCGCGGCGAGCAGCACCTTATCCGCCACGAAGGTCCCCCCGCCCTCGACCTCAACCACGCCCTTGCCGTCCTTGACGTAGCCTTTGGTCACCTTCATGCCGGTGCGGATGTCCAGGCCCTGCTTTTTGAAGATGCGCTCGGCGGCTTTGGAGAGTTCGCCATCCATCCCGCCCAGGATGCGCGGGAGGTACTCCAGCACCGTCACCTTCGCGCCCAAGCGGTTCCACACCGAGCCCAGCTCGAGGCCGATCACCCCGCCCCCGATCACCACCAGCGTTTCGGGAACCTGGTCGAAGGCGATGGCCTGGTCGGAGGTCACGATGGTCTGGTAGTCCACCTCCACCCCGCTCAGCATGGCCACCTTGGAGCCGGTGGCGATGATGATGTAGGTGGCCTCGAGTTCGGTCGTCCCGTCCGGCCCCTCCACCACGACCTGGTTGGGCCCGGCGATCCGCCCATGGCCCAGGTAGCGGGTGACCCGGTTCTTCTTGAACAAGAAGCTCACCCCGTCGGTGTTGGCCTTCACCACCCGGTCCTTATGCGCCATCATCGCGGTGAGGTCGAGCTGCACATCGCCCAGCCTGGCCCCGATCAGCTTCCCTTGCTTGGCCTGGTAGAACTTCTCCGAGGCGTCCAGGAGCGCCTTGCTGGGGATACATCCCACCCTCAAGCAGGTCCCCCCCAAAGCCGGCTCCCGCTCCACGCAGGCCACGTCCAGGCCGAGCTGGGCAGCCCGGATGGCGGCCACGTACCCTCCTGGCCCCGCCCCGATCACGACGACTTGGTGTTTTGGCATAGGTTTGCTCCGCAGACGTCTTACGCTCCAGCCTTTTGCGTATGACGTACGACTACACTTCCAGCACCAACCTCACCGGGTTCTCGATCAACTCCTTGATCCGCTTGAGGAAGGTGACCGCTTCGCGCCCGTCCACGATGCGGTGGTCGTAGCTCATGGCCAGGTTCATCATCGGGCGGATCACCATCTGGCCACCGCGCGCCACCGGGCGTTCCACAATGGCGTGCATCCCCAGAATGCCCACCTGGGGCGAGTTGAGGATGGGGGTGGAGTTCAAAGAGCCATAAATCCCGCCGTTGGTGATGGTGAAGGTTCCGCCCATCAGCTCCTCCGGCCTGATCCGCTTGGTCTTGACCCGCTCGGCCATGTCGGCGATCTCCGCCTCGATCTGGGCCATGCTCTTCTTGTCGGCGTCGCGGACGATCACCACCACTAGCCCCTCGCCGCCCCCCACCGCGATCCCGATGTCGTAGTAGCGGTGGTAGACGATGTTGGTGCCCTGGATCTCGGCGTTGAGCTGGGGGATCTCCTGCAGAGCCTGCACCGCAGCCTTGACAAAGAAGCTCATGAAGCCGAGCTTGAGCCCGTACTTCTTCTGGAAGGCCTCGCCATACTCCTTGCGCAGCTCCATCACCGCCCCCATATCGGCTTCGTTGAAGGTGGTGAGCATGGCGGTGTTCTGCTTGGCCGCCAGCAACCGCTCGGCGATGCGGCGGCGGATGGGGGTCATGGGCACCACGTCGTCGCGGCGTTCCCCGGAGGGCTGGCTGATCGCGGGGGTCGGGGCCTGGGCCAGGGTCGGTTGGGGAGCGGTTTGCGCGGCCCGCTGGACGTCCTCCTTGAGGATTCGCCCGCCGGGCCCGGTCGGCTCGACCTGGGCGGGGGTGAGGCCGGTCTGGGCCATCACCCGCTGGGCAGCCGGCATGGTGCGGGGCTCGGGGGCCGCAGGTTTGACCTGGCTGCCGCTTGCAGGAGCGATAGGCTGGGCTGTTGCGGCTTGAGGAGCTTGGGCACCCACCGCCATCCCCTCCTCCAGCAGCGCCACCGTCTCCCCCACCGCCACGATCTCCCCGGCCCTCTTGAGGATTCGGCCCAGTACCCCGTCCACCGGGCTGGGCAGTTCTAAGGTCGCTTTGTCGGTAACGAGTTCGACCAGGGGTTCATCCCGCTGGATGGGGTCGCCCTCCCGCTTGAGCCACTGGCCGATCTCCACTTCCACGATGGATTCGCCCACCGCGGGCACCTTGAGTTCAGTCGCCATCCGTCGTTCCTCCTAGCCAGGGGCGGTCTGCCCCAAAATTCGGGGGCCAATGGCCCCCACAAACTCTCTAAACTTTACCGCATATCCGGGTCTTCTCATCTACCCCAAGGCTCAATCCACTGGAGCCCGGCCTTGCCGAACCAGGCTTACAGAAAAGGGTTCGCCCTGCTCCATCATCGCTCTTCCGCCCCGCGGGCCAATGGGGATGGAGGACAAGCGCCTACCCCCGGGCGTCGGCTTGGGGGACCCCTTCCAAAGCCAGCGCCTCGCGCACCAGGGCCTCCTGCTCGCGCTTGTGGACCTTGGAGGAGCCCACCGCCGGGCTCGAGGACTCGTCGCGGGCGATGCCATAGAAGGGGTGTCCGTAGACCCTCACCCCGAAGCGGGCCCGCAAGAACCACCAGGCCCCCTGGTTGGCGGCCTCCTCCTGCACCCAGTAGACCGGGGTGTCCTTGGGGTAGACCTCGAGCGCCGCCTGCAGCTCGGCCTCAGGCAGCGGGTAGAACTGCTCGAGGCGCACCAGGGCCACATCTTCACGCCCAGTACTCTTGCGCGCGGCCATCAGGTCGTAGTAGACCTTGCCCGAGCACAACACCACCCGGCTGGCCTTCTTGGGCTTCACCGACGGGTCGGGGATGACCCGCTGGAAGCGCCCCTCGGCCAGCTCGCTCATCGGCGAGACCGCATCGGGGTTGCGCAGCAGGCTCTTGGGGGTCATCACGATCAGGGGCTTGCGCCAGGGGCGCTTGACCTGACGGCGCAGCAGGTGGAAGTACTGCGCCGGGGTGCTGGGGTAGGCCACCTGCATGTTGTCGGTGGCGCAGAGCTGGAGGAAGCGCTCGAGCCGGGCCGAGGAGTGCTCCGGGCCTCCGCCCTCGAGGCCGTGCGGCAAGAGCATGACCAGCCCCGAGAGGCGGCCCCACTTGGCCTCGGCGCTGGCGATGAACTGGTCGATGATGACCTGGGCGGTGTTGACGAAGTCGCCGTACTGGGCCTCCCACAGTACCAAGGCCTCGGGGTAATCCAGGCTGTAGCCGTACTCAAAGCCCAGCACCCCAGCCTCCGAGAGCGCCGAGTTATACAGTTCAACCGGAGCCTGCCCTTCCACCAAGTGGCCAAGGCCCAGATAGCGGTGGCCGCTTGCGGTGTCCACCAATCCGGCATGACGCTGGGTAAAGGTTCCGCGCACCACGTCCTGGCCGCTCATGCGGATGCGGTGACCCTCCGCCGCCAAGGAGCCGAAGGCCATGGCCTCCGCAGCAGCCCAATCCAGAGGGCGTTTGAGTTCCGCCATTTCCTTGCGCCCTTCGAGGAAGCGGGAGAGCTTGGGGTGGAGGTGGAACCCCTCGGGCAGCCGGATCAGCGCCCCCATCAGGCTTTGCAAGCGCTCGAGGGGAACCCCGGTGTCCACCTCGGGCACATCGCGGTCGGCTCCGCCTCGGTAGCCTTGCCAGATACCACCCCCGGCGTGGGGCCGCACTGGGTGGGGCTCGCGCTTGACCTGGTCGAAGGCCGCCTCGAGCTTGCTGTTGTAGGCCGCGGCCAGGGCCTCGAGTTCGGCTGGGGTGACCAGCCCCTGGGCCTCGAGGGTCTTGAAGTAGGTTTTGTAAGCCTGGGGTTTCTTGGCGATGATCGCGTACATCCCCGGCTGGGTGAAGGCCGGTTCGTCGGTCTCGTTGTGCCCCTTGCGGCGGTAGCCCACCAGGTCCACAAACACGTCCCGCCCGAAGGTCGCGCGGAACTCCATGGCCAGCACCACCACCCCGTACACCGCGTCGGGGTCTTCGGCATTGACGTGGAAGATGGGCGATTCCACCATCTTGGCCACCTCGGTGGAGTAGCGCCCGGCGGTGTACTCACGGGGCTCGGTGGTGAAGCCCACCTGGTTGTTGACGATCACATGCAAGGCCCCACCCACGTTGTAGGCCGGTATGCCCGAGATGTTAAGGGTCTCCTGGACGATCCCTTCCCCGATAAAGGCGGCATCGCCGTGAAGCGCGATCAAGAGGCCCTTCTTGCGCTCGCGGTCACCGAAGCGGTCCTGTTTGGCCCGCAGGCGGCCCATGGCCACCGGGGTCACGAACTCGAGGTGCGAGGGGTTGAAGTTGAGCGAGACGTGAACCTTGCCGTGGGGGGTCTCCACGTCGCTGGAGTACCCCAGGTGGTACTTCACATCCCCAGCATAGCCTTCGGGGAAGACCTCCTCGAACTCGAGGAACACGTCCCCCACCGGCTTCTTGGTCACGTTGACCAACACGTTGAGGCGGCCCCGGTGGGCCATGGCCATCACCGCCTCACTGACCCCGTGGCGGGCTCCTTCCTCGATGGCGGTGTCGAGGAGGGGGATCAGGGCTTCGTTGCCCTCGAGCGAAAAGGTCTTGGCCCCCAGATACTTCTTGGCCAAGAACTCCTCCCATAGGGAAGCTTGCATGAGGCGCTCGAGGATGCGCTTGCGGGTAGCGGCGTCGGGTTTGGGCAGCCCGGCCTCGATGCGGCCCTCGAGCCAGCGGCGGATCTCGGGGCTCTCGATGTGGGCCATCTCGGTGCCCACGCTGCCGCAGTAGGCGGCTTGAAGCTTGGCGACGAGCTCCCGCAGGGTGGGGGCGGTAAAGAGGCCGGGCGGAAGGGGCTGGTCCAGGTCGGCAGGCCCCAGCCCGTGGTAACTGAGCTCGAGGTCCGCCGGGGCCGGGCGGGGCCGGCCCAGCGGGTCAATCTGGGCGGCCAGGTGGCCCCGCTTGCGGTAAGCGCTCACCAACCGCTCGACCCTAAGCACGAACTCGGCCAGCTCCGTGGGTAAGACGCTGGCCGAGGAGGGGGCGAGGCCCGGTTGGGGTTCCGCCAGGGCGAGCCCGGAGAAGTAGCTCTGCCACTCCGGCGGCACGGATGAGGGGTTGTGTTGATACTCCTGGTAGAGGGCCTCCAGAAAGGCCAGACTTCCACTATCCACGGCGTGCTCCATAATCCTTTTAGTTAGCTTACCCTGAAAAGCCCGGGCAGTGTACGGGACTAGGCGTTGAACCGGGTGTAAAGCTCGTCCAGGGCCCGGGCCGCCTCGAGGTCTTTCTTCGTCACCCCACCCTGGGAGTGGGTCACGTAGGCCACCCGGACCTCCTTCCAGGCGATGGTCAGGGTATCGGGGTGGTGATCGGTTTTCTCGGCCAGCAGCGTGATCCTAAAGGCAAACGCCGCCCCGTCAGCATACGCGGCGAAGCGGTAGGACTTCTCGATCCGCCCCTCCACCAACGCCCAGCCGGGCAGGGCCGAGAGGGCCTGTTGAATCTCTGCTTGGGTGAGTGCACTCATGACGAACCCTCCTTCGGGGTCCCTTGCACCCCCTAGGATACAACCTCACCCACTCTAGCGAGGTGAGGGACTAGAGGGGTTCGCCTGGACAGGGGTGGCCTCAGGCCTGAGCCTGGCTGAACCTGCGGAAGAACTCGGTGTAGTCCTCTTCCGACCCGAAGGGGACCAGGTGCTCGTGGCGGTCCGGGTCATCGCTGACCAGGGGGGCCCATTCCCTGACGGGCTTCCGGGTGTACTCGCCCAGGCCGAGGGCCTCGAGGTGATCGCGGGCCTCCAGGGCCAGATCGATCCTCTCCCAGTCCCACCCCTCCCAGCTCCAGACCCAGGCCTCTGGCACGCCCCGCTCCAGGGCCCGCCGCCGCCAGATCCCCACCTCCAGAAGGTCGCCCATCTTGTAGTGGAGCATATCCTCGCAGGAATCCTGCAGGGGGACGAGCATGTGGTAGTCCAACAGGTAGTCCATCCGGACCAGCCAGGGGAGGGCCCGCTGGAGGAACCCCTCCTCCGCGGGCAGGCGCAGCGCCTGGTAGAAGGCCGGGAGGAGCCTCGAAGCCAGCCAGCCCCTCCCACTCCGGGCGGAACTCCAGGGGGACTCCCTCTCCCAACCAGCGGGAGCGCTTTCTCAGGCTCTTGTAGACCCTCTGGGCCGGGAAGCGCTCGCGGAAAAAGCGCAGCATTCCGGCTTCGGTGCAGAGTTCGTGTTCGTACTCAAGCATGGAGGTTCCTCTCCAGGGTATCCCCGATCGGCGGAGTGGGGATCCTGCCCCTTCTTCACCAAAGGGGGGGCGCGGGCTTGCCTCGAGAGCGGGTCTAGCCCTTGCCCGATCGAGCCTCCCGAAAGCGTTTACGCAGCGCTCCCAGCCGCTCGCGCACCCGCTCCTCCCAGCCCTCGCCGGTGGCCTCGTAGAGGGTCAGGCCCTCGAGCCCCTCCGGCAGATAGGCTTGGGCGAAGCTCCCCTCGGGGTCGTCGTGATAGTAGGCGTAGGCTTTGCCGTAGCCGAGCGATCTCATCAGGGCGGTGGGGGCGTTGCGCAGGTGGAGCGGGATGGGGGCATCGGGGTGGCGGCGGGCGGCGTCTTGGGCCCGTTTCCAGGCGGTGTAGGCGCTGTTGGACTTGGGGGCCAGGGCCAGGTAGATGGTGAGTTGGGCCAGGGCCAGCTCCCCCTCGGGACTGCCCAGGAAGTCGTAGGCCTGCTGGGCGGCCAGGGCCAGCCGGAGGGCCAGCGGATCGGCCAGGCCGACGTCCTCCACCGCCATCCGCACCAGGCGGCGGGCCAGGTACAGAGGGTCGGCGCCCCCCTCGAGCATCCGCGCCAGGTAGTAGAGGGCCGCGTCCACGTGGTTGCCCCGCACGCTTTTGTGCAAGGCCGAGATCAGGTCGTAGAAGTGCTCGCCGCCCTTGTCAAAGTTGAGGGTGCCCGCCCCCAGCCCCTCGCGCACCGATTCCAGCGTGACCTTGCCCTCGAGGGTGGCCGCAAGCTCCAGGGCCGACAAGGCCCGCCGGGCGTCGCCCATCGAGGCCTGGGCCAAAAACTCCAACGCCTCGGGCTCGGCCTCTAGGCCCCCTAGGCCCTCGGGGTGCTGCAAAGCCCGCTCGAGCAGCCTGCCGATCTCCTCGGCCTCGAGGGGGCGCAGCACGTAGACCCGGGCCCGCGAACGCAGGGCCGGGCTCACCTCGAAGGAGGGGTTCTCGGTGGTGGCCCCGATCAGCGTCAGGAGCCCCGACTCCACGTGGGGCAATAGGGCATCCTGCTGGGACTTGTTAAAGCGGTGGATCTCGTCCAGGAAGAGCACCAGCCCGCCCGCCTGGCGCGCCATTTCCACTGCGGCCTTGATCTCCTTGACCCCGGCGTTCACCGCCGAGAGGGCCACCATCTCCTGACCCACCCCCTCGGCCAGCAGCCGGGCCAAGGTGGTCTTGCCACTCCCCGGCGGCCCCCACAAGATGAGCGACTGCAACCGGCCCGACTCGAGCATCCGCCGCAGGGGCTTGCCCGGCCCGGTGAGGTGGTCTTGCCCCAGCACCTCTTCCAGGGCTCTGGGGCGCATACGCTCGGGGAGGGGGGGGATGGGTCGGGTGGGTTCCATGGGTCTATTGTGGGGCTGGGCGGATGAATTTTAGGCTATGCTGGTGACGATGTCTTGGCTATCCTTGGTGCCCTGGGCCTTGCTCGTCCTGGGTTTGCTGCCGCTGGGGGCTTACCCGGCGCGCTCGAGCCTCTACCCCGGCTTGGTCTTCCTGGTCGCGGCCCTCACCCTGGCCGGGGCGGCGAGCCTCTACAGCCGGGCTCCGGTCGGGCCACGGGTGCGGACCCTGTGGGTGCTGGGGCTGGGCCTCTTGGCCTACAGTCTGGCCTGCGAGAGCGTGGCCATCCTGGCGGCGCTTCCCACCGGCCTGCAGGCCCTGGGGGGCTGGGCCGCCTGGCTCAGCGGGGCCATCCTGCTCACGGCCCTCTACCAAAGCCTCCAGCGCGAGACCCCGGCCCTACCCCCGCTCGAGGGCAACCAGTACCGCGAGGCCAGCGGGGCCATGAGCCGCAGCGCCCTCGGTGCGCTGGCCCCCAGCCTCGAGGCCATGGCCACTCGCAGACCCCTGGTGCTGCTGCTGATGCAGACCCAGCCCGACCAAGACCCTTCCCCCATCCTGCGCAGCTTGCGCGGCCCTGATCTGCTGTTTCGCATGAGCGAGGGGGTTTTTCTGGTGATCCTGCAAAACGGCGGCCCCGAGGCCGCGGGGCCGGTGTTCCGTCGCCTCAAGGCCGCCGTGCCGCTGAAAGCCTATACGGCCCTCCCGTTCAAGGGAGGGAGTCTCAAACGGGCCCTCGAGCAGCTCGAGGCCGAGCTTTCACAGATCTACCTGGCCCAGCCCGATCCCACCAACTGAGCTCGAGCCCCACCCGTGGCGCCCTCCCGCGCACCTTTCCGACGATCCCCCATGCGAGGCGCAGCCGCGCAAAGCGAGGGGTCACACGTACAGCTGCTCTTGGGACCCCAACCCTTCGGTGCGTTCGCAGAACGTTTCCTCCAGCCCCCGCACCCCCAGCACCTCGCCCAGCGCGCGGAAGAAGACCCGGTAATGCTCCACCCGGGCCGCTTCGCCCATCAAACCCAGCCGCAGCACCTTCCCCGCGGTAGGGCCGATGCCGCCGGCTACCGCCACCCCTTTGGCGTAGAGCCCTTTGCGGATCTCGGCTTCGCTATAGCCTTCGGGCGGGCGAACCACCAGCACCGTAGGCAAACGAGCCCCCTCGGCCGCGTAGGCGCTGAAGCCGAGTTCCTCGAGCAGCGAGAGCACCACCCCATAGAGGTACTCGGCTCTGGCCTGACGGTTCTCCAGGCCCTCCTCGAGCGCCAGTTTGAGGGCTTCCTCCAGGGCGAAGTGCAAGAGCACCGGCGAGGTGCAGAAATACCCCTCCTGCTCCCAGTACACCGCCACCCTCGAGAGGTCGGAGTACCAGCCCCGCACCTGCCCCAGCATCTCCCGCCCGCGCTGCGAGAGGGCGAAGGGGGCCAGCCCCGGCGGGGCCGATAGGCATTTCTGGCTGCCGGTGAAGGCATAGTCCACCCCCATCCGCTGCATTGAGAGGGGCATCATCGCCGCGGTGGTGACGGCATCGAGCATGAAGAGGGCCCCGTGGTCGGCTACCAGTCGGGCGATCTCGTGGGCCGGGTTGATGACCCCGGTGCTGGTCTCGCCGTGGACCAGGGCCACCAGCTTGTAGGCCCGCTGGCCCAAGGCCCGCTCCACCGCCGCCGGATCAATGGGGTGGCCGGGCTCGGAGCGCAGCACCTTGTAGTCAAAGTTGTAGGCGTGGGCGATCTCCACCATCCGCTCGCCGAAGGTCCCGCTGACCAAGAGCAGCACCGCATCCCCCTCGTCGGCCAGGTTGGTGAGCCCGGCTTCCATCCCCAAGCTCCCGGAGCCGGGCATCGCCGCCAGCAAAGCGCCCTCGCCCGGGTCGAGGAGCAGCTTCAGGTAATCGCGGATGCGGCGGTTGGTCTGGAGCACCTCGGGGTCGAGGTGGCCGCGCATCGGTTTGGCCAGCGCAGCCTGCACGCGGGGGTGGATCGGGGTAGGACCAGGGGTCAGGAGCACCATTGGGATAACCTCCATCAAAAAGGATCCCCGCCCGGCACATCCGAACGACCCCTTCCATCACACCGGAAAGGAGCCCTTAGCGGATAGCTCGAGCAGGGAATCGCATCTGAGGGGCAGTCTAACAGGGTTTTGCCCAGGGTGTAAAGGCGGTGCGAAATCCGCCCAACCGGAGGCCAGGGGCAAAAGGTGGGGCTTGCCTGTTCAAATCCTCGCTGGGCCGGGGCCGAGCTGTGTTAGGCTAACCCCAGTATGCCGGTTTGCCCATGCGCCCTTTCCTCACCGCCGGGCCGGGAGGGCCCCTCATGAGGTTTCTGGACAGCCTGGCCACCCTGGGGGTCCGGCGGGCTGTGCTCACCGCCAGCGACGGCCTGGTGATCGAGAGCGTGGGCTCGGGCGCCCCCCCAGCCGAGCTGCTGGCCGCCGAACTGGCCTCGCTCCGCCGCAGCATGCAACGCCTGGCCGAGGGGCTGGGCGGGGGAATCCGCCGCTTCACCCTGGCCACCGAGGAGTGCGAGGTGCTGGTGGTGGTGGTGGGCGAATACTGTCTGGGTGCGGTGGTCGAGCGCGGCGGGGATCGCCGGGCGGTCGGAGCCGAGCTTTCGAGGCTGGCCAACCGCCTCTTTGAGCAGCTGTAAGGAGGCAAGACATGGTGCAAGAGGTGCTCTCCGAACTACAAGCGGTGCGCGGGGTGCTGGGCTCCGCGCTGGTGGCCGAGGACGGGTTCATTGTGGAAAGCCAGCGGGCGGCCAACGCCCCCGACGTGGATTTCTTGGGGGGGGCCGCCGCGACTGCTTTGGCCTCGGCCAAAGCGCTCTCCCAGGAGATCAACCGGGGAGAGGTCGAGGAGGTCATGGTCGAGTACCCCGAGGGCCCTTTGCTGCTGGTGCCGCTGGAGGGTGGCTACTTGCTGGTGGTGCTCCTGGAGTCGGTGCAAAGCTTGGGCCGGGCCCGCTTCCAGCTCAAAAAGAGCATCCCCCGGCTCAAGCAGGCGTTGGTATAGCCGCACCCCTTCCAAAGGGGTTAGACTGCTACCGCGCTCGGGAATCCCCGGGCTTTAGGAGGAACCTGTGAACGAGCTTCGCCTGGACATTGACAAGGAAACCGCTTACGGGCGCTACACCAACCTGGCGCTCTTCTCCCACACCAAGAACGAATTCGTGCTGGACTTCGCCATGATTCAGCCGCAGGGTGGGGCCATGGTGGTCTCCCGCCTCATCACCAGCCCGCAACACGCCAAGGCCCTCTTACGCAGCCTGGCCGAGAACATCCAGCGCTACGAGGAGTCTTACGGCCTGATCCCCGAGCCGGTGGCCGAAGGCCCCAGCAGCAGCCAGGCCTAAACGATCTCCCCTTATATCCTCTGGGCCCGCTGGGCGATCACGATGCCGATCAGGGTCAGCAAGCCCCCCAGGAGGGCCTGCACCGGCAAGCGCTCGCCCAGAAAAATCACCCCCGCCAGCACCCCCACCACCGGGGTGAGGTTGGAGAACACCGCGACCCGCACCGGGCCGAGCTGGCGCACCCCTTGCATCCAGGTCAGAAAAGCCAAGGTGTTGGCCAGCAGGCCGCTCGCCACCAGCAGCGCCCAGACCCAAACCGGCACCGCCGCACCGGTGATCCCTAGCATGTCCGGGGTGTGCAAGAGCCAGTAGGGAACCATCCCCACCACGAAGCTGCCCCCGGTCCAGGTGAGCAGCCGGTACCTGCTGGCAAAACGCCGGGCCCCCACCGTGTAGACCGCCCAGCTCACCGCGGAGAGCAGCACGAACACGATCCCCAGCCACTGGGCTCGGCCCTGACTCAGGGTCTCCCCGCTCAGGATCATCACCCCGCCCAGCGAGATGGCCAGGCCCGCATAGGCCATCCGCGGCAGCGGCTCGCGGAGCCAAAGCACGCTCAAGAGGGCCACCCAGACCGGGTTGGTGGAACTCACGATGGAGGTGTAGGAGGCCGGCAGGCGGGGCACTCCCTCCAGGAAAAACCACTGGTAGAGGCTGTTCCCGACCAGCCCCAGGCCTGCGATCACCACCCAGTCGCGCCAACCCAGGCGCTCCCGGCCGAAGAGTGTCCACAGCGCCGCGTAGGCCACCGAGGCCAGCAGCACCCTTAGGCTGTTCATGGCGTGGGGCGGCAGATACCCCACCAACACCTTGAGCGCGGTGGCGTTGGAGCCCCAGGCCAGGATGGAGAAAAGGGGGTAGATGAGGGGGGGAAGGCGCATGGCGGGTTGCGCTCGAGGCCCATTTCAGCCCACGGCGTCGGGGGTAGAGCCCGATTTCAAATGGGTTTCCCACCACTCCAGGTAAGCCTCGAGGCGCTGAATCCGCCGGTCCGGGCGGCCCGAGCGGGAAAGCTCGTGGCCCTCCTCGGGGACTCGGAAGAAGCGGGCCGGTACGCCCAGGTGGAGCAAAGCGGTATACCAGGTCTCGCCCTGGTCAATCGGGCAGCGGTGGTCTTCCTCGGCGTGCACCACCAGGGTGGGGGTCTGGACCCGGTGTACCAGGCTCAGCGGGCTCTTCTGCCACAGCACCTCGGGCCGCTCCCAGGGGGTGGCCCCCAGTTGCAGCCAGGTGAAGCGCGGCCCGACATCGGAAGCCCCGAAGAAGCTGGTCCAGTTGCAGATGCCGCGGTCGCTGACGGCGGCCTTGAAGCGCCCCGGGTGCCGCGCGGTGAGCCAGTTGGTCATGTACCCGCCGTAGCTGCCCCCGGCCACCCCGACCCGCTCGCGGTCCAGGGGGAAGCGGGATAGGGCCTGCTCCAAGAGCCCCAGCAGATCGGCCTCGTCAATCTCGCCCCAGCGCCCATCCAGCCGGGTGTAGCCCTGGCCGTACCCGGTCGAGCCCCGGGGGTTCCCATAGACCACCGCGTAGCCTGCCGCCCGGAAGATCTGGAGCTGCAGCATCAGGGCGTTGCCGAAAGCGGTGTGGGGGCCACCGTGGATGTAGAGGATGGTGGGATGGGGGCCTCCGCCTTGGGGA
>PSML01000147.1:0-3443 GCA_040290145.1 Meiothermus sp. | reverse complement strand
CGGGTCATACAGTGGACGATGCGGGTGTCCAGGTCATCCACCTGCTGGGTATCGGGGAAATAGCGGGGAAGACGTGCCGATGCCCCCTTGATCACCCCGGGGCCTAGGCCGAAGTCGCAAGCCTCCATGGTCTTGCCGTTGGGTCCTTTGCGGAAAAAGACCTCCTTGCCCTGCTCGGTAACCAGCTCGGTAGGGAGGATCCCCATGGTCTGGCGCAGGAGTTCTTTCTGCCGCGCAAGCTCCTCTTTCGCGCTTTGGGAACTCTCCCCCTGGGCCAGCACCAGCGCCAGCGAGAGGAGCCATAGCAGCCAGATCCATCTCCACATGCCGCCTCCTTATAGCAGTGCGGGCCAGCCAGGGCACCGCGACTAGGACAGCTCCAGCTTGACTGAGGCCTCCCCTGTATCCCCTTTGTTGTCCTTGAGCTTGATGGTGAAGGTGCCCGGCTGGGCAGCTTGAAAAGCCAGCCCAAATAGGGGGTTGGCGCTCACGCCGGGTTCGGGCAGGACGTTGGCCACCTTCTGCCCTTCGAAATACACCTCCACCAGGTCGATGTAGTACGCGGGGATGAGGTTGCCCTTCTCGTCCTTGCGGGTGCCCGGCTCCATGGGGTGCTGGGCCACTACCTGGAGTTTGAAGGCATCCCCGGTTTTGGGCTTAGGGGGTGTTAAGCGTGCCAGAGTGCGGATTGCCATAGGTCTACCTCCCCTAACCGCACCCGCCCACGGTGACGCGGGTGCTGGCGGAAGCCAGGAGCAGCTTGCCGTCTTGGGTCTCCACCACCGCCCGTACCGCAGAGGTCTCGGCCATCCGGGTGCGAGAGGCGTAGTAGGGCATGGCCTGCCCCACCTCTACCTTGACGATATGGGGTGAGGGATTCTTGTCCACGAAGAGGTGAATGGCCTTCACCCGGTCCTTGGGCAGACTGACCTCGATCTCAAAGGGTACGTTGGCTCCCGACTCGGCGATGGTGGGCATGGTCAGCTTCACCTGGTTTGAGGGGGTGAGGTCCTTGAAACCTTTGCCCAGGACCTTTTGCAGCGTTGGTTCCAGATGGGCCACATCCTCCCCCTCGAGACCCCCACCCTGGGCTATCGCCGGGGTGAGCTTGGGAGCCAGCAAGGCCCCGGCTACCACACCTGCTGCCTTGAGAAACCTTCTTCTATTCACAACTGCCACCTCCTGTCCCAGTAGAGACCTGCTTCAACTCCTGCAGAAACTGCGCCCGGGGTCGGCTGCCGAAAAGCCGTCCGGTTTCCTTCCAGCCACCCTGGCCATACGCCAAGAAAACGAACGTGGGGGTACCCAACGCCCGCAACCGGCGGGCCAAGGAGACCCCCTCGGAGCTCTGGCTGTCTACGCTGGCTACGACGAAGCAGCGCTCCAGCAGCCGCGACACCGCTGGCTCGGAGAGGACAAAGGTGTTCATCTGCTCGCAGTAAGCGCAGCCATCGCGCCAGAAATAGACCATCAGGGTGCGCCGCCCTTGCTCGGCTAGCCGGCTGGCCTCGGAGTAGGGGTACCAGCGGGTATAGTCGACCCCCTCGGCCACCCCTCGGGGGAGCAGCCAGATCAGCACAACCAAAATGGATAGATTTCGTCTGTACATACCGGGCCTTTGGGTTTTTGAGCAAGCCAATTACACCACTGGGGGGTATATTTGGTCAACACAGGCAGGGGCGCTTTGAGCAAAAAACCCCCATGCGTTCAGCGTTATCATTCCGTTGCATATGCGTTATACCTCTTGGAAATATCTTGGGCTGGGCGCTGTGAAAAATCTCACCGCAACCCTCGCTTGCCTTTTTCCCTCGAGGTCGCTAGGATTGGGGTAGTGGCTAAATCAAAAAGGCAAACATACCCAGAACCGGTATGTGTGGGTGCGAGCAGCGCCAGCACAGGAGGTGTGGAGATGCAGAGCGAGACACTGACCCCGATCAACCGCAGGGAGTTCCTCAAGAAGACCGGGCTGGCCGCCGCGAGCCTGAGCGCGGTCCCCGGCCTGGCGGGCCTCGCCGCGGCCCAGCAGAGCCCCACCGCCGACGCCCTGGTAGCCGGCAAGGACCCCGGCCTGATCGTGCGCAACACCAACCCGGTCGAGCTCGAGACCCCCGTGGCCCTGCTGCGCGAGCACCGCTACACGCCCAAGAACATCATGTACATCCGCAACAACCTGGGCGTGCCCCCGGGCATGCAGCTCACCACCGAGCCCCCCAGGCTCGAGGATTGGGCGCTGGAGGTGGTGGGGCTGGTGGACAAGCCCCTCACCCTGCGCCTGTCCGAGCTCAAGGGGTTGCCCGCCACCGAGCTCGAGATGGTGCTGCAGTGCTCGGGCAACGGCCGGGCCTTCCACTCCCGCTACGCCCGCGCCAGCGGGGCCCAGTGGGAGCGGGGCTCGCTGGCCAACGTGCGCTGGAAAGGGGTCAAGCTCTCGGCGGTGCTGGAGGGGGCCGGGGTCAAGCCCGAGGCCCTCTTCCTCACCGCCGAGGGGGCCGACCAGCCCGCCAACCCCCAGGCCCCCGACATCGAGCGCAGCGTCCCCCTGCGCGACGTGCTGGCCAGCGCCCTGCTGGCCTACGAGATGAACGGCGAGCCGCTGCCCAGCGTGCACGGGGGGCCGTTGCGGCTGATCGTGCCGGGCTACTACGGCATCAACAACATCAAGTGGGTCAACCGGCTGCGCCTGGAGGCCACCGCCTCAACCAACAACACCATGATCCCGCGCTACCGGGTGCCCTTGGCCCCCATCCCCGTGGGCAGCGCCTTCACCTTCACCCTCGACAACAGCCGCCCCAACTGGCGGCAGAACGTCAAGGCCATCATCCTCAGCCCCACCGAGGGCCAGAGCCTCAGCGGCATCATCGAGGTGCGGGGCGTGGCCTGGAACGACGGCTCGGCGCCGATCACGGGGGTCGAGGTCTCCACCAACCAAGGCCGCAGCTGGCAGTCGGCCAACCTCGAGAAGCCCTCCTCGCCCTACGGCTGGTACCCCTGGCGCCTGCGGGTGTTGGTGGCGACGGGCGACACCGAGGTCTGGGCCCGCGCCACCGACGCCCTGGGGCGCAGCCAGCCCATCGACGGGGCGATCCTGTGGAACCCCAACGGCTACGAATGGAACGCCGTGGACAAGGTCAAGATCAAGGTCGGCTGAGGTCCTGGCTATGGCTTTCTTACGCTTGAAATGGTTGGCGGCCGCGGCGGTGCTAGCCCTGGCCTGGGTGCTGGCCCAGGGTCTGCCCGAGGGCCAGGGCAAGGCCTTGGTGGAGCAGCGCTGCAGCGTCTGCCACGGCCTCGAGGTCATCACCAGCAACCGTCTCAGCGCGGCCGAGTGGGATGCGGTGGTGGGCAGCATGATCAACACCGGGGCCCAGCTCAACGATGCCGAGCGCAAGGTCGTCGTGGCGTATCTGGCCGCCTCCTTCGGCAAGGAGGCGGCAGCCCCCGCC
>PSML01000146.1:986-3519 GCA_040290145.1 Meiothermus sp. | reverse complement strand
GGTCTGCTAGCCCCCCTGGGCCTGGAGCTCTTGGTCCACCCAGGCCACCACCTGCCGGGCGAGCCCCAAGGCCTCCTCGTACTCGGCCTGGGTCAGCTCGGGGTAGTCGCCTGGGTAGCGGGTCACCACCGCGTAAAAGGAGAGAACGTCGGCAGCTTGTACTTGCGGTGGAATGGCCATGCCCGCATTGGCCAGCCGCTGCAACAGAAGACCGATGTCGTGGGTTTTGGCAAACGGCAGTTGATGCGCCAGCAGCAAGGCCTTAAGGGCTTTTTCAGCGGCTTGCTGAGCGTCGAAACAGAGGTCTTCATAGAGGATCTCCGGGGCAAAGCGGCCCGCTTCGGCGCGCGCCAGACTGCCCTTGGCCCGCATCAACCAGGCCAGCGGTTGGCTTGCGTCATTGGGCATACACGGTCTGGCCCTCGCTTTGCGCCTGCGAGTACAGAGGCATCCAGATTTCGCGCGAGCGCTGTAGCTTTTCCGGGGTTACCAGTACCAGATCCACTCCAAAGCTGCGCCTGACCCGAGCGAGCTGCCGGTACAGGGCTTTATAGTTTTCTAGGGTTACGTAATTCTCTGGCACCACCACCAGCAGGTCGTAGTCGCTGTCGGGGCGGCTCTGGCCCTTGGCCCTGGAGCCGAAGAGGATGATCTGCTGGGCCGGAACCACCTCCAGGATGCGCTCGAGCACGGGCTCTAGCTCGGGGTAGTCCATGCCCCTATGCTAGCACCCCTGGGCCTGGAGCTCCTGGTCCACCCAGGCCACCACCTGCCGGGCGAGCCCCAAAGCCTCCTCGTACTCGGCCTGGCTAACCGGGTCATCCTGGCCGGGGTAGCGGCCCAAGGTCCCGTAAGGGGTCAGCCGGGCGGCCTCGAGCACGGGGGCGGGTACGGCCAAGCCAGAGGTTTGCAACAGCGAAAGCAGCAGCTCGATGGCGTGGGTGCGGGGAAAAGGCACACCGCGGGCAATCAGCAAGGCTTTGAGGGCTTTTTCGGCGGCTTGCTGAGCCTCGAAACAGAGGTCCTCGAGGTAGATCTCAGGGGCTGTGGGGTTGGCGGCGATGGCCAGATTGCTCTTGGCCCGCGCCAGCCAGGCCAGGGGATCGGTTGAGTCAGGCCGCATAGAGGACCCGCCCGCTTTGCAGAACCTCCGGATAGATGGTCATCCAGGCGGTGTGATAGCGCTCCAGATCGGCAGGATGAGCCACCACCAGATCAACCGGGATCAGCAATCCCAGCAGAGCCTGGTGCTAACCTTCCCGCCCTTCGACCAGGCGCACTACCTCGAGGCCGTCCAGCACATCCTAGGCCGCGAGTTAGACGAGGATTTGCGCAAATCGGCGCTTCAGTTTGCGATGGATGGACGCGGGTTTTCGGGTCGTACGGCGCGACACTTCGCGAACCAAAATCTCTAGGGGTCTGCAACCCTACGTCCGGAACGGTGGGAGTGTTGACCTGCGCCAGGTGCAGCAGCGCTAGGCTCCTAAAAGTTTTGGTATTTTCAGCAAACCTTGATACCGAACGGTAGAGAATCCTCGATGGCAAGCAACCCGCTACTCCTGTAGCCTCACCTGGGCCTAGAGGAACTCAACAAGCGCCCCTGTAGCTGCAAAGATGCCTCGGGATACGGGAGAACCAACCCACCCCCCTGGCGGTGAGCCGGATCAGCGGGATGAGGGGATTCGGTGCTACAAGGCCGCAGGGCCAGCGGGTCTTCTGTGGGATACCGCCTGCGAACCGGACCTTCACCGAGCTGGAAAGCGTACAGCCAGCATTGGATCTATCTCCAGCACCCCCCAGAGATCGTCCGCGGGGAGCAGGGTTCGACGGGATCCCCACATGGACGACTATCTATCTACCGCTTGGTATGAAACATGGAAAAGATGGCCGACCCAAACTCCCCGCAGGGTTTGCACCATGACGACCGCCCATAGGCCGACGAGCAGCAGGGTCAGCAGCTCGGCCAGCACCTGCAGTGGGGCGAACGCAGTGAGTCCTGCTAGGGCGAAGGTAGCCGCAGCGTAGACCCCAAGGGGGAAGGTAAAGCCCCACCATCCAAGATTGAAGGGCAACCCTCCGCGGCGAGATAGGTAGCGGGTTTTCAGCATGGCAATAAGCCACCACCATAGCCCGTACCCCCAAAGCACCAGCCCACCCACTAGCCCAATCCCCTTGGCCACAATCCCTAGCGGTGCTAAGGGGGTGCCCGAAAGAACTGCCGGAGCAGCTTGGCCGAGCAACAAAAGCCCCAGCGCACCGGTGCCAAGCGGTCCTAAGGCCAGCCAGCCGGAGACCCCTAATTCGGGCGGGGGCAGCCGATGCAGCGCCAATCTCAAAAAGAGTAGCGCTAAAATCGAGAGCGCCAGGGGCACTGAAAGCGCCCACAGCACGTACCCAACCCAGAGCGCGGTTTGAGCCTGAGTTCCTTCTAAATGCGGTAACAAGGTGCCGGCGCTCACTGCAGCCACCTCGCCAGCCACGATGGGGAGCAGCCACACTGCGGTCATCCGCTCGAGGCGATGCTCGTGGCGGG
>PSML01000146.1:0-925 GCA_040290145.1 Meiothermus sp. | reverse complement strand
AAGCACCAGGCCCAGTAGGCCACCCCCACGCTAATCGCACCCCACCGCTCCGGCCCGTAAACCACCAAACCGTTGACCAAGGTGGCGAAGCCCATGGGAATCGCACCCAAAAACATAGACTGCAACGGATGATGCAAAGTCGCGCGGGCCTCGGTAGGAAAGAGCCCAAGGCGAACCAGGGAAAGCAGAGCAAACAGCGTAAACAACCCCAGATTAAGCCACCACAACCCCTCCCCAAGTCTTGATAGTACAGGCCAGGGCAACTTGGGCAGCAGCAGCGCCACGATACCAGTGCCCATCGTCACAGTGAACCAGTTTGGGGTGAAGCCGCGCACGAGTTGAAGCGGCCATGCAAGCTGGGATGACGGGAGAACAGGTTTGGGTAGGATCAC
This sequence comes from Meiothermus sp., assembly GCA_040290145.1. Taxonomy (GTDB): domain Bacteria; phylum Deinococcota; class Deinococci; order Deinococcales; family Thermaceae; genus Allomeiothermus. The sequence goes on along the minus strand of PSML01000146.1, from coordinate 533 downwards.
AGTCCCAACCATAGTCCAGACAGTAATATAAATCAAATAGATGATATTGAAGTTCCCATTTGTTCAGCTTATATTAAAAACATGTCCATCCAACCCGAACATCTCTTGACCTTCGCCCGGGTGGCCGAGGCCGGAAGCTTGTCTACTGCAGCCCAAAGCCTTCACCGCACCCAGCCCGCGCTCTCGAGCCAGCTTCGTTTGCTTGGCGAGTCAGTAGGAGAGCCGCTTTACCTTCGCCACCGCCACGGCATCCGCCTGACCCCGGCTGGTGAAGGTCTCTTGCCCTATGCCCAAGCCCTGGTACGCGCCTTAGAAGGCGCGCGGGCCTATGCCCGGGAGCTACGGGGTGTGGAAGCGGGCTCCTTGCGAATCGCTGCCAGCACTACGGTCGCGGCGTATCTGCTCCCCTTGTCTCTGGCTCGTTTCCGCCACAAGCATCCGGGGGTGATGCTTCAGCTTCAATCGGGCAATACCCGTGAAGTTATAGAGCATTTGGGGCGCGGAGAGGTCGAGCTAGCCTTCATCGAGGGCCC
>PSML01000019.1:25614-32277 GCA_040290145.1 Meiothermus sp. | reverse complement strand
GTGTGGGCGGGGGTTCCGACGGGAACTTCACCGCGGCGTTGGGGGTTCCTACCCTCGACGGGCTGGGCCTTTTTGGGGCGGACGCGCACCAGAAGACCGAGCGGGTGGCGGTCTCGCAGATCCCCCAACGGGTGGCGCTTTTGGCGGGATTGCTGGAGGATCTGGCCGGCGTCCGTTGATGCGATTTCGGCGGCTAGATCCATCCCCTCCCGCCGTTGCTCAATCGCGCAAGCCAGGCAGTAGGGGCGGGCACGCCGGCAGGCGGAACATCAGGTATTCCTGGGAGAGGATGGGCTCGAGCTGGATCATCACCAGGCTCTCGGTGCTCCCTTCCACGCGCAGGAAGAGGGGCGGGACATAGCGGGGCTCACCCCGCTCGTAGCGGATCCCTTCCAGGGTATAGGAGAGGAACACCGCCTCGTCGCGCTCGAGGTAGTCCGGGGCATACAAGGCCACCATGTCGGCCTCCTGGCGCTCAGTCTGCAGCACCGCGTCCCACATCACCATCTGGGCGTCGGGTTGGCTCAGGTACTCGCCGTGAACCGGGCCCAACCGGGCATAGAAGGCATCGGGGGCGGCCTTGAGTTCGTAGTAGAGCCCGCCCGCCCCATGCCACAGGCGGGCCACCGAGTTCTCCACCAGGTGTTCGCCCAACCGCTCCTTGGCGTAGTCGCGGGCCAGCGCAAAAGACTCCTCGAGGGCCTGGCGGTCGCTCCCTAGCTCGAGGGTCTCCACCAGGTGATGGTAAGGATTGAATTCGATCAACGTGGCTCCATTATAGCGGTCGTGGCGGCCCCTTCACCGATCCCCGATGTGGAGCGCCACGATTCCCCCGCTGAGGATACGGTAGCGGGTCTGAAAGCCCGACCGCTCCATCTTGGCCTTGAGGGTTGGGGGATCGGGGAAGCGCTCCACCGAGTCCGGCAAGTAGCGATAGGCGGCGGGGTTCCCCGAGACCAGCCCACCGACCCAGGGCAGCACCTTCTGAAAGTAGAAGCGGTACAGCTCACCGAAGCCACCCTTGGGGGGTGGGGGAAACTCGAGGATACACAGCCGCCCACCGGGGGCCAGCACCCGGTAGAGCTCGGCCAGGGCCTGGTCGTAGTCCGCGAAGTTGCGAAAGCCGAAGGCGATGGTGATGGCGTCGAAGCGGGCCTCGGGGAAGGGCAGGGCCAGCGCGTCGGCCTGCTGGAAGGGAACCTCCAGCCCCAGCCGCTTGGCTTTCTGCCGGGCGATCTCGAGCATCGGGGGGGCGAAGTCGGCCCCGACCACCTCGGAGTGGGGGGCCAGGCGTTTGAGCAAGAGGGCCATGTCGCCCGTCCCCGTGGCCAGGTCCAGGATGCGCCGGGGATTCTTCTCGATGGCGGCCTCGGCCGCGATGAACCGCCAGCGCCGGTCTATCCCGGCAGACAGGAGCCGGTTCAGGAGATCGTAGCGCGGGGCGATCTCGCTGAACATCCGACGGACGGCCTGGGCTTTTCCCTCCGAGTCCTTCACCACCGGGGAAGTTTAGCACAGCGGGGGGTGGAAAGCGGGAGCTGCGAGACATTCCTGGCGGCGGCGGGGTACAATTCCTGCGTGCAAAACCTGGCGCGTTCCTGGCTTCTCCCGGTGAGCTTGGTGCTGCTGGGGCTCATGGCCTTGGCCCCTTGGATGGTTCCCAAGCGGGAGTTTGGCGGGGTGGGGTATCTGCTCACCCCCTTCGGCGCGGTCAACCCGAAAAACCTCGAGCTTCCCACCCTGCTCGGGCTGGGCTGGGTGGGGGCGGCTTTTGCGGTCTGGGTGGCGCTGATGCTGGCGGGATGGCTGGCCTTTTTGCTCCCCGATCCCCGTTCGCGCTCGAGGGCCCTCTACACCCTGGGGGTGCTGGGGGTGGGGCTGTTCGTGCTCGAGGCGGTGCTTTTCTACCAGGCGGTGAACTCGGCCAACGGGGCGGCCCTGGCCGGAGGGGCCACCCGGGCCCCCCTGCGCCGATACACGCTCTCGCTGGGGGCCTACCTGGGCTTGTTCTACGCGGTGGCCCTGCTCCTGCTGGCCCGTCTGCAGCTTCCGGGAGGGAGGGCCTTCCTGGTGCGTTGGCGCGGGGCGGTGGTGCCGGTGGTTTCGCTGCTCTTGTCGGTGCTGGTGGGGGCCTTGCTGATCTTGGTGCTGGGCCGGGTTCCGGGGGTGGAGGGCCTGAGCCTCTCCTTTAGGGAGTGGGCCGCGCTCGAGCTAGACCTCATCACCTTCTCCTTCCAGCTCCTGTTCTCCCCGGTCTACACCCTCTCCGGCTGGTTCAACAGCCTCCAGCAGGCCACCCCGCTGATCTTCGCCGGGCTGGCGGTGGCCTTTGCCTTCCGCTCGGGCCTCTTCAACATCGGAGGGCCGGGGCAGATCACCCTGGGGGCCATCTTGGTGATGATGGTGGGGGTGTTCATGCCGGGGCCGGGCTGGATCGTGCTGCCCCTCAGCATCCTGGCGGCGGCCTTGGGCGGGGCCTTGTGGGGCGGGCTGGCCGGCTGGCTCAAGGCCCGCTTCGGGGCCAACGAGGTGGTCAACACCATCATGCTCAACTACATCGCGGCCTCGGTGCTGCTGTTTTTCCTGACCTCGAACCAGCAGCGTTTTTTTGGCTACACCTTCTACCTGCCCTTCAAGGCCCCGGGATTTGAGGCCAAGAGCCTCGAGCTGCGCCCGGAGGCCCAGATTCCCCTGATGATCAACCTGCTGGCCCCTGGCGGGGAGTTCTCCTGGGCCATCCCGTTGAGCCTGGTGGCGGGCGGGGTGGCGTTTTTCGCCCTATGGCGGGCCGATCTGGGCCGCCGCTTGCTCCTCACCGGGGGCGCGGCCATCCTGGGGTACGCCTTGGGCGGCCTGATCCCCGGATCGGCCCTGGCGGGCAACACCCTGCGCGACCTGGCGGCCTCCAAGCTCAACGGTTCGTTCTTGCTGGCGGTGGGGGTGCTGATCGTGGTCCACTACTACCTCCTCCGCACCGTGGGCGGTTACGAGATGCGGGCGGCGGGGCTTGCCCCCAAGGCCGCCGAGTACGCCGGGATCAACCTGGGCCGCAAGATCGTGCTGGCCATGCTGGTGAGCGGGGCCCTGGCCGGGCTGGCCGCGACCCACTACGTGCAGGGCGGGGTGATGGACGAATACCGGCTCAAGCAGTCCATTCCCGTGGGGGTGGGCTTCGACGGGATCGCGGTGGCCCTGATGGGGCAGAACACCTCGCTGGGGGTGGGCCTGGCGGCCCTCTTGTTCGGGGTGCTCCGCACCGGCGGGCTCGACCTCAGCCAGCAACTGGGCATCAGCCGCGAGCTGGTGACGGTGATCATCTCGCTGGTGGTGCTGGCCATCGCCCTGGGCGGGCTATTGCCGCGCTACTTCACCGACCCCTTGAAGGCGGCCCAGGTCGAGACCGAGGACAAAGACGGGGAAGAAGCCCGCGCCAAAGCCCAGCGTGCGGGTTGAGGGGAGGCGCTAGATGAACGAGATTTTCACCCTAGCCTTGCTGTTCTCGACCTTGCGCCAGACCACGCCGATCCTGCTCACCGCGCTGGGCGGCCTCTTCTCCGAGCGCAGCGGGGTGGTCAACATCGGCCTCGAGGGCATGATGCTCTTCGGGGCCCTGGCGGCGGCGGTGGTGACCCAGCGGCTCGAGGTTCCTTTCCTGGCCTCCGACCCCAACGCCCAGGTCTGGTGGGTGCCCTGGGTGGGCCTGCTGGCCGGGGCGGTGGTGGGCGGGTTGGTGGCCTTGGTGCACGCCGTCGCCTCGATCAGGTACAAGGCCGACCAGATCATCAGCGGCACGGCCATCAACCTGCTGGCGTTGGGTGCGCCGAGCCTGGTGCTCGAGTACTACTACGACAACGCCACCAGCTCGCAGGAGGTGGTAAACCGCCTCCCCCTGATCCCGGTGGGTTCGGAGAACCTCTCCCCGCTGGTCCTCCTGGCGTTTTTGCTGGTTCCGGCGATCTGGTGGCTGCTGTTCAAAACCCCCTGGGGGCTGCGGCTGCGGGCGGTGGGCGAACACCCCGAGGCCGCCGAGACCATGGGGATCAACGTGATCCGCACCCGCTACATCGCGGTGGTCATCTCCGGTGTCCTGGCGGGCGTGGCCGGGTCTTACCTTTCGATCGGCTTCCTCAACCAGTTCGTCAAGGGGATGAGCGCCGGGCTGGGCTTTATCGCCCTGGCCGCCCTCATCGTGGGCAAGTGGCACCCCATCGGCATCCTGGGCTCCACGCTGCTCTTCGGCTTCGCCTCGGCCCTCTCGATCCAGCTCACCGGGCGCAACATCCTGCCGGTGCCGGTGGTGCAGGCCATCCCCTTCGTCCTCACCATGCTGGTGCTGGTCGGGTTTATCGGGCGGAGCCGTCCGCCCGCGGCGGCGGGGAAACCCTATGACCGGTAGGGGGATCCACCGCCCTACGGCGTCCGGTCGGGGATGCTGGCGGGTGGCCACCACCTCACCAGAAGAGGTAGCTGCTGGGGATCGCCACCCGTGCAGGCTTCGGTCTGCGAGGAGCGCGAAGAAAGGCGCCACCACCGGGTAGAGGAAGGTCGCGATCGGTTCGGAGGGGGTGCTCGAGCCCCAAAAGCTCAGCAGGAGCAGGCCTAGGAGAACTCGACCGCTGCTCCCAGGGTAACCCCCCGTATCCCATCCCCGGGCGATAGACTACGGCCAGGATGGACCCCCTTCCCCAGATCCACCTCGACCTCAACGACCCCGGCTTTGTCTACGACCCCTACCCCCGGCTCGCCGAGCTGCGGGAAACCACCCCGGTCTTCTACGACCCGGTGTGGAACAAGGTCTTCTTCACCCGCTACGAGGACATCTCGGCCTTGCTGCGCGACAAACGCCTGGGCCGTTCGATCCTGCACCTGCTCTCGCGGGATGAACTGGGCTGGCCCCCGCCCAACCCCCTCACCCAGGACTTCGACCGCTTCCAGGAAAACCACATCCTCGACAACGAGCCGCCCAAGCACACCCGGCTCAAGGGGCTGTTCTTGAAGGCGTTCACCCCAGCCCGGGTGGAGGGCTTGCGCGGCCGGATCCAGGGCATCGTGAACGCTTTGCTGGACCGGGCCGAAGACCGTGGCCGCATGGACCTGCTCCACGACTATGCCGAGCCCCTGCCGGTCGCGGTGATCGCCGAGCTGCTGGGGGTTCCCGAGGAGGACCGCCACCTGCTGCGCCCCTGGTCGGCCAGGATCGTCAAGCTCTACGAACTCGGTTACACCGATGAGCAAGCCCGGGAGGCCAACCAGGCGGTGGTGGAGTTCTCCGATTACATCAGGGCCTTGGCCCACGACCGCCGCCAGCACCCCCAAGACGACCTCATCACCGCTCTGGTCCAGGCCGAGGAGGCGGGGGACAAGCTCACCGAGGATGAGCTGGTGGCCAACTGCATCCTGCTCCTCAACGCCGGGCACGAGGCCACCGTCAACGGCACCACGGCGGGGATGCTGGCCCTGCACCGCAACCCCCAGCAGAAGCATCGGGCGGTGGAGGCCGCCAAAGCCGGCGACGCGGAGTTCTTCAAGGGGGCGGTGGAGGAACTCCTGCGCTACGACACCCCGCTGCCGATGTTCGAACGCTGGGTGCTCCAGGACCTCGAGTTCCGGGGCATCCCCCTGCGGCGGGGCCAGGAAGTGGCGCTGCTCTACGCCTCCGGCAACCGCGACCCGCGCAGATTCCCCCACCCCGACACCCTCGACCTGACCCGCCCCGACAACCCCCACCTCACCTTCGGGCTGGGCATCCACTACTGCATCGGAGCCCCGCTGGCCCGGCTCGAGCTGCAAACCTCCTTCCAGACCTTGCTCAAGCGCCTGCCGAAGGTTGGGGTGGTGGAGCCGGTGGAGTACACCGGGGGCTTCGTGATCCGGGGGCACAAGGCCATGCCGGTCGAGTTTTAGGGCCGCCGGATCTTCACGCCGAGCAGGGGTCAGGAACGCCCATAGAGGAGGGGGCGGGGCCTCCTAAATCCAGGCAGGCTTAAGGCCAACTGCCCTCGGACGATGGGGCCGGGGCTCCTACCCATCCACGGAGCTTGCTCCATGTTATTGACAATGTATATATATCTGTCATAATATATATGCGTACAAAGCAATAGGAGGAGTGTATGACTAAAGCCGAGACCAGTTCCGTCGTCCACCGCGACACCTTCATGCAGACCGTCCTCCGGTGGGGCGAGGAGCGGCCCCTGACCGTGGCGGTGGCGGATATTGACGAGTTCATGCCGGTCAACCAGAACTACGGGCGCGAGACCGGCGACAAGGTGATCGCCCTGGTGCAGAAGACCCTGGCGGCGAGCCTGCCGCCGAGCTGCCTGGTCACCCGTTGGGGCGGGGACGAGTTCGCGGCAGCCTTGCCGGGGTTCAGCCCGGAGGAAGCCTTGATCGTGCTCGAGGAGATCCGCCAGCACCTCGCCAAGAAGCACGACCTGGGCCCGGTCTCGCTCCCGGTGCGGCTTTCCATCGGGATCGCCAGCCTGCCCCAGCACGTCTCCGACCCCTCCCAACTCCTCCAGGCCGCTGACGAGGCCTTGCTGCGGGCCAAGCGCGAGGGGCGGGGCCGGGTGAGCATCTACGTAGAGGACAAGATGGTGCTGAAGTCGAACTACTATCCCAAAGCCCAACTGGCCCGCCTCGCCACCCTCTCCGAGCGGCTGGGGA
>PSML01000019.1:24195-25516 GCA_040290145.1 Meiothermus sp. | reverse complement strand
GAGGAAGCCGAAGCCGCCGGGGAATACCCGAGCGGTGCTGGTGATCGGCGGGGAGATCGTCTCGAGGGGTCGCGAGCACCGTAGCCCGCCGAACTTAACCCCCCTTTGGCAGGGGGGAAAAGCTCTGGAAGAACTTCGATCAGGGGGTGCTCGAGGCCGAGGCTCGGCGGCTCATGGTCCGCTATCACCCTAAGCCTCCCGCACCTTGGTATCCAGGCTCCGCCCGCCCAGGAACCCGCCCCGCCAGGCCACCTCGAGCCCGCTCCCGTCCGCGAAGTTCACCCGCAGGGTGCGGCGGTCGAACTCGAAGTTGAGGACCGTGGGCTCGAGCCGCTTGGCCTGGCCGCCCGAGGCTTGCACGAAGCTGCCGAACGGGTCTTTGCGGAAGTGCAGGATCGAGCCATCCTGCAAAACCAGATGGGCCTCGGTGGCCTGTCGGTTCAGGCGGTAATCCTTGAGGTGATTCGACACCGCCCAGGCCTGGTTGGGGTCTTGTGCGCTCATCGGCGTAGCTCGCTTTTGTGCGCCGTAACCCAGCTGCCCTCCTCGGTGAGGAGGTCCACGGTCCCGGCTAAGGGGTTGAGCTTGGCCACCTTGCCGCAGACCTCGTGGATGGTGCAGACCCTAGCCCCCTTGCGAGGTAGATCCTTGAGCAGCTCCTGGTAGCCCTTGTGCTCGTATTGCAAGCAGCACAGCAGCCGGCCGCAGGGCCCGGAGATCTTCTCGGGGGAAAGCGGGAGCTGCTGGTCGCGGGCCATCTTGATCGAGACCTGGGCGAAGTCTTGCAGGTGGGTCGAGCAACAAGATTCCATGCCGCAAGCTCCCAGGGTTCCCAGGTAGGCGGTCTGGTCGCGCGGCCCCATCGCCACGAACTCCACCCGCGCCCCCGAGGTACGGGCGATCTCGCCCACCCAGCGGCGCAGGTCAATGCGCTCTTCGGCCGAGTAGTGCACGGCCAGGTGCGAGCCGTCCAGGGTGTAGTCGCAGCCCAGCACCTTGGCCCGAACCTTTTCTTTGCGCAGCCGGGCCTTGATCCACCACTTGACCTCCTCGGCCTTCTCGCGGAGCTGGGCGGCTTTGTCGAGGTCTTCGCTCTTTGCCGGGCGCACGATGCGGCCTAGGGGCTGGCCCGGACGAGGGGCCGTGCGCACCTTGCCCAGCTCGAGCCCCCGGCTGGTCTGCACCACCACCCAGGAGTCGGGCGGGGGCGGCTGGCCCTCGAAGCTGTAGTCGTAGAGTTTGGGGCTGTGGTTGAAACGCACCCCGACGCAGTTCATGCGGTTTCCTCCCCATTGGCTAGCCGCATGAACTGCGTCGGGGT
>PSML01000019.1:0-24185 GCA_040290145.1 Meiothermus sp. | reverse complement strand
AGCCGCCACAACCGCAGGGCCAGCCAGGTGTACGTCAGTTCTTCGCCCACGTAGGCGCCCAGGGCTTCTTGGGCCTGGGCCAAGGCCTCGAGCGCGTCATAGCGGCGGGGGGATTCGGCGTCCAAGCAGCGGGCCAGGTAGTCCAGACCGCCCTCCAACTCCCCCAAAGCCCGGAGGGCCTGTTGGGTCTGGGCCGGGCCGGAGCGGGCGCTTTCCACCACTCCCCCGGCCCGCGCGAGCAGCTTCTGGAACTCCAGCGGGTGCTCGAGGGCCCAGCGGGCGCGGCCCACCGCCCCTCCAGCATAGGCCAAGACGGCTGGGTCAGGGGAGAGCTGGCGCAGGATTGGCTCGGGCAAGGGGCCAAAGGCGACCTCCAGGCTGCGCGAGGCCAGGGTGGGCAGCACCAGCTCCCGGCTGGGCGCGATCAGGATGATCCGGGCATAGGTCGGGGGCTCCTCCAGGATCTTTAGCAGAGCGTTCCCGGCGGGTTCGTTGAGGAGGTGGGCCCCGTCGATCACCGCCACCTTGGCCCGATGGCGGGGGTGGGTGGAGAGCCAGTCCAGCAGGTTCTCCCCTCCCTCCTCGCGGGGGGCGATCTGCTCGAGCAAGATCTGCGGGTTGCGCGCCCTTTTGCCGCCCTTGGTCTCGGTCTCCGGGGCGATCTCCAGATAGTCGTCCGGGTAGTGCTCCCCATTGAGCCGCCAGGCGTACCAGCGGGCCACCGCCCGCCGCCCTACCCCTTCGGGCCCGCTGAAGAGGAAGCTTTGGGCCCTCAGGCGGGGGAGAAGCTCGAGGATGGGTTCGTGGCCCAGGATGTTCATCTTCCCACCAGCAGCCGCTCATACAGCCATAGCGGGAACCCCTCGTCGAGGATACGCCTGAGGATGCGCTCGAGGTCGAACTCCACCCGGAAGAACTGCACGCTGCCGTCGTCGCTGTCCCATAGGGCGTAGGCGGCGCCGGGCATGCGGTCGCGGGGCTGGCCCACCGAGCCGGGGTTGACCAGGGCCCGGGCCCTTGGGGCCAAGAGCAGCTCGGTGCCGTGTACCTGGCGCTGGTAGCGCACCCACTGGCCGTTGGGGCCTTCTAGGGCCAGGAAGGTTCCCGCCAGATGGGTGTGGCCGTGCAGGGTCCAGCGGGCCGAGGTGCAGCCGAAGTGAGCCCGCGCGGTGTCCAGGTCGTCCACATACTGCAAGGGGTCACAGGCGCTCCCGTGCACCAGCAAGGCTCCGTCCACCTCTTGGGTCCAGGGCAGGCTACCCAGGTAGGCTCGGTTCTCCAGCGACAGCCGCTCAGACTGCCAGCTCAAGATCTCGAAGATGGGCCCGGTTTGTTCCTCGGGGTCGAGGTCATCGAGGTGCAAGAGCCAGGCATCGTGGTTGCCCATCACCCCGATGGCCCCCTCCGAGCGCAGCCAGGAGAGCACCCGGTCGGCGTCCGGGTAGTAACCCACCGCATCGCCCAGAAAGATCACCCGGTCATATTTGGGCGCGGTTTGCAACACGGCCTCCAGGGCTGGCCAGTTGCCGTGGATGTCGGAGAGGAGCAGATACCGCACGTCAAGAGAATATCACCTGCCGATCCCCCCCGCCTTCGGGTGCCTTTTGACAGTTCCCTGACAAAAGGACGGCAGGCTGTGAAGCGTGTAGGTTGCGGCGCAACCTACCAGAGGAGAACGCATGAACAAACTAGTCTTGGCCATCGCTGCCCCGGCCTTGCTGGGGATAGCCTCCGCCCAAGTCACCCTGACCGGGGCTGGGGCGACCTTCCCGGCCCCGCTGTATACCGAAGCCTACATCCCCAACTTCACCAAAGCCACCGGAATCCGGGTGAACTATCAGGCAGTAGGCTCGGGGGCGGGGATTCGCCAGCTCACCGACAAGGTGGTGAACTTCGGGGCCTCCGACGCCCCGCTCTCCGACACCCAGCTCAAGGAGATTCAGGAGAAAAACGGCAGCCCGGTGCTGCACATCCCCACTGCTCTGGGCCCGGTGGCCCTGACCTTTAACCTCCCGGGCATCCAAGAACTCCGCCTGGACGCCGCTACCGTGGCCAACATCTTTTTGGGCAAGATTATCCGCTGGAACGATCCCAGGATTGCCGCGCTCAACCCCGGCGTGCAGCTCCCCCGTCAGCTGATCTCCGCCACCCACCGTTCGGACGGCTCGGGCACCACCTTCATCTTTACCAGCTACCTCTCGGCGGTCTCCCCGGAGTGGAAGAGCAAGGTGGGGGCCGGGCAATCGGTGAACTGGCCCGCCTTTAGCTCCTTGGGGGGCAGGGGGAATGCGGGGGTGGCTGCGCTGGTCACCCAGACCCCGGGGGCCATCGGCTACGTCGAGCTCAAGTACGCCCTGGAGAACAAGCTCTCGGTGGTCACGCTCAAGAACCAGGCGGGTAACTTCATCAAGCCCAGCCTGGCCTCGGCGGTGGAGGCCACTTCGGGAGTGGACGTGCCGGACGATCTGCGCTTGCTGAACCAGGTGGTCAACACCAAAGACCCTCAAGGCTACCCCATCGTGGGGATGACCTGGCTGCTGGTCTACCAGAAGCAGGAGGTCACCGCCAAGAGCCTCGAGGAGGCCAAGGCGCTGGCAACGTTCCTCAACTGGGTGCTCACCGAGGGGCAGAAGCTCAACGAGGGAGCCTCCTACGTGCGGCTTTCCCCTGACGTGGTGAAGCGGGCTCAGGCCCTGGTGGCGAGCATGACCTACAACGGCCAACCCCTCCGCTGAAGGTGCTGGGCTGACCATATGTAAGATGGGGTGGGGCCTTATGGGTCTCACCCCTTCGGAGAGAGAATGACCGCACGACCGCCCGAGGCTAGAATCTCCCCCCTATACCGGGCCCTGGGGGACCGGTTGTTCGCCGGCGCGGTGCTGGCGTTGTGCTTGCTGATCATCGGAATCGTGGTCCTGATCGGCTGGCAACTGGCGGCCAACGGGAGCCGGGCCTTCGCAGCCTTTGGCCTGCTGGGCTTTCTGGGGGGAACCACCTGGGATCCGGTGGCGAATGTCTTCGGGGCCTGGCCTTTCATCCTGGGCACCCTGATCACCAGCTTTGCGGCCTTGGCGCTGGCCTTCTTTCCAGCGCTGGCGGTGGCGATTTTCGCGGTGGAGTACGCTCCCCGCTGGCTAGGGAGCGCCTTGCAGTACGCGCTCGAGCTCCTGGCCTCGCTCCCTAGCGTCATCTATGGCCTATGGGGCCTTTTGGTGTTGGCCCCGGTGCTGCGGGGAGTAGAGCAAGCGGTGGTGGGCTGGGCGGTGGAGCGCGAGGCGGACTGGCTGGCGCAGATCCTGGGAGCCCCCATCGGGATCGGCATGGCCAATGCGGTGCTGGTGCTGGCGGTGATGATCATCCCCTACGCGGCCAGTCTGGCCAAGGACTCCATCGCGCTGGTGCCCAACACCCAGCGGGAGGCCGCTTATGGGCTGGGGGCTACCAAGTGGGAAGTCATTCGCATGGCGGTGCTGCCGTATGCTCGGGGGGGCATTCTGGCTGGGGTGATCCTCGGCTTTACCCGTGCTCTGGGCGAGACCATGGCGGTGGTGATGGTCATCGGCAACAACAAAAACCTGCCCTTTACCGTCTTCGGCAGCGCCACCACCATCCCCTCGGCCATCGTCAACGAGTTCGGCGAGGCCCAGGGCTTACAGCTCTCGAGCCTCCTGGCCCTGGGTTTTATCCTTTTCATCCTCAGTGGGGCCATGAACCTGTTGGCGGCCTGGATCGTCCAGCGCATGAGCGTGGAGGGTCGTCTGTGAGCGCCTGGACGGCGGAGGGCAACCTGCGCCGCAGGCGCTGGTGGAACCGGGCCGTGCTGGTGCTGCTGGTTTTGGGGTCGCTGATCGTAGTGGCCCCCTTGGGGCTGGTGCTGGGGGCGGTGCTGGTCAAGGGGATCGCGGCCATCAACCTGGCCCTTTTCCTCGAGCCCTTCCGTCCGGTGGACGAGGGCGGCGGGGGGCTGGCCCACGCCATCGTGGGTACTCTGCTGATGAACCTGCTGGCCCTCTTGATCGGCGGGGTGTTGGGCTTGGCCGGGGGGATTCTGCTCTCGGAGTACCCCGATCACCCCGTCAACCCTACCTTGCGGATCATCTCAGACTTGCTCAATGGCCTCCCAGCCCTGCTCAAGGGCTTGGTCATCTACACCCTGGTGGTGATCCCCAGCGGGCAATTCTCCGGTTACGCCGGGGCTTTGGCCCTGGCCCTGATCATGGTACCCATCGTGCTGCGGTCCACCGAGGGGGTCTTGAAGCTGGTCCCCTGGAGCGTGCGCGAGGCGGGGCTGGCGCTGGGCTTGCCGCGCTGGCGGGTGATCCTCTCGCTGGTGCTGCCCGCGGCGACCTCGGGGGTCATCACCGGGCTCATGCTGGGCTTTGCCCGCGCCGCCGGGGAGGCCGCCCCCCTATACTTCACTGCCGGAGGCAGCCAGCTCCTCACCTTCAACCTGGGGCAACAGGTGGAGAGCCTGGCCCTTTCTATCTACAAGTACGCGGGCGAACCCTCACCCTTGCGCCAGGAGCAAGCCTGGGCGGCCTCGCTGGTGCTCACGGTGCTGGTGCTGGTGGCGAGCCTGCTGGCCCGCTGGGCCACCCGTCGTTGGATGAACTGAGGAGACCTCGTGGAGACCAACCTGGACAAGCTAAGTCAGGGCGAGCAAGGGTCCCTGGATCCGAGCCTGCCCAAACCCCGCATGGAGACCCGGGCCCTCGGCGTCCATTACGGCCAAAAAGTGGGCGTGGCTAACGTCACCCTGCCCATTTACGCCAACAAGGTCACCGCACTGATCGGCCCCTCGGGGTGCGGCAAGACCACTTTTTTGCGGGCCTTGAACCGCATGCACGACCTCACCCCTATCGCCCGCGTGGAGGGAGAGGCCCTTCTTGACGGCAAGAACATCTACGCCCCAGGGACCGACCCGGTAGAGGTGCGGCGCAAGATCGGGATGGTGTTCCAAAAACCCAACCCTTTCCCCACCCTCACCATCTACGACAACGTGGTCGCCGGGCTACGGCTCTTGGGGGTGCGACGGAAAGACGTGCTCGACGAGGCCGCAGAGCGCTCCTTGGCCCAGGCCGCCCTGTGGGACGAGGTCAAGGACCGGCTGCGCTCGCCCGGGATGAGCCTCTCGGGGGGGCAGCAGCAGCGGCTGTGCATCGCCCGGGCGCTGGCGGTGCAGCCCGAGGTGCTGCTGATGGATGAGCCCACCTCAGCCCTCGACCCGATCTCTACCCAGGCCATCGAAGACCTCATGACCGACCTGAAAAACCACGTCACCATCGCCATCGTCACCCACAACATGCAGCAGGCCGCGCGGGTCTCGGACTTCACGGCCTACTTCCTGCTGGGCGAGCTCATCGAGTTTGGTCCCACCAACCAACTCTTCACTAACCCCAAAGATCCCCGCACCGAAGCCTATATCACCGGGCGGTTCGGCTAGCCGTGCGCAAAAACGCCTTGCCGGTCAGCCCGTAAATTGCACCACTCCTCCGATTAAAAAGGGGTAAATTAACGGTGCGATGCGCCGCAGTTTGCCCTGGCTGTGGATAGCCGTGGGGCTTTCCCTGGTGGTGTGGGCGGGGCTGGCCCTCCTCGGGCAGCCCCTGGGCCACCGAGTCCCTTGGCTGATGCTGCCGGTAGGCCTCCTGGCGGTGGCCTGGGGCTTTTGGCTAGCGGCCTTGCTGGCGATGTTCGGGGTGGTGGTGGAGTGGCTGCTTTCGCTGGCGGGAGGGGGCTGGCCCCTGGTCCTTTGGCTGGGCGGGGTGATGCTCTTGGCGGCTTGGCTCTCGAGCCGGTTGGGTTTTGAACTCCGCCGGGCCTCCCAGCGGCAACAGGCCTCGAGCCGACAACTGGCACTTCTGGTCGCTGCGCTGGAGGAGCTCTCGGCGCTGGGGGACCGCTCCGAGTTGCTGCAGGCCCTTCCCGGGGTACTGCACCGGCTAGGGGAGGGGCACTTCTCGGTGTGGACCCCTGAGGAAGGGGGGTTTCGCCTATGCCGCGGGGCGGGGTTGGGGGATTTTCCCCAGCGCTTGCCCCCCAACAGCATCGTGGGCCGCTGCTACCGCCAGGGGGTGCCGGTCTATCTGCCGGATGTGAACGAGGACGCGGAGTACATTGGTGCTGCGGGCTTCAACGCTAAAAGCGAGCTGGCCCTGCCCTTGCTGGAGCGCGGTGAAAAGGTTGCGGTGCTGAACCTCGAGCGCTCCACCCCCTTCGCTCCCGAGGAACGCGAGGGGCTACAGCGCTTCGCCCGCGCGGTGGGCCAGACCCTCTCCACCCTGGCTGAGCGCGGCGAGGCGGTGCTCCTCTCGAGGCTCGCGGCCACCTTGGCGGTGAGCGAGGAGCCTTCGAGCCTGGCCCAAAAGGCCTTGGTGGTACTGGCCCCGGCCCTGGGGGTACGGGGGGCGGCCATCTTCATGCAGCAAGGTGAGCGAATGGTGCCGCTGGCCCTCCATGGGGAAGCGCCTGCCCTGGAGACGAGCCACGGATCCGGGGGGCTTTGGCAGGTGTACTGGGAGAACCAGCCCCTCTGGGTGGGGCACTGCGACGAGGCCCGATACCCGCTGTACCCGGTGCCGGTGGGGGCTAGCCAGCGGGCCCGGGTCATCCTGGCGCTGGGGGCACGGCCCTCGCAGCCTTGGCTCGAGGCCGAACGGCGGATGCTGGAAGCGGTGTGCCGCACCCTGGGGTTGGCGCTTGAGGCGGCCCTCTCGCGCCAGCGCTCGCGGGTGCTTTTGGGGCTCTCCCGCGTGGTCACGGAGGCCGCCCCGGAGGGGGTCTACCAGGGACTCCTCGAAGCTGCGGTGCAGTTGGTGCCAGGGGCCGAGAGGGGCAGTTTGCTCGTGCGTGAATCCGATCAATACCGTTTCCGAGCCGCGGTGGGCTTCGATTACGAACGGCTCAGTGCAGCTCGCTATGACGAGCGGGTGAGGGAGGTGTGGTATCGCCAGCCCCTGGAGGAATGGTTGCGCGGGGAGCCCCGGATTATCTTCAACCCCCGCACCATCCTCGAGACCAGCCGCCAGATCTCCTCCACGCTGGTGATCGAGGCCGGTGAGGTGGACAAGATCCAGTCCAACTTGTGCCTGCCGATTCCCTACCGGGGGGAGGTGTTGGCGATCCTCAACCTGGACAACTTGCATGACCCCCAGGCTTTCGGCGAGGACTCCCTAAGCGTGGCCCGGCTCTTCGCCGCCCCGCTGGCCTCGCTCTTGCACCAGGTGCGCTACCGCCGCTTGCTCGAGCTGGCCGCCCACACCGACGTGCTCACCGGGCTCCCCAACCGCCGGGCCTTCGACCGGGCGATCCTCGACGAGCTCTCCTTGGCCCGTCGCCACGACTACCCAGTGGCCCTCCTGCTGATGGACCTCAAGGGCTTCAAACCCATCAACGATGCTCTGGGTCACGCCAAGGGCGACCAGGCCCTGATCCAGGTGGCCCAGACCCTCTTCGCCGAGCAGCGCGGGGGGGACAAGCTTTTCCGCTGGGGCGGGGATGAGTTCGCGGCCATCCTGCCCTACACCCCGCTGGAGGGAGCGTTGGTGGTGGCCCGGCGTTACGCCAAGAGCGTGGAGCAGATCTGCATCGAGGGCTACTCGCTGAGGATCAACGTGGGGATCGCTATCTTTCCGCACGACGCCTGGGAGGAGAAGCAACTGCTGAACCTGGCCGATCAGCGGATGTACCGGGCCAAGGAGCAGGGTGTGGCGGTCTGGGCCGGGGTGGGGCCGCGAGGGTGAGAAGGGCTGAGCGCTTGCCCACGGTTTGTTTCCTGGCCGAAGCGCGATAATGGAGCCGTGCGGGTAGGAGTCCTGCTCACCCCCAGCTTCCTCGAGGCCGAAGCCGCCCTGGTGCTGGAGGTCTGCCGTCTGCTGGGCCTGGAAGCTTTTACCCTGGCCAAGGCCCGCCACTCGCTGGAGGGCCAGGCTGGTGCGGTCTGGACGCCCAAGTTCGCCATCTCCGGCCGGCCCCAGATGGAGGCTTTGGTGATCCCCGGCGGGGCCCATATGAGCCGCATGGGCCGCGACCCGGTGGTGCAGGGCTGGCTCGAGGAGACCTGGCCGCACCTGCAGGCGGTGTTTCTGGGGGCCAACGCCAGCCTCCTCCTGGCCGAAGCGGGCCACCTTTCAGGGCCCGTAGCCGCCCCGCCCTTGGCCCGCCAAGACCTGGCCGAGAAGGGGTTTCGCGTGGTGGAGGCCCCTTTGGCCTGGCACGACAAGGTCTGCAGCACTCGAGGCTATCTGGACCTGGTGCGGGCGGTGCTGGACTGGCGACTGGCCCCGTCCGAGCTTCGCCAACGCCTAGGACTGCTCGAGTCAGGACGGGAGAGATCCAGGCGATAGAAAAATCACCCCCAGGATTTTCGCGGTATATTGGTCTGGTGCTAAAAGGCGAGAAGGTGATGCTGCGGGCGATGCGGCCCGAGGATCTGGAGCGGCTGTGGGAGTTTAACAACGACCTCGAGGTTGAACTCTTCGGGGGCGGTGGCCCGCCCTATCCGCAGTCCCTGCCTCGATTAAGGGCCGATTTCGAGCGGGAGTGGGCCAAAGGTGGGCGCGAGGGCTCGAGCTTCGGCATCGAGGTAGATGGCAAGTTCATCGGCCACTGCGCTCTTTTCGAGTTCGACCCGGTGAGCCGCACCTGCAGACTGGGCATCAGCATCGGGGACAAGGGCTACTGGGACAAGGGTTATGGGCGCGATGCGGTGCGGGTGCTGGTGGACTATGCCTTCCGCCTGTTGAACCAGCGCAAGGTGTGGCTCAGCGTCAACGGCAACAACGAGCGGGCCATCCGGGCCTACCGGGGCTGTGGCTTCCAGGAAGAGGGCCGCTTGCGCCGTCAGGTCTGGACCAACGGACAGTACGTGGACTTGGTGCAGATGGGCATCCTGCGCGAGGAGTGGGACCGGCTAAAAACGGGCTGATGGAGGGTAGCCCAGCCGGCTTGGAGGTTTCACCACCGTTCGCGAGCCTGGCTATCCGCTATCGGCCCAAGCGGGTACAATACCCGCTTGGTATGTTAGGAGTCGGCATCGTCGGTCTTCCCAACGTGGGCAAATCCACGCTGTTCAACGCCATCACCAAGGCCGGGGCCTTGGCGGCCAACTACCCCTTCGCCACCATCGACAAAAACGTGGGGGTGGTCTCCCTTCCCGACCCCCGGCTGGAGGCCCTGCAAAAGATTTTTATCAAGGGCGATCGGGTGCCCCCCATGGTCCCCACCCACGTCGAGTTCGTGGACATCGCCGGGCTGGTCAAAGGAGCGCACCAGGGCGAGGGGCTGGGAAACCAGTTCCTGGCGAATATCCGCGAGGTGGCCGCCATCGCCCACGTGGTGCGCTGCTTCGCTGACCCCAACGTGGTGCACGTGGCCGGAAGGGTAAACCCCATGGACGACCTCGAGACCATCAACACCGAATTGGCCCTGGCCGACCTCTCCACGCTGGAGAAGCGCCTGGACAAGCTGCGCAAAACCGCCCGGGTGGACAAGGACGACAAGGCCCTGCTCGAGGTGCTCGAGCCCCTCTTGGCCCACCTGGCGAAAGGCCGACCGGCCCGCACCTTCCAGGCCGCCGACCCTGAGCTGCTGGGCAAGGCCGCCCGTGAGATGGGGCTGCTCACCCACAAGCCGGTCATCTACGTGGCCAATGTGGCCGAGGAAGACCTCCCGGACGGGGACCGTAACCCCTATGTGGCCCAGGTCAAGGAGTACGCGGCTGGGGAAGGCTCGGACGTGGTGGTGATCTCGGCCCAGATCGAAGCCGAGCTGGCCGAGCTTTCCGAGGCGGAAGCGGCCGAGTACCTCAAGGCCCTGGGGCTCGAGGAGTCCGGCCTGGACCGGCTGGTGCAGGTGGCCTACCGCACCTTGGGGCTCATCACCTTCTTCACCGCTGGGGAGAAGGAAATCCGGGCCTGGACGGTGCGCCGGGGCACCAAAGCCCCCCAGGCGGCGGGGGAGATCCACTCCGATTTTGAGCGGGGCTTTATCCGCGCTGAGGTGATCGGCTGGCAAAAGCTGGTGGAGGCCGGGGGCTGGGCTTTGGCCAAGGAGCGGGGCTGGGTGCGCAGCGAGGGAAAAGAGTACGTGGTGCAAGACGGCGACGTGATGCTGATCTTGTTCAACGTCTAGGGTACGCCCGCCATCGAGAAGCCGGGTTGGGTAGCGTCTGGGGTGGGCGTTGGCGCGGTTTCGCGGGGCCGCTGGGTCAGTCACAGGGGGGCGGGGTGAAGGCCTCCACCGAGTTTGCCGCGCCCAAACCCTGCTGGGTGGCCCCGCCCGCCAGGTAGATCTTTCCGTCCGCCACCGCCGCGTAGATCCCGTGTTTGGGGATGGGCATGTCGGGCAGGCGCCGCCAGGCCTGCTGGCGGGGGCTGTAGACCTCGACCTGGGGAAACATCCCCCGGGGGTCGGCCCGGTTCCCCTCGCCGCCGAAGGCGTAGAGGCAACCCCCCACCGCTGCCGCGGCGTGCCCGGAGCGCCCGGTGGGCATGGGGGCCAGGGTTTCCCACTTGCCGGTAGCGGGGTCCAAGGCCTCGAGCGTGCCGAGCGTGAAGCTCTGCCGGTTGCGCCCGCCCACCGCGTAAACCTTGCCCTCGAGCGCGGCTACGCCGAGGTGGTCGCGGGGGGTGGGCAGGGGGGGGAGTTCGGTCCACCGGCCCGAAGCCGGGTCGTAGACGGCGGCGTCCGCCACCGAGCCTCCCCGAGCCCCGCCGATGGCGTAGATCTTTCCACCCAGCACCGCGGCCCCCAAGGCCCCTCGAGCGCGCGGCAGCGGGCTTCCCTGGCTCCACCGGAGGGTTGCCGGGTCGAAGATCTGCACCGCTTCGGTGGGCTGGTTCAGGCCTTCGCGGTAGCCACCCAGCACCCACAGCTTGCCCTGGAGGCCCACCGCCGCGGGGTGGTTGACCCCCACCGGCAGCGGGGGGAGGTTCTGCCAGCGCCCGCTGAGCGGGTCGTAGACCTCGGCGGTGTTCAAGGTTGCGCCGTTCCCGGCAAAGCCCCCCACCACGTAGATTCTCCCGCCAACCTCGGCCGCAGCGACCTCCTGGCGGGGCTGCCCCAGCGGGCTGAGCCGAGACCAGGAGCCTTCCTGGGCCAGCACCAGCAGGCCCAGGAGCCCCAAACAAACCCAGGCTTTTGTCATGGGCTCATTGTGCCACCGCGAGCTTGGGGTGAGGGTAGACTGAAGCCATGCGGCCTAAGGCCAAGGTCTGGCTCGAGCGCGAGGACGGCTCCTATCTGATGGGGCCGGGGGTCATGCGCCTGCTGCGGGCGGTGGCCCAGGCGGGGAGCCTAAAAGCAGGGGCTAAGCGGGTGGGGATGAGCTACCGCAAAGCCTGGGCTCAGCTCAAAGAGGCCGAGGCCACGCTGGGCTTCCCCCTCCTGCAACGGCATTCGGGCGGCGAAGGGGGCGGGGGCAGCGCCCTCACCCCAGAAGCCCTGGACTTCCTCGAGCGCTGCGAGCACTTCCAGGAAGGAGTGAGGCAGGACCTCGAGGCCCGCTTCCGGGAGGCCTTCGCCGATTGGGAACCAACCAGGAAAGGCGGATTTCTCAGTTGAGCGTCCGCCCGCCGAGCATCGCCCGGGCGCGCTCGATATAGCCTTGCAGGGTATCGCGCCAGTCATCGGACTCGGCCAGGAGGGGCATCAGGGCCTCGGCTCGGGCCACGATCTCCTGCGGGCGCACGAAGCCCATCTGGGCCAGCACGTCCACCACCATCTCGTTGGCGCTCACCCAGTCGCGGCTGCCCTCGGGGGCTTCCTGGGCGGCGATCTCGTAGTGCTCGAGGGCCTCCTCCAGGTTCAAGAGGTCATAGGCCAGGTGGCCCAAGATCAGGTGGCCGGCGGGCCGGGCCTCGAGCGCGATGGCTTGCAAAGCCGCCTGGCGGGCCTCATCGTAGCGGCTTTGGCGGTAGAGGGTCTCAGCCAGGTCGCCCCAGGCTTCGCCCAAGTAGCCATAATCCGGGTCGCGTACCACCTCGCGCAGATAGGTCTCGGCCTCGGCGACGTGGCCGCCTTCCAGCGAGGCTACCCCCAGCTCGTGGAGGGCGTAGGTGCGGTCGGTGTCTTCGGCGCGGGCGGCGGCTTCGCGGAAGGCTTGGATGGCGGCCTCATACTGCCCCAGTTGCATCAGGGCCTGGCCCTGCACCAGCGGGGTGCCGTGGGCCGGCTCGGCGCCTTGCTTTTCCAGCTCGAGGGCCTGGGCGATAGCCTCCAGGGCCCGGTTGGGGTTGCCCAAGAGCAGGTGGGCCCGGGCTTCCAAATAGGCTCGGGTGGCGGCGTCTTCGGGGTCTTCCAGGGCGGGGTCGCTGAGGTTCTCGCCCGCCTCGGCCAGCACCTCGAGCGCTTCCTCCCCAGCCCCGGCTTCCACGAACATCGCGGCGGCGTCGAGCAGGTTCCAGTAGCGCTCGAGGCCAACTGCCCCGTGGGCCGCCTCGCGGTAGGCTAGGGCGGCTTCCCCCGGCTGGCCCAGCCGCTCGTAGGCCTTGCCCAAGAGCGCGTGGGCCCGCCAAGCCAGGAAGTCCGGTAGGGCTCCATCCTCCTGTAAAAGCCGCTCGAGGATGGTCAGGGCTTCTTCCGGTAGCCCCAAGTAGAGCAGGGCCTGAGCCTGGTGGTACTGGGCTTGGGGGTCGCTGTTTTCGATCAAGAGGGATTTGACCTCGCCCTCGGAGGCCCCCTCCAGCGCCCGCAGCTCGGCCAGGAGGGCGCGGTAGCGGGGGTGAACCTCGAGGTCGGGGTAGGCCTCGCGGCCTTCTTCCAGGGCGCGATAAGCCCCCTCGAGCCCGCCCTCGCCGTAGAGCGTATAGGCCTCCGCCAAGAGCAAGGAGGCTTCCTTGGCGGCCTCCCCCTGGGCAAAGGCCAAGATGCGCACCAGCGTCTCGAATGCGGTGTCGTAATCTCCTTGATGTAGTGCTTCCAGCACCCGCTGCATCCGAGCGAGAATACCACAGCGCGCTGCACGACACCGTCGCCTAACGCCCAGGGGTAGCGAGGGCCAGTCTGCCTGGAACGACCGATGGCTACCGGGCTGAGCGATTGGCACGAGCGGTTATCCCCCCTAGCACCCAATCCTCATTCGTTCGTAGGTTACCATACAGGTGTGCCCTAAACGGGCAGGTTGCACTTTGGGCCAGCGCACCAATGGGATGATTGATCTGAGCTAGGTTTGGCCCAGAGGTGTTCGAGGAGGTATGAGGTTGCCAACGCGCATCAACCCATGGACTTTGGTCATCCTGGTGGTCGCTGGATACTGGTTGTTCACCCTGTTCTCCGGCGGCAACCAGCCCACCGTTTCCTATAGCGATTTCAGGCGGTATGTCAGCGAAGGCAAGATCGCCCGGGTGATCCTAGAGGAAAACCGCATCACCGGGGTGTTCAAGGCCCCCGAGCGGATCACCACCGGCGGGGGTACCACCACGGTCTCCCGCTTCAGCCTGCCCGCCCTGCCCAGCAACGTCCGGGATGACGAACTCATCCCCCTCTTGCAACAGAAGGGCGTCGAGGTGGTGACCCGCTCCCCCTCGATCTGGCCCCAGGTGATCGGGATCTTTGCCCCGGCGATCCTGCTGATGGCCTTCTTCTGGTTCTTCTTCATGCGATCGCAAGGGGGGGCCGGGCAGGTCATGCAGTTCGGGCAGAGCCGGGCCCGGCAGTACGGCAAGGAGCGCCGGGTCTCCACCACCTTCAAGGACGTGGCCGGGCACACCGAGGCCAAGCGCGAGCTGATGGAGGTCGTAGACTTTCTCAAAAACCCCCAGAAGTACATCGCCATCGGGGCCGAGATCCCCAAAGGGGTACTCCTGGTGGGGCCTCCGGGGACCGGCAAGACCCTCCTTTCGCGGGCCATTGCCGGGGAGGCGGGGGTGCCCTTTTTCTCGGTCTCGGCCTCGGAGTTCATGGAGATGTTCGTGGGGGTGGGGGCCAGCCGGGTGCGCTCGCTCTTCGAAGAGGCCCGGCGCAACGCCCCGGCGATCATCTTCATCGACGAGCTGGACTCCATCGGGCGCAAACGCGGGGCGGGGATCGGTGGGGGACACGACGAGCGCGAACAGACCCTGAACCAGATCCTCTCCGAGATGGATGGCTTCGAGAAAGACACCAGCGTGATCGTGCTGGCTGCGACCAACCGCCCGGACATCCTGGATCCAGCCCTCTTGCGCCCCGGGCGCTTTGATCGCGAGGTGGTGATCGGGCTGCCCACCATGGAGGAGCGCAAGGAGATCCTCCTGGTCCACATGCGGGGCAAGCCCATCGCCTCGGACGTAGAGGTGGCTGAGCTGGCCCAGATCACCCCGGGGATGAGCGGGGCTGACCTCAAGAACCTGGTCAACGAGGCGGCGTTGCAGGCCGCCCGCGAAGGATACAACCAGGTCCACA
Source organism: Meiothermus sp. (assembly GCA_040290145.1). Lineage (GTDB taxonomy): Bacteria > Deinococcota > Deinococci > Deinococcales > Thermaceae > Allomeiothermus. The sequence goes on along the minus strand of PSML01000019.1, from coordinate 9,806 downwards.
TGAGCCACTTCCGCACGGCTCTGGACAAGATCATGCTGGGCCTCGAGCGCGGCACGCTCAAGCTCTCCGAGAGCGAGAAGCGGGCGGTGGCCTACCACGAGGCCGGCCACGCTGTAGCCGGCGAGGTGCTCCCTTACGCTGACAAGACCGAGAAGGTCTCCATCGTGCCGCGCGGGATGTCCTTGGGGGTGCGCTGGAGCAAGCCCGAGGAGCGGGTGCTGATGAGCAAGGAGCACCTCGAGGACACCCTGGCCATGACCCTGGCCGGCCGGGCGGCCGAGGAGATCTTCACCGGCACCATCACCACCGGGGCCGCCAACGACTTCAAACAGGCCACCCAGATGGCCAAGCAGATGGTGCTGGACTGGGGCATGGGCGAGCATTTCAAGAACGTGGCCTGGGGCTCCAACACCGGCCCCATCTTCCTGGGCGAGGAGATCGCCAAGAAGCAGGACCACTCCGAGGAGACCGCTCGCCTCATTGACGAGGACATCCGCAAGATCCTCGACGATGCCTACGCCAAGGCCAAAAAGGTGCTCTCCGACCACGCCCCGGCCATGCACAAAATCGCCGAGGAACTCCTCACCCACGAAACGATCCTGGGCAACCGGGTGCGGGAGATCCTGGCTGAGGCCAAGGCCCCCCAGCCCGTCGCTACCCCCAGCCAGGTCCCCGAAGCTTAGGAGCGGGCCACCTGTCCCCGCTGCCCTGGTGAGGGCGAGATGCCCAGCGACAAGCCGCAAAGCGCCTCAGGAGGGTTGACTGAGCACAGGATCGTGCCCCCGGCGCGCCCGTGGTATGGACTGATGCGCGGGGGATCCCCGCCCGCGAGGTGAGCCTTGAGCGCAGTTGACCCTAAGCCCACCCCCCCGACCAAGGAGCAGGTGCTCAACCGCCTCAAGCGCCTGGAGGGCCAGGTGCGCGGCCTGCAGAAGATGGTCCAGGAGGACCGTGACTGCCGCGAGATCCTCACCCTGCTCTCCGGCGTACGCCGTGCCCTCGAGGGGTGCCGGGCGGACTGGCCATCGTGGAGGCCGTGTTGAAGGCGGGGGCGGGCTTTAGGGTGTGCCGACGTGGCGCAGCGCCCCCAGCAGCGAGGCCGTGAGCTCGCGCACCGGGAGGCTCAGGGTGGGCTCGGGGTGGCCGATCCAGTGCACGCCGAGGGTGAAGCCCGGGTCCTCGATGAACAGTCCCCTGAGGGAGCCGGTGCTCACCTCGAGCGCGATGAAGGATCGGCAGACAATGCCCACCCAGCGCCGCCGCCTTGACCCCGAACAGGCTCCCGCACTCGACCAGGCGTTCGGGCACGATGCCGTGGCCCTCGAGGAACTGCTCGAGCCGCAGACGCAGCCTCGAGCTGTGCTGGGGTACCAGGACCCGGGCCCCCTCCAGCTGCCCCAGCGCGACACCCCCCAGGCCCGCCCAGGGGTGAGTGGGCGCGACCGCCAGCATGGCCTCGTCGGCGGTGATGCGGCGGGCCTCGAGCGGCTCCGGCAGGGCCTCACTGCCGCCGAGCACCAAGGCCCCGTCGAGGTCGCGCTGGTAGACCTGGGCGATGAGCTCGAGGGTGGTGCCGTGCACGAGCTGCAGCTCGAAGCGGGTCTGGCCGGCCTCGGCCCAGCGCAGCAGCGTCGTCTGGAAGCGCGGGATCAGGCTCCAGGATAGGCCCACGGTGAAGACAGGGGTGCGGCGCGTGCGGTGCTCCTCGATGAAGCGGGTGGCCTGGGCCAGGCTGCGGCTCACCGCGCACGCATAGGGCAGCAGGGCCCGGCCGGCCTCGGTCAGGGCGATCCCCTTGGCGGTGCGTTCGTAGAGGGGCTGCCGGAAGGCGTCCTCGAGGGCCTTGAGGGTCTTGCTCACCGGGTGCAGCACCTCGGCGGCGCGGCTCAGGCTACGGAGCTCGGCCACCACGCAAAACACCACCAGGTACCGGGGGTTCAGGCGCATGGTTATCGACCCACCTCATAAGGAGTATAGCCAAAATTCATTTGCCATAACCTTGGGTTATTCCTAAGCTTGGGGTGTACACGGAGGAGAGCACAAGATGGTACAGACCCAAGGAGAAGGGCGCTCGTCCCCTGTCAAAAACCGGCTGCAACACAAGATGCTCATCCTTGGAGGGGGCACTGCTGGCCTGACCGTAGCCGCTCAGCTCCGCCGCAAGGGTGAGCCCGACATCGCCATCATCGAACCCTCGAGCCAACCCTTCTACCAAGCCGCCTGGACCCTGGTGGGAGCCGGGGTCTACCGCCCTGCGGCGACCGTCCGGGACGAGGCGCCGCTGATTCCCCGGGGTGTGCGCTGGATCCAGGACTGTATACCCCCAAGGGGTACTTGACTAATACCCCACGGGGGTATATTCTGGCGGTCAGGAGGTGAGTGGGTGATCTTCAAACAGATCTATGAGGAAGGGCTGGCCCAGGGCAGCTACTTCATCGGTTGTCAAGCGGCAGGCACCGCGGTGGTGGTAGACCCCCGGCGGGACGTTCAAGTCTACCTGGACGAAGCCCAGAAGAACGGCATGAAAATTGTGGCCGTCGCTGAGACCCACATCCACGCCGACTACCTCTCGGGCGCCCGCGAGCTGGCCCGGGCCACTGGGGCCAGGCTCTACCTCTCCGACGAGGGCGACGAGGGCTGGAAGTACCGGGGCCTGGAGGGCTTCGACCACCAGCTCGTGCGCGACGGCGACCAGATCCGGCTGGGCAACGTCACCCTCACCGTGGTGCACACCCCCGGCCATACCCCCGAGCACATCAGCTTCTTGGTGCAAGACGGGGCAGCCGCCAGCGAGCCGGGTTTCTTCCTGACCGGCGACTTCGTCTTTGTGGGGGATATTGGCCGGCCCGACCTATTAGAAGAAGCCGCCGGGATCAAAGGCACCGCCGAGCCCAGCGCCCGGCGCATGTTCCAAAGCCTCAAGGAGAAGTTCCTCACCCTGCCCGACTACGTGCAGGTCTGGCCCGGCCACGGCGCGGGCAGCGCCTGCGGCAAGGGGCTGGGGGCGGTGGCCAGCACCACCGTGGGCTACGAGCGCCGCTTCGCCTGGTGGGCCGACTACCTGCGCACGGGCGATGAGGAGGGCTTCGTGAAGGCCCTGCTCTCGGGCCAGCCCGAGGCCCCCTACTACTTTGCCCAGATGAAGCGGCTCAACCGCGACGGGATGCCCCTCCTGGGCTCCCTGCCCGAGCCCCCTCAGCTCACCCCCCAAGCCTTCCAACAGAAGCTGGCCGAGGGGGCCCTCCTGGTGGACACCCGCGACAAGCTGGCCTTCGCCGGGGGACACCTCAAAGGGGCCATCAACATCCCCGCGGGCAAGAGCTTCAGCACCTGGGCGGGCTGGCTTTTGCCCTATGAGCGCGACCTGGTCCTGCTGGCCAGCCCCGAGGGGGTGGGCGAGCTGGTCAAGCAGCTCATCCGCATCGGGCTGGACCGGGTGGTGGGGTATATCCCCGGTCTGGACGGCTACGCCCAAGGCGAGCTCGAGGCCGTCCCCCAGATCACCGCAGCCCAGGCCAAGGCCCTGTGGGAGCGGGGCGAGGCGGCCATCCTGGACGTGCGCGGGGCTGACGAGTACGGAGCCGGCCATATCCCCGGGGCCCAGAACCTCCACGCCGGGCGGGTGATGCACAACCTGAACCGCATTCCCAAAGACAAGCCGGTGGTGGTGCACTGCCTGGGCGGCGACCGCTCCTCCACCGCCATCAGCGCCCTGATGAGTGCGGGCTTGACCAACCTGATCAACCTCACCGGCGGCATCCGGGCCTGGCAGCAGGAGGGCTTCCCCCTGGAAAAAGGCCCTGCCCGTGAGCTGACCAAGGCCTAAATTCCATTCTCCGTCCGGCCCCTGGTGGCGACCGGGGGCTCCCCCTGCAACGCAAAGACCATGAACCTGTCTGTAAAAACTGCCTATCATCAACTGGAACGCTTTCAGGTGGTAGATGTCCGTGAGCCGGAGGAGTGGGCCGAGGGCCTTCTGCCGGGGGCGCTGCGCCTGCCCTTGTCCCGGCTCGAGGCCCTGGCCCCCTTGTACCTCGAGCGCGACAAGCCCGTGCTGCTGTACTGCCGCAGCGGCAACCGCTCGCAAGAAGCCCTCAAGAAGCTGCAGAATCTGGGCCACCCCCAGGTCTGGCACCTCGAGGGCGGCCTTCCCTGCACAAGCCCTGTCTGAGGAGAGACATGTTAACTGTACCCTACAAGGAGATCCGCCCCCAGGAAGCCCGGAAGCTGCACGAGCAGAACACCCTCTTTGTGGACGTGCGCGAACCCGAGGAGTTTGCCCAGATGCGCATCGCGGGCGCGCAGCCCATCCCTTTATCGGAGTTGGCCGGGCGCTTTGGCGAGATCCCTAAGGGCCAGCCCGTGGTGCTCTACTGCCGTAGCGCCCAGGCCGCGGCCTGGCTTGCGGCCAAGGGGTATTCGAACCTGCTCAACCTGGATGGCGGCATTATGGCCTGGTACCAGGCCGGGCTGGCCTACGAGGGTTTTGCGGTGGGCAAACTGGTGGGGGGTATCCAGGGGTATCCGCTCGAGCGCCCCGCCGCAGTCAAACCTGAGGAGGTCCCATGCTCCTAGCCTGGATGGGCGCCGTCCTGATCGGTCTGGCCCTGGGGATGCTGGGCTTGGGGGGATCGATCCTCTCAGCCTGCGGCGCGGCTTTGCCGGGTTTCTGGTGCTGATGGGGGCCTTTATCCTGTGGCAGAACCTGCCCAAGGTGCTCCACGGCTGAAGCCATGTGCCCGGCTCCTGCCCGTCAGGAGAGCGCCAGCCGCACCAAGCGGTCTAAAAGCTCCGGATAGCTCATCCCCGAGGCCTGCCAGAGCTTGGGGTACATGCTGGTGGGGGTGAAGCCGGGGATGGTGTTGAGTTCGTTGAGGTAAAGCCGACCATCTTGGCTCAGAAAAAAGTCCACCCGGGCCATCCCCCGCACCCCCAGCACCCGGTAGGCCTCCAGGGCCAGCTCGCGGATGCGGCCTTCCAGCTCCGGCGAGATCGGGGCGGGGATGTGCAGGCGGGCCTTGCCCTCGGTGTACTTGGTCTGGTAGTCGTAGAACTCGCTTTGGTAGGTGATCTCGCCGACCACGCTCGAGTGGGCCTGGACGTTGCCCAGCAGGGAAATCTCCAGCTCGCGCACCCCCTCCAGCCCCTGTTCGATCACCACCTTGCGGTCCCAGCGGAAGGCCTCCTCGAGGGCTTGCTTGCCGTCCTGGTCGGCCCTGACCTTGCTGACCCCCACCGAGGAGCCGGTGTTGGCCGGTTTGACGAAGTAAGGCGCCGGGAAGGGAAGGGGTGGCACCCGATCGCCCTGGTAAAAGCTCACCCAGGGCACCACCGGGATCCCGGCCTGGGCCAGCACCCGCTTACAGAGGTCTTTGTCCATGCACAAGGCGGAGGCCGTGACCCCGGCCCCCACGTAGGGCAGCCCCAGGATCTCGAAAAACCCCTGGATGGTCCCGTCTTCGCCCAGCGTTCCGTGTAGGAGGGGGAAGGCCACGGCATAAGCCCGCCACTCGATGGGGGGCGGGAAAGCATACTGGCCCCTTTCCGCGCTTCCAGCCTGCAAAGCCTGCCCTGCCGCATCTCCCCACAGCCACTTTCCGTCTTTGGCGATCACCGCCAGGTCGGTGGGGTGGGGCAAGGCGGCCAGCACCCCCCGGGCCGAGGAGAGGGAGACCTGGTGCTCCCCGGAACGTCCCCCGGCGATGAGTAAAATGCGTAACTCACTCACGTTGTTGATGATACTGTAAAGTAACCGGGGAGGGGAGTTCAGGCTCGAGCCGCCGAAAACCTCCCGGGGTCCTGAAGGAAGATCTATGGCCAAGTACGTTATCCTCAACGGGGAACTGGCCCTCGAGCAAGACGCGAAGATCCACGTCAGCGACCTGGGCTTGCGGCGTGGGTACGCGGCCTTTGAGTTCTTCCGGGTGATGCGGGGCATCCCGCTTTTTTTCGAGGATCACCTGGCTCGCTTCCAGCGTTCAGCCCAGATGCTCTGGCTCGAGCCGCCCTGGACGCTCGAGCAGATCCAGGGCTTTGTGGCCCAGCTACTCCAGGCCAACGGTCTACAAGAAGCCGGGGTGCAGCTGGTGCTCACCGGGGGTTACTCGCCCGACGCCTTCACCCCCACCACCCCCAACCTGATCATCGCCCAGGCTGAGGTCAAGCCCTACCCGCCTGAGCAGTACGAGCGGGGGGTGAAGGTCATCACCCAGCTCAACGTGCGCGAACTGCCCGAGGCCAAGACCACCGACTACCTGATGGCGGTCAAGCTCATCCCCCGGATGCGCGCCCTTGGCGCGGTGGAGGTGCTCTACCACGACGGGCGGCGGATGCTCGAGGGGGCCCGCTCGGGGCTGGGGATCATCACCCCGGAGGGGGTGTTGGTGACGGCGGGAAGGGACGTGCTCGAGAGCATCACCCGGCGGCGGCTGTTGGGGGTGGCGCGGGGGCTTTTCCCCATCGAGGAGCGGGACATCGGGCTGGAGGAGTTCTTTGCAGCGCCGGAGGCCTTCATCCTCAGCTCGACCCGCGGGGTGATGCCGGTGACCCAGGTCGACGACCGACCGGTGGGGAGCGGCCAGGTCGGTCCCCACACCCGGCGCCTGATGGAGCTCTTCCAGGCCCACGTCGAGGAATACCTGAGGGCCCGGGCTACGGCTTCCCCTGGCTCGGGGGCTTGGCCAGATCAAGGCCGTTGAACCTCTGCTGGGCCGCCCGGAAGCCCTCCACCACCCACACCTTTGCGCCTTCGGCGGCGGCCTCGAGCACCCGCTCCAGCACCGGTAGCTGATCGGGCCGAAAACCGCTCAATACCCAATCCGCCCCCTCCTCGGGGGTAGGGGGCTTACCGATGCCGATCCTGAGGCGGTGAAAAGCCGAGGAGCCCAGGGCCTGGGTGATGGACTCGAGGCCGTAATTCCCGGCGTTCCCCCCACCTCCTTTGAAGCGGATCTTCCCCAGCGGCAGGTCTAGCTCGTCGTGGATCACCAGGATGCGCTCCTCGGGGATCTTGTAAAAGCGGGCGAAGGGGGCTACCGCCCTGCCGGTGGCGTTGTAGTAGGTGAGGGGCTTCATGGCCCAGCCCTTCTCGTCACCTAGGGTGAGCTCAGCGATCCCCGCGTCGCCTTTGATGCGGAACTCCAGGCCCAGCCGATCGAGCACCTGCCAACCCACGTTGTGCTTGCTGCGCAGGTACTGGGCTTGGGGGTTGCCCTGTGCGACGATGAGGAAGCTCATGGCGTATCCCCTGCAGCTCAAGGCAAAAAGCTGACAGCCTCGAGGGGCTATCAGCCATCGGCCATAAGCGTTGGGTGTTACTCTTCTTCGACCTTGCCCTTCTTGATGACCTCGGGTTCGGCAGCGGTGGGGGCTGCGGTCTCGGCCACCAGCTTCTCGGCGTCTTCAGGCGGCACGATGGTCACCACGGTGGAGTCGCCTTTCATGTTGAGCTTGACCCCCTCGGGCAGCTTGAGGTCGGAGAGGTGCAGGCTGTCCCCGATGCCCAGACCGCTCACATCCACCTCGATGAAGTCGGGGATGTTGCGGGGCGAGACCTTGACCTCTACGTCGCGCAGCACGGCATCCATCACCCCACCCAGCCGAACCCCCTGAGGGGTACCGACGAACTTGAGCGGCACATACATCGCCACCGGTTCATCCGAGAGCGCGTAGAAGTCCACGTGGGCCGGGCGGCGCTTACGCTTGTCGAGGTTGACTTGGCGAACCAGCACGTCCTGGGTTTTGCCGTCTAGCTCGAGCGTGATCACGTGGTGGATGGAGGCTTGGCGAAACACCTTGTCGAACTCGCCGAGGTCCACGTAGACCTTTTGGTTGATCTGCTTGTTGTAGAGTATGCCGGGGAGCTTGCCTGAATCCCGCAGCCGCTCGGGGTTTTCGCCTTCACGGTAGTAGGCCTTGAGCCGGTATTCCATACCTCTTCTCCTTCTGAACGAGCGGGCATTTTACCACCCGCCAAACACAAGCCTTCCGAGTTTACCATACGGCTTGGGAAGAGGGAAGCGAGCCCGAGGGCCAAACCAGCATGGAGCGGGCCCCTCATCGCTTCCTGCCCTCCCGCGCTACACTGGTAGAGAGCGGTATGAAGATTCACACCCAGTTCGCCCCGGGCAGGCCGCTGTTCTCTTTCGAGTTTTTCCCGCCAAAGACCGAGCCGGGCGAGGCCCAGCTTTTCCGCACCCTGCGCGTTTTGAAACCGCTCGAGCCGGCCTTCGTCTCGGTGACCTACGGGGCGGGGGGAAGCGCTCGGGTCAAGACGGTGGAATGGGTGGAGCGGATCAAAAAAGAGGTGGGGCTCGAGGTGATGGCCCATCTGACCTGCGTGGGCTCGACGCGCGAGGAGATCGGCGAGGTGCTGGAGCGGTTGCGCCAGATAGGGGCCGAGAACCTCATGGCCATCCGGGGCGACCCCCCTAAGGGAGGAGGGGAGTTCCGGGCGGTGGAGGGCGGGTTTCGCTACGCCAGCGAACTCGTCGCCTTTATCCGCGAGCGCTACGGCGACGCCTTCAGCGTAGCCGGAGGGGCTTACCCCGAAGGCCACCCGGAGTGCACCAGCCTCGAGGCCGACCTGCAAAACCTCAAGCGCAAGGTAGAGGCCGGGCTGGATTTCCTGGTCACCCAGCTTTTTTTCAACAATGCCCTGTACCTGGGCTTTGTCGAGCGGGCCCGCAAGGTGGGGATCGAGGTTCCCATCGTGCCGGGGCTGATGCCCATCACCAACCTGGCCCAGATCCGCCGCTTCACCGAGATGTGCGGGGCCAGCCTGCCGGTTCCGCTCCTGGCCCAACTGGAGAAGTTCGCCGATGACCCCCAGGCGGTGCTCGAGATCGGGGTGGAGCACACCACCCGCCAGGCCCTCGAGCTGCTCGAGGCGGGGGCTCCGGGGATTCACTTCTACACCCTCAACAAATCCCCCGCGACCCGCTGGGTGGTCGAGAACCTGCGTAGCCGGGTGGCCAGGGCGGGCTGATGTTTGCCTGTCCCCCCGACACCGGCGATAATCTCGTATATGAACCTGGACGGAAGAGTCTACCTTCTGACCGGTGGGGGCGGGCCGGTGGCGGCCTCCATCGCCGAGACCTTCGCCGGGGCCGGAGCCCGGCTAGCCCTGGCCGATATCCACGCCGAAGCGGTGAAAGAACGCGCGCAGAGGCTGGGCGGGCTGGGGTTTGGCCTTGACCTGACCGACTACGCCGCCACCGAGGCCCTGGTGGGCGAGGTCCGAAGCCGGATGGGACGCCTGGATGGGCTGATCCATACCGTGGGCGGTTTCGCCTTCGGGCCGGTGAAAGAGGCCGACCCAGGGGTGTATGACCGGATGTTCGACCGCAACGTGAAGTCCCTGTTTTACGCGGTGCGGGCGGTGCTGCCCGCCCTGCTCGAGCAGGGGGATGGCCTGATCGCTGGCTTCGCCGCCGCTGCGGCCTGGGAGGGGAAGGGGCCCCACAAGGCCCTGTATGCCGCGGCCAAAAGCGCGGTGGCTACCTTCTTGCGTTCGGTGGACGCGGAGGTGGAGGGTACCGATATCCGGGTGGCGATCCTCTACCCGATGGGCACCATCGACACCCCGGACAATCGTAAGGACATGCCCGAGGCTGATTTCCGCCGGTGGATTGATCCTGGCGAGATTGCCCAGACGCTGCTGTTCTCCGCTCTGCGCAGCCCGCGTGGGAGGTTGCTCGAGCTTCCCATCTTTCCCCCGCGATAGGTGCGGGTCTTTAGAGAAAAGAGGGGGTGTGGGGGAGCTATAATCCCCCGTCCGTGGGATACATGGACTCCCCCATAGCATG
>PSML01000018.1:0-32385 GCA_040290145.1 Meiothermus sp. | reverse complement strand
CACGACCCGCTGGACTCGACGAGCCTCGAGGCTCCGCCGAATTTCACCGCGGCGCTCGAGGATAAACCCCAGGGGCTCACCGTGGGGATCGTCAAGGAAGCCATCCAAGCCGGGAACTCGCAGGGGGTGCTGGAGGCCCTCGAGCGCTTCCGCAGGGGGCTCGAGGCCGAAGGCGTACGCTTCGTGGAGGTGAGCGTTCCCAGCCTGGAGTACGCCCTGGCGGCGTACTACCTGGTCTGCACCAGCGAGGCCAGCTCCAACCTGGCCCGCTACGACGGAACCCTCTATGGCCTGCGCGTGGAGGGTAGCGATGTCGTGGACACGATGATGAAGACCCGTGCGGCAGGTTTCGGCCCGGAGGTCAAACGGCGCATCCTGATGGGCACTTTTGCCCTTTCCTCGGGCTACTACGAGGCCTATTATGGCCAGGCTCTGCGGGCCAGGGCTCGGCTCAAGGCCGACTTCGAGGCGGCTTTCGCCCAGGCCGACCTGCTGCTCACGCCGACCAGCCCCTCTCCGGCTTTCCCCTTGGGGGCCAAGCTTGAAGACCCCCTCGCCATGTACCTCTCGGATATCGATACGGTGGCCATCAACCTGGTTGGGCTTCCCGCTCTCTCGATCCCCGCAGGCTTCGAGGGGGGTCTGCCGGTGGGGGTGCAGCTGGTGGGCAAGGCGCTCGAGGATGAACGCCTCTTCACGCTGGCGGACCGGTTTGAGCAGGCTACGGCGGGGGAGTTCGCCCAGGTCGCCCCGTTGGGAAGAGGATAAGGCCGATGCTCGAGCCCAGACCCCCGCAGCCCAGCGCCGGGAGAGTGGCCAAGCCATGAGCCCTACCCATTACCGCCTGGCCACCCGCATCGCCCGCCGACTGCGGCAGGAGGGCCGGTCGCTCCCCAAGGCCGGCCTGGCTGAGGAGATCCTGGCCAGCCGGGGGGCATGGGCAACGCGACTGCTTGAGGACTTGCTGGACGGGCGCTTTGAACAGGCCCCCCAAGAGGTGGGCTTGTGGGAGTGGCGCAACCCCTTCCCGCCGCAAGGCAAGCCGGTGGTGGTCTTGGACCTCGAGACCACCGGCCTCTCCGCCCTCGAGAACGAGATCATCGAGATCGCCCTGATCCGGCTGGAAGGGGACCGACGGGAGGTCTTCCAGCGCTTGGTGGACCCCGGCGGGCCGCTTCCACCTTGGATCACCCGCCTCACCGGGATCACCCGCCGCGACCTGGAGGGGGCTCCCGACGTGTACACGGTGCTCGAGGAGGCTTGGCCGCTGCTCGAAGACGCCACCTTAATCATTCAAAATGCGCCTTTCGACTTGGGCTTCCTCCGGCCCCGCTTTTTGCGCCTTGGGTATAAGATGGACAACGAAGTGATCGATACGGTGGCCTGGGCACGACGCGCACTTCCTGGACTCTCCAAACGGGGTCTCGACCACCTGGCCTGGGCCTTCGATCTGGACACCATTGTGTCCAGACACCGAGCGCTGGGTGACGTGGAGGCCACGCTACGGGTGGCGAAGGAGATGTATTACATGCTCACCGCTGGAAAACCGCTTGCCTTGGAGGATGTATGACCGGACGCTATGTGTTGACCAGCACCTGTTTACAAACCGGCAGCATGCACCTGACCCGCAGTCTGCGGCAGTTTTTGAAGCAGAATCAGTCCAGGGTTCGCTTTATGGACGAAGACGGCGAGACCTACGAGGCCGAGGTGGACTGGACGGCGAACCGGGTCACCGGCTTGGGCGGTTACTACGCCAAGCGGCGCTTGGGGGTGAACGAGGCCATCTACCTGCGGCTCGAGGGCGAGGACATCCTGCTCGAGGCGGCCAGCCTCAAACCACCCCGGCCCCGCGCGGTGGGTGGCGAGGGCCTGAAAGAGCCGGTCCCTTCGCGCCCCGAGGCCGAGCGGCGCGGCGCGAAGCCGGAGCCGAGCCAGCAAAAGCGCATCCGGGTCACGCCCTACCCCAAAGAGGTGCTCTACCCCCACACCCCGGTTCCGCTGGAGCCCCCCGGTTTCGCCCACGAGCTCGAGCGGTTGGGCTTTTCCCGCGAATCGGAGACCGCCCCCTGGCGTTTCCGCGCAGCTTTGGGCCGCCGGAGCTACACCGTCTCCCTTTTGCGGCTGGGTGAAGGTAATGTCATGGAACTGCAAGAGCTGCGGGCTTCCGGCGCGGTGCGCTACGCGGCCTTGGTGGCCCCCGAGTCAGCCCGCGAGGAGGCCCTGAGGGAAGCCCGTGGCCTGGGGCTCGGCTATGTCTCGCCCGAGGCCTTGCAAAAACTGAGCCGCCTGCGCACCATCTTTCCCCTGGGAGCCCTTGACGTGGAGCGGATGCTCCAGGCCGGACAGCTCGACTTAGAGGCGCTGGAGAGCTTGGAGGACGAGATCAGCGGCCTTTTGGGCGAACGCGCGGCCTTCTCGGCGGTGCTCCTGAGTCTGGCCGAAGTCCCCTCGCAAAAGGTATTCCTGCTGGCCGACGTGATGGAGGGGGTGGGGGAGATGGGACTTGACCCGGACACGGTACGGCAGATCCTGGAGGTGCTCTCGGGGCCGCCCTTCTTGATGCTCAAGCGGCTCTCGCCGGGTGAATACCTGATGCGCAGCTCCGTGGAAGCAGCCCTGGAGGAACTGGCCCAGTACGCCAGGTTCGTGGGGGTGCGGGTGGGGACGTTGTCAAGCTGAAAACGGGAGAAAAGAAGCTCTGGCAGGCTTGGCCCGCTGGTCGATTTTCGTGCCCGCCTCGAGCGCCGCGTTCTCCATGGCTCTTGTCCCGGCCTTGTGAGGGGTCAGCGTCGGCTGACCTTGCCCGGCTGGTCGATGGGGGAGAGCACCTGGTCGAAGGAGGCCCGGACGCGGGCCTTCATGGTCTCGATGGCCTCCCAGTTGGGCTGGCGGTTGGTGATCACCGCTTCGACCAGCCCCCGCGCTTTGCCGGGTAGCTCCTGAAAAGGGGCCCCCGCGTCGCGGCAGAACCCGGCCACCTTGGGGTCGTAGGAAAGCCCGGCGAAGGGGGTTCCTGCCGCAGCGGCCAGGATGGCCCCGTGGAGCCGGATCGAGAGTACGTACCCGGCTTGCGCCAAAAGGTACATCACCCGGCGGGGATCCCAGGCCAGCTCACGGGTAAAAGGGTGTAACTCCTCCAGGGCTGGCTCGTCGTGGCCGGGCTGCAGCCCCAGGGCCATGACCTCGTAGCCTTCAGCCAAGAGGCGCTCACCGGCTTTTTTGAGGGTGGCGTTGGCCTCGGGAAGACCAGCCCGTACCACCAGCACCACCAGATTGCTCTCGCGCTCCACCGGTGGGGCCTGGAGCAGCAGGGCCGGGTCGGCCCCTAGTTGGGCCTCGAGCCCCAGCTTGCGGGCATACTCCAAAGAGCCCTCGTCACGGAAAAAGGTCCTGACCCCGCGCAGGCTGCGCCGCACCCAGCCCTCGCCCCGCCGCGAGAGCGGTCCCAACGACTGGTTGAAGACGTACACCGGTTTGCCCCGCCGCCGGGCCAGACCGATCACCGTGAGGTAGTAGAGCAGGCTACCCGGCGAGGTCTTGTCCTGCAAGAGCCCACCCCCCCCCGAGAGCAGCAGGTCAATGCGGCCAAAGGCCCTCCACAGGGCGAAGGGGTTGCTGCGCGGCACCGCCTGGATGCCGTAGCGGGCCTGGGTGGCGGGAGGGTCTTTGGAGAGGGCCAGCACCCCGTGTCCACGCCGCTTGACCTCCTGTACGATGGCCTCCAGGATGGCCTCGTCCCCGGCATTCTGAAACCCGTAGTACCCGCTTACCCCAACCACCATCTGCGTAGCCTCCGTACCCCTAAGAGCCCTATTCCACCCAGGATAAGCCCCACCAAGATGCCATTCAATACGCGAAACAACGAAATCTCCAAAGGCGTGTGGTAGTGGGAAAAAGTGTTGAGGATCGAGGCGATGCCCACCGCGATCAGGATCAGCATCCCGTTTTTGATCCAGGTCGGCCAGGGGATCAAAAGGGCCATGGGGGCCAGGGCGTGGGCGAAGATCTCCTTGAAGCGGGGCCGCACCATGGCGTCTTGCAGCCAGGCCCGCAGTTGCAACTCCCACTCGGGCACGATGGCCCCCGCCGCGTCGTTGCCCCGACGGAGCACGGCCAAGGCGATCAACGCCAGGCCAAACAGCACCAGGCTCACCTCTCCCAGCCGCAGCGGGTGTGCCCACAGGCGCTCGAGGGCCGGTTTCCAGGCCGCCGGGAGGAAGGAGAGGGCCACCAATAGAGGTGGAACGACCAGCGTAAGCGAGACGCCTTTGAAGGTCTCGAGCCCCAGCACCGTGCGGGGGTCGCTTCCCAAGGCCGCCAGGAACACCACCCCCGCCAGGGCATACAGCACCGCGGCCAACCAAAGCCCCATCCCCGGGCGGCGCTCCAAAAAGCCCAGCGCTGGAAAGACCAAAGCCGCCAGGAGCGGACCGGCATCGCTTCGGGCGTACCCCAGCGCCCCCAGCAAGAGGAGTCCAGCCAGCGGCCAGCCCCACCCCGCCGGGTAGCCCAAGGCGAGCAAGCCCAGCCCCGCCAGCACCCCCACCCAGGCCGCCAGGCGGAGCGGCGAGGGGGTGAAATCCCGGACTTTTGGGGTGCCGATGGGGATGTGCGAGCGCTGGAGATCGTCTTTGAGGCGGACCAGCAGGTCTCGGGTGTCCTCCGGGGTGGAGTAGGGGCGCAGGTAGAGGATCTGGTGCCCCCGCTCGCGGGCGGCCAGCACGAATTTGTCGGCTACCTCGGCGGGTTTGAGCTTGTCCTGCCACTCCGGCTTCAGGCTAAACAGCCGCAGCACCGGCAATTCCCGGGCCAGGCGGGGAAAGCCTTCCTGGGGGGTGGCCTCGATCCAGCCGATGGGCTTGCCCCGTAAAAGTGGGATGACCTCCTCGAGCTGATTGGGGTTGCCCAGCACCTCGGTGCCGCTGAAGACGATGGCGTCGGCTTCAGGAGGGACCATGGAAACCCCCGAACCGGGCGTGGGCAGCTTGCGGCGGGGTGCGTTGATGGGGCGGAACACCAGGTAGTAGCCCTCGGCCTTCAACCGGCGGATCAACTCGGCATCGTAACCTACCGGATAGGCGGCCACGTTGACCGGCGTGCCCAGCCAGGTACGACCTCCCGCGCTGCGGAACTCGCTGGGGATGATCCACTGGGCCGCGATGCGCCGCAGCAGGTCGGGGTCGCCGGTCAAGTACGACCAGCCCAGCCGAAACCCGGCCTGGGGGTACTGCAGGCTTAGGTTTCCCCCCGACTGCCCCAGCAAAAGGCCCTGCTCGAGCAGGTTCCCCACGGTCTGCTCGTAAACCGCTACCCCGCCGATCCCCTCCTCCCGGTACTGGGCCAGGGTCTGCTCGAGGGTCTGGCCGTTCAGCCGGGCCTCCTCGAGGGCCGCGTTGCCGTCCATGACCAGCACCACCGGTCCGGGGTGCTCGGCCCGCAGGCGGGGGGAGAGGGCCAGCAGGCTGGGGATCAGGGCCAGCACGATCAGGGCGCGCAAGAGGGTGGCCGGGCTCACGCGGGTTCCCCCACTTTCGCCCCGTGCAGGAGGCTGTGGATCCGCGCGGTGAACACGGCCAGGGCCGGCTGGTTCTTACCCCCGTGGGGCACGATGAGGTCGGCGTAGCGCTTGGAGGGCTCCACGAACGAGAGGTGCATGGGCCGCACCTGCTCGAGGTACTGGCGGATCACGCTCTTTACGCTGCGGCCCCGCTCGGCGATGTCGCGCTCCAGCCGCCGGATGAACCGCACGTCGGGGTCGGTGTCCACGAAGACCTTGAGGTCCATGAAGTCGCGGAGCCGCTCGTCGAAGAGCACCAGCACCCCCTCGAGCACCACCACCGGGGCGGGCTCGATCCGCACCGTCTGGGGCAGCCGGGTGTACTCCACGAAGGAGTACTGGGGCCGCTCCACGGCCTCCCCGCGCACCAGCCGGGCCACGTGCTCGAGGTAGAGCTCGAGGTCGAAGGCCTGGGGGTGGTCGTAGTTGACCCGGACTCGCTCCTCCAAGGGGAGGTCGGATTGGTCTTTGTAGTAGTGATCCATCTCCAATATGGCCACCTGGCTGGGGAGAGCCGCTGCCCGCACCTCCTGGGCCACGGTGCTCTTGCCGCTCCCGGTTCCGCCGGCCACGCCGATCACAAAGGGTCGAAAACTGCTCACGCCCCCTATCATAAGGGCCGCAGCCAGGGACCGTGTTGGGTATGGGGTGAGAGGAACGTACGGACCGCTAGGCCCGGCGCCAACCAGAAGGGCACCCCCGGAGGGGTGCCCTGTGCTGCCGGAGGGTTTAGGCCCGGGCCTGGTCGCGGGTGTGCACGGTGGTGGAGCGTCCGATGCTCTTTTCGGTGTCGACGTCGAAGGTATGGGTGCGACCGGTGTCGACCAGCAGTTCTACGGTGTCGCCGGGGCGTACCGGGGCGTGCCCGTCCACCTTGGCGGTGATCACCGTGCCCCCTACGTCCACGTGGATCTCGCTGTCCGCGCCCAGCGGCTCGACCACTTCGACCGTGCCCTTGATGATGTTTTCGGCCTCGGGGATGGCTGTCCAGCCCTTAAGCCCCAGGTGCTCGGGACGGATGCCCAGCCAGACTTCTTTGCCGCTGTAGGCTTTGAGCGGGGTGGCCAGGTTGGGGTTGGTCCGCACCCGGAAGCTCGGGCCGGTAAGATAAACAGCATCCCCGGCTCCTTCAACCTTGGCCCGGATGAAGTTCATCGAGGGCGAACCGATGAACCCGGCCACAAACTTGTTGTTAGGGAAATCGTAGAGGTTGAGGGGGGTATCCACCTGCATGACCTCGCCGTCCTTCATCACCACGATGCGGTGACCCAAGGTCATGGCCTCGACCTGGTCGTGGGTCACGTAGACGGTGGTGACGCCCAGGCGGCGGGTCAGCTTGGCGATCTCGGCGCGCATCTCCACCCTCAGCTTGGCGTCGAGGTTGGAAAGCGGCTCGTCCATCAGGAAGACCTTGGGCTCACGCACGATGGCCCGGCCCATGGCCACCCGCTGGCGTTGACCGCCCGAGAGTTCGCGCGGCTTGCGCTGCAAGAGGTGCTCGATCTTGAGGATGCGGGCCGCTTCCTTGACCCGAGTGTCGATCTCGCTCTTGGGCACTTTGCGCAGCCGCAGCCCGAAGGCCATGTTGTCGTAGACGTTCATGTGCGGGTAGAGGGCGTAGTTTTGGAAGACCATGGCGATATCCCGGTCTTTGGGGGGCACGTCGTTCACCAGCCGCTCCCCGATGTAGATCTTGCCCTCCGAGATCTCCTCGAGCCCGGCGATCATGCGCAGCGTGGTGGTCTTGCCGCAGCCCGAGGGGCCCACGAACACCACGAACTCGCCGTCTTCGGTCTCGAGGTTGAAGTCCTTGACCGCTGTGACCTTGCTGCCGTAGCGCTTGTACACGTTCTCCAGCCGGATCTTCGCCATGCTTGGCTCCTTCTGTCCCACGCTTTGAGTTGGCCTAGTGCCCTCATCGGGGACCGGTGTACCTTGGCCTGCTCAGACCCAGCGCACAATGCCGGGCTTTTACGAGCAGCTCCAAACGGGTACGCCCTAAGTTTAAGGGGCAGGTAAAGATCTGTGCAATAGCCAGGCCCGGAGGAACAGACCGGCAGCGGGCAAGGCCGGGATTGTGGTCTGAAAGACACCCACCCCTCCAGCCAGCGAAACATACTTGCCGGCAGGCCAGGCCATAAAGCGACACCCTTTCTCCTGCCTGAACCACTCAATCCTAAACGGAGGTATAGGGATGATTCAGGGTTTCAGGGACTTTATCTTGCGGGGCAACGTGGTGGACTTAGCCGTAGCGGTGATCCTCGGGGCCGCCTTCGGCGCGGTGGTGGACTCCATGGTCAAGGACATCATCACCCCGATCATCGGCCTGATCGGAGGGCAACCGGATTTTGCCAACCTGCGGCTTTTCGCCGACGCCAAGGGGCAAGGCGGGATCGCTTACGGCAGTTTCCTCAATGCCGTGATCAGCTTCCTGATCAAAGCTGTGTTGGTGTACTTGGTGATCGTGGTCCCGATGAAACGCCTGCTGCAAAGGACCAGCGAGCCCAAAGCTCCCGCCGCTCCCTCCGAGGAGATCGTGCTGCTGCGGGAGATCCGCGATTCGCTCAAGGCTCAGCCCCGCTAGCGGCAAGCATAATCTCGGGCGTAGACGTCTAAAAGCAACCCCCTCTGCTCTATGGGGGTCTTGCTTTTGGTGCAGGGCGTATAGCGTACACCTTGATCAGCCCATGTTCTCGATGAGGGCCTGCCCGAACTCGCTGCACTTGAGCAAGGTAGCGGCTCGGCCCTCCGCCACCATCAGCCGGTGGAAGTCATAGGTAACCCGCCCTTGGGCGATGGTCTTGGTCATGGCCTGGAGGATCAGGTCGGCGGCCTCGGTCCAGCCCAGGTAGCGCAGCATCATCTCCCCGGAGAGGATCACCGAGGAGGGGTTTACCTGATCCTTGCCGGCGTATTTGGGCGCGGTGCCGTGGGTGGCCTCGAAGACCGCGTGGCCGGTGTAGTAGTTGACGTTCGCGCCGGGGGCGATCCCGATCCCGCCGACTTGGGCCGCCAAGGCGTCGGAGATGTAGTCACCGTTGAGGTTGGGGGTGGCGATGACCGAGTATTCCGCCGGGCGCAGCAAGATCTGTTGCAAGAAGTTATCCGCGATCACGTCCTTGATGATGAGGTCGCGCCCGCTGCGGGGGTTCTTGAGGACCAGCCAGGGGCCGCCCTCGAGGTCTTGGGCCCCATACTTCTCCTTGGCGAGCCGGTAGCCCCAGTCGCGGAAGGCCCCCTCGGTGAACTTCATGATGTTGCCCTTGTGCACCAGGGTCACGCTGGGTAGGTTGTTGGCGATGGCGTAGTTGATCGCGGCCTCGACGAGCCGGTAGGTGCCTTCCTGGGAGATCGGCTTGATCCCGATCCCGGCGGTCTCGGGGAAGCGGATCTGGCCGTAAGCCTGGGGGAACTCGGCCTTCAGGAACTCGAGCAGCTTCCCCACCTCGGGGGTTCCTGCCGCCCACTCGATCCCGGCGTAGATGTCCTCGGTGTTCTCGCGGAAGATCACCATGTTGACCAGCTCGGGGTGGCGCACCGGGCTCGGCACCCCCTCGAACCACTGCACGGGCCGCACGCAGGCGTAGAGGTCGAGCTCTTGGCGCAAGGCCACGTTGATGCTGCGGATACCGCCCCCTACCGGCGTGGTGAGCGGGCCCTTGATGGCGACCCGGTACTCGCGGATGAAGTCCAGGGTCTCCTCGGGCAGCCAGAGCACCCTCCCGTAGACCGCGTTGGCCTTCTCCCCGGCGTAGATCTCGGCCCAGGCGATTTTGCGCTGGCCCCGGTAAGCCCGCTCTACTGCGGCGTCGAGCACCGGCTGGGAGGCTCGCCAGATGTCCGGGCCGGTTCCGTCGCCCTCGATGAATCCGATGATGGGCCGGTCGGGAACCTGAAGCTGACCGTTCTGGATGGTGATCTTCTCTCCGTCTGGAACCTGGATGTGTTGGTAGGCCACGGCTTTCCCCCCTTTTTGGGATGCAGCGAAACGCTGTTTGTCCCCAAATCATAAGGGGTAGCCGGTGGAAGGTTCACCCCTTGGCCTCGAGGAGTTCGTAAAACCCCCGGGCGTTGTGCAGGTAGTGGGCCAGGATGCCGGGGATGAGGCTGCCGGTGAGGGCGTAGCCGAGCCCAAACAGGAGCCCGGCGAGGAGGGTGTAGAGCGGGTAGGCCCAGGCCTTGCGGTCGGGGACGGGGTGGAAGGCCGCGAAGATCACCGCCTGAGCCCCTATCCCCAGCGGGCCCAGCCACCCGACCAAAAAGCTCTGCAAGGCGCCGCGAAAGAAAAACTCCTCCCCCAGCCCCGAGGCCCCGGCCAGTCCCAGGGCTTGGCAATGGGTTAGCCCGCCCTGCTGCAGGGCGAGCCCCAGTTGGCGGTGCAGGGCTTCGGCGTGGCGGAAGGAGTGAGGGAAGAGGCGGGAAAAGCTCAGCTCGAGCCCCCACAACCCTCCAAAGAGCAGAAAAAACGCCCCCGTATCCCGCAGGGCGTCGGGGGAGCGCAAAGGAGGATAACCGGCCAGGCTCATCCACAGCAGGCCAAGGGCAAAAAGCCCCCCTTGGATGGCGAAGAGGATTCGGATCATGCTGGACAGAGCAGGAACTGGACATCCGCGCCGGGGCTCACTCCGGCCCGAACAGCGACGGGCGCCGATCCTATCCTACTCGGCGACCTCCGAGCCCAGCCCGAAGCCCTGCTCGAGCAGCTTTCGGGGGTAGGCGCGGAAGGCCAAAAAGGTCTGGGTACGCTCAACCCCAGGTATCTTTCGTAGGCCCATCGTCACCACGTCGTCGAGTTGCTCGAAATCCGCAAGCCGCAAGAGGGCGATCAGGTCCCACTCCCCCGTTACCGAGTAGACTTCGGCCACGCCGGGTAGCTCGGCGATGGCCTCCCCGGTCTCGGGGATCAGCTCTCGCCGGGCTTGGATCATCACGAAGGCGGTGATCATGCGCCCATGATAAGGCGAATGGCCGCCCGACATCCGGCGCACGAAAAGAAGAGGGTCGCCCGGGTGCTCTTTGCGTTGGGAGACACGAAGTTTTTTCCCCGACGCGTATACTTTTCTTACGCTCCTCTAGCGGAATGGGTGAGGTCATGACAAAGTTTCGGTGTTGGTCTACATTGGTTATGCTCGGGCTGGCCTGTGGGGTTTGGGTGTGGGCCCAGCAGGCTCCCCAAGGGACAGACGCGCAAAAGCTTGCCCAACTGCGCCAGCTGGCGGCGGTGATCGAGGTGGATCGCCAACTCCTGACCGAGCTGCGCAAGGACTTCCCCGACGACCGCTCGGAGGCAGAGGCCTACATCCAGCGGCTGCGCGAGTTGGCGGTGAAGTCCGACCCGGTGCGGCTCGGCCCGCTGGCCGCGCGGGTGGGGGAGACAGCCCCAGCTTTTCTGAACTGGCGCGACAAAAACTTCACCTCCTCCGAGGAGGCCGCCCGCGTGTTCGTGCAAAGTGGAGCCCGGGAGTTTCGCAACAGCTTCACCAACTTTACCAATGCCATCCTGCAAACCGTGATCAATCACCTGGACCTGTTCCTGGACATCGTGGGCACGGGTCGTTAGAGGGAGGAATAGCGTATGGCGCTAAAGTGGGGCCGTGGGTTTTGGTTGATGGTTTGCCTCTATGGGGCGGTATGGGCTCAGGGGTCTGAGCTGCCCCGGGCCAATCTACCCAGCCCGGTAGAGCTGCTGGCTCCGATCAGCAAATGGCTCTCTGGCCCGATGTGGACACTCAGCCAAGGGCTCAACCCCCGGCTGGCGATGGCTTTGCGTGGGGAGAATGAGGGGGAAGGGCTCCGTAAAGAGTTCGCCGCGGCTTCGACTGCTTTCGGGCGCTTTGGACCTAGTCCGGTTTTGCAGGCCCCGGCAGCGGCTTTGGTGCCCTTCCGTGATCCGGCCCCGGCCTTCAGCCGGGGGATCTTGGTGACCCGCGACCTGGGGGATATCCCCATCCAGACCGAGCCCCACCTGGCGGTGGATCCCAAGGATCCCGATCACCTGGTGATGGGCGTGATCGACTACAACATGTCCTCGTTGGTGAGCTATGTCAGCCAGGATGGGGGCGGCAGCTGGGAGGGACCGTACCAAGCACCCTACCTGCTCGATGATCTGGCCTCGGCGGGCGACCCGGTGCTGGCCTTTGATCGCCAGGGCAACCTCTACATGACCGGGATCTCGCTGGGCCTCGAGGAGTTCGAGGTGGGGCCTTTCTCGCTCACCGCGGTCGTCTCCAGTATGGCCGTGGCCAAGTCCGACGACGGCGGCTTCAACTGGCCGGCCACCTTCTCCTCGGCCCGCAGCCGGGTGGAGACCGGCAAGCTCACCACCGATCGCCAGGGTCGGGTGCGCGGCGAGATCCAGGTGGGCTTCCTGGACAAGCCCTGGATCGCCACCGGCCCCAACCCCAAAAACCCAACCCGGGACAACATCTACGTGGTCTACACCGACTTCGAGAGCGTCTACGAGGTGCTCTACATCGACGAGGTGCTCTCGCTGGCCCGGCGCGAGACCCTGACCACCATCCGGCTGGTCAAGTCCGAGGACGGGGGGACCACCTGGAGCGCTCCCATCGCCATCAGCCCCACCGTGCGCGAGGCCGCCGGGGAGGACAGCGGCAGGGGCGAGGCGGTGGGCAAGAAGCGGGTGGTGCAGGGCGGGAACGTGGCGGTGGCCCCGGACGGCAGCGTCTACGTGGCCTACTTCGACTCCACCGACGATGAGAGCTTCAAGGGGATCGGGGAGATCTACGTGGCCCGCTCCACCGACGGCGGCGCCACCTTCTCCAAGCCAGTCCAGGCCGCGGCCTTCAACGAACTGCCCTTCAAGGCTCGCACCAGCAACTTCCGCTTGTGGTCAGGGGGCTTTCCCCAGATGGCGACCGGGCCCAAGGGCGAGGTCTACATCGTCTTCGCGGCCCGCTCGAGGGAGAAGACCGCCGACGACGGTGACGTGTTCTTTATCCGCTCCACCGATGGCGGGCGCACCTTTACCCGCCCCCGGCGCCTCAACGCCGACAACACCGCCCGGACCCAGTTTTTCCCCACCATCGCGGTGAGCCCCAAAGGGACCTTGCACGCGATGTGGGGCGACTTGCGCGACGACAAGTCCCAGACCCGCTACCACATCTACTACACCCGCTCAGAGGACCGCGGCGACACCTGGGGCTTCGAGCTGAAGGACCAGGGGGTCAAAAACGGCGACACCCGCGTCACCGACTTTCCCTCCAACCCCAACCGGGCCTTCCCCGGCGGGCAGTTTATCGGGGATTACTTCGCCATCAAGGCCACCGACGAGGACGTGTATATGCTCTGGTCGGACGCCCGGCTGGGCGAGTTCGGCGGGTTCAACCAAAAGATCGGCTTCGCCCGTGGGCGCACCATCAAACAGCCGGAGATCTTCGTTTCCCCCAACGCCGGGCCAGGTGGGCAGAACATCACCCTGCAAGGCTTCAACTACCAGCCCGACTCCACGGTCTTTGTCTTGCTGGGGGACGCGGTGGTAGCGACGGCCCGCACCAACCTCGAGGGCCGCTTCAGCACTGCTCTGTTCATGCCCATCACCGCCGAGGGGGCGCAGAACATGCGGGTGGTGGACGCCAGTGGCAACCTGGCTACCGCCAGCTACTTCACCGATTTCGGCTTCAACAACATCCAGACCCTGCTCAAAGGGTTGCAAACCCCCAGCGCCGACCCTCAGGTGGCCGCGCTGCAAGACCAGATCAACCGCAACCAGGCCCAGATCCAGCAGCTCCAGCAGCAACTGGCCCAGGTCCAGCAGGCCAGCCAGCAAGTCATCCAGCGGTTGCAACAGCAACTCACCCAGCTGCAGCAGACCAACCAGCAACTCCTACAGCGGCTCGAGCAACTCCAGCGCTCCCTGCCCGCGCCGCCCAAGAGGTAAATGATGCCGAGCCTGTCCATGCTGCCCAAAGGGTTCATCTACCTGGCCCTGACCGGGCTGCTCACCGCGCTGGCGCAGAACAGCGCCTACCGGCCCCCCCACCAAAAACCCGGCCCCGCCGCCGAGCGGGTCATCTTCCGGGCCTTCAACGTAGACCGGGCCCCCCTCGACCTCAAGGCCGGGCAGATGGATCTGTACCTCTTCAGCCTCAAGACCGCTGCCGCCCAGGAGTTGCGCGCTCAGCGGGACGTTCGGCTTTATCAGGCTCCCGCTACCGCCCTCTCGCTCATCCTGAACCCCGCTCCCGCGCCGCAGGGCCAGCTCAACCCCTTCTCCATCAAGGAGGTGCGCGAGGCGGTGCAACTGTTGGTGAACCGTGAGTTCATCGCTCGAGACCTCTTCCGTGGGAATGCCCTACCGATGGTGACGCATCTCTCGCCTCGAGACTTCGACTTCCTCTCCATCTACGACCTCGACCGGGGCTCGGGCATCCGCTATGACCCGGAGCGGGCCCGGGCGCAGATCACCGCGGCCATGCAGAAGGCCGGAGCCCAACTGGTGGGCGGGAAGTGGCAGTTCGGTGGGCAGCCTGTCCGGCTGAAGTTCATCGCCCGCGTGGAGGACGAGCGCCGCGAGATCGGGGACCTGATCCGCTCGGAGCTCGAGAAGGCCGGGTTCACCGTGAACATGTCCTACCAGACCTTTGCCCCGGCGGTGCTCTCGGTCTACTCCTCCGACCCCAAGGCCTTCGAGTGGCACCTCTACACCGAGGGCTGGGGCCGGGGGGCCCCCTCCCGCTACGACGACGCCGGCATCAACAGCGCCTATGCCCCCTGGATCGGCAACATGCCGGGCTGGCAGCAGACCGGTTTCTGGCAGTACGAGAACAAGGAGCTCGATGACCTGGGCAAAAAGCTCTTCCGCGGCGAGTTCAAGAGCCAGGAGGAGCGCAACGGGCTCTACCGCCGCATGACCAAACTGGGCCTGGACGAGTCGGTGCGGATCTGGTTGGTAACCGCCGTCAACACCTTCCCGGCCAGTGCCCAGCTCACCGGCATCACCGAGGACATCGTGGCCGGACCGCGCAACCCCTATGCCTTGCGCGAGGCCTACATCCCCGGCAAGGACACCCTCACCGTGGGGAACCTCTGGGTCTGGACCGAGCGCACCACCTGGAACCCGGTGGGCGGGTTCGGGGACGTGTACAGCACGGAGATCTTCCGCAACATGGTGGATCCCCCCCTCCGCAACCACCCCTTCACCGGGGAGGTGCAGCCTTTCCGGGCGGAGTTCCAGGTGCAGACCGCGGGGCCTGCGGGGAAGCTCGAGATCCCGGGCGACGCCGTAGTTTGGGATGCCCAGGGTGGAAAGTGGGCCAGTGTGGCGGCCAACGCCAGGGCCACCAGCCGGGTCACCTTCGACTACTCCCGCTACTTCCGCAGCAAGTGGCACCACGGCCAGCCCATCACCATGGCCGACGTGATCTACTCCATCGCCCAGGGCTTTGACCTGGCCTACAACCCGGACAAGTCCCGCATCGAGACGGCCATCGCGGTGACCAGCCGGCCGCTGCTTGAGACCTTCAAGGGATTCCGCATCGTGGATGCCAACAGGCTCGAGGTCTACGTGGACTACTGGCACTTCGAACCGTCCCAGATCGCCGCTTACGCCTCGCCCTCGGGCCTGGCCATGCCCTGGGAGGTCCTGGCCGCGATGGACGACCTGGTCTTCAGACAACGCCGCGCTGCTTACTCCGATACTGCCGCCGCCCGCTACGATGTGCCCTGGCTCTCGCTGGTGATGGACAAGGACGCCCGGGCGGTGCTGCGCACCCTGCGCCAGTTGGCCAGCGAGAATGTGGTGCCGGCGGGTGTGTTCCAGGTCGGCGGGCGCAGTCTGGTCAGCCCGGCGGAGGCCAAGGCCCGCTACCAGGCGGCGATGGACTGGTTCAACAAATACGGTCACCTGGTCATCAGCAACGGGCCCTTTTTCCTGGCCAAGTACGACCCCCCCGCCCAGTTCGCTGAGCTGCAGGCCTTCCGCGATCCCAGCTACCCCTTCAAGCCGGGCAACTTCTACCTGGGTGACGCCCCCGACCTGACCATCACCCGGGTGGAGGCCCCCAGGGTCGTGCCGGGCCGGGCGGTGGAGGTGAAGGCTACCGTGCGTGGCCCCGGCCAGATCGGGTTGCGCTACTTGTTGGTCGATCCCAGCAGCGCCAAGGTGCTCTCGAGCGGCCAGACCCGCCCCGCCCGGGCTGGGGATCTCACCCTCTCCCTCGAGGCCAGCGTCACCCGCGACCTGCGCCCGGGCCTTTACCGCCTCTTTATCGCGGCCTACAGCGACGGGGTCGCGGCAGTGGCGGAGCGGAGCCTGGATTTGAACGTAGGGCAGTAGTCATCCGTGGACATCCTGCGTCCCCTTCTCCTCCGGGCGGTGACCCTCTTTGGGGTGCTCATCGCGGTCTTGGTGCTGCTGGCGGCGAGCCTGGGGGCTACCGGGTTCTCCGATCGCATCCTCGAGGCCACCGTGAACGAGGAGATTCGCGGCTTGCGCTCCTCGCTGGCCGGGAGCATCCGCGACCCGGACGAGCTCGAGCGAACCCTGCAAACCCGGGCGGCCGAACTCCGCGCCTCCTACGGGCTGGACCGGCCCTGGTGGGTGCGGATACCGGGTCTGGTCACGCGGGTGCTGACCCTGGATTTGGGCGATGCCCGCAGCATCCGCAGCTATTCGGGAAGCACCCGGATCGCCGACATCATCCTCGAGCGCCTGCCCAATACCATCCTCCTGCTCACGACCTCGACCATCCTGGTCGCCCTCATCGGGATCGCGGCGGGGGTGTGGCTGTCCACGCGGATCGGGAGCCGCATCGACCGCTTCATCACCTACTTGGCCGCCATCTCCAACGCCCTGCCGACCTGGTGGCTGGGCATCCTGCTGATCCTGCTGTTCACCTACCGGCTGGGCTGGCTGCCCTCGGAGGGGATGTACAGCGTCCCCCCGCCCGAGGGGGGCTGGCCCCGCTTCCTCGACCTGCTGCGGCACTCGGTCTTGCCGGTGATGACCCTGGTGCTGGTGAGCATCGGGCCTTCGATCTACTCCGTCCGCACGCTGACCCTCAACATCGCCCAGGAGGATCACGTGAACGTGGCCCGGGCCAAGGGGATGCCCGAGCGGGTGGTTTTGTGGCGGCACATCCTGCGGGTGGCGGCCCCGCCCATCGTGACCGGGCTGATCCTGGGGTTAGCGGGCAGCCTGGGCGGCTCGATCCTGGTCGAGACCATCTTCAACTGGAGCGGGATGGGGCGGCTGTACTACGACGCCATCGCCGGGACCCCCGACGAGGGGCTGATCGTGGCGCTCACCTTTATGTTCACCCTGATCTACGTGCTGGCCAGGTTGCTCCTGGAGTTTTTGTACCTCGTCCTGGACCCCAGGGTTCGCTATGAGGAGGCTGTCGGACGTCCTGCCTGAACTCCTCAGCAGCGCGCCCGGAAAGGCCGGGACCGTGCTCTTCGGGGTCTTGCTGCTGGTGGCGGCCTACGTCGTGCTGACCTTCCCCGCCGACTTCGGCCCGGCCCGCTGGAGCAACCCCGCCTTGTGGGGCGATTACCCCAAGACCGCTCCGCCGGTCTGGACCAACCTCTTCGGGGCGAACCGGCCCGAGCACAGGATCCTCGAGGCCCGCACCCCCACCCGAACCGACGGCAAGGTCAAAACCTACGTCCTCCCGCTCGACTATCAGGCCAGCCAGCCCCCGACTTTCCTGTCTTTCTCGGTCGGGGACGTGACCTACCAGGCCCACCCACCCACCGTGGAGGCCGTCCTCATCCGCCCGGACGGGGGAGCGGTGCGGCTTTACCAGACCGTCCCGGGCGGGCCGCAGCCGGGGGAGACCCCCCCCTACCGGCGCAACTTCCAGGAGCCCCTGCGGGTCCAGCTCGAGACCGAGCCGACAGCGGTCGAGGCGGCGTACAACTTCCTCTCCGAGAAGTACGACCCCCACCTCAACTTCGACGAGGTGGGGCGGCAGCTCCCCTTGGCCCTGTTCGGCACGGTGGTGGACGGCCGCTTCGTGGTGCTGAAGGGGGGGTACCGGCTCGAGGCCAAAGTCCGCCTGGACAACCCCCAGGATAGCGTCGGGCTGGTGCGCTTCGTGGTGGGTGGGGCGGTCTACGGCCTGATGGGCACCGACAGCCAGGGCCGCGACCTGGCTCAAGGACTCCTCTTCGGGCTGCCCATCGCCCTGGCCATCGGCCTGGCGGTCTCAACCCTGAGCACCCTGCTCGGCACGGCGTTGGGCCTGGTGAGCGGCTACGCCGGGGGCCCTACCGACCTGTTGATCCAGCGGGCGGCCGATATCGTGAACAACGTGCCCACCCTGCCGCTATTGATCTTCGTGGTCTTCGTGCTGGGGGCCAAGCTCTGGCTGGTCCTCTTGATGCTGATCCTCTTTAGCTGGCCGGGGCTCACCATCTTGGTGCGCTCGATGGTGCTCTCGCTGCGCTCCTCCCCCGAGGTCGAGGCGGCCCGGGCCCTGGGCTGTTCGACGGGCCGGATCATCGCCTACCACCTCTTCCCCCACATCGCCCCCTTCATCTTCGCCACCCTGATCTTCTCCGCCCCCGGCGCGATCCTGGCCGAGGCGGGCCTGAGCTTTATCGGCCTGGGCGACCCGACCCTGCCGACTTGGGGGCAGATCCTCGAGCAGGGTTTTCGCACCGGGGCGGTCTTCAACGGCTACTGGTGGTGGATCATCCCGCCTGGCCTGCTGATCGTGCTCACCGCCCTGGCCTTCATGCTGATCTCGCTGGGGCTCGAGCCCATCCTCAACCCGCGTTTGAGGAGGGAGACCTGAAGATGCCAACCGCTAAACGCCAAACGCCAAACGCGATACGCAAAAGAAATGGCGTTTTGCGTTTTGCGTATCGCGCCTCCAAAGGAGGCCCATGCCCCTGCTAGACGTGCGCGACCTGGTGCTCCACTACGCCACCCCCCGCGGGCCGGTGCGGGCGGTGGACGGGGTTTCGTTCGGGCTCGAGGCCGGGGAAGCCCTGGGCCTGATCGGCGAGTCGGGGAGCGGCAAAACCAGCCTAGCGGTGGCGCTCATGCGCACCCTGCCCAAGAACGTGGCCCGCTATGAGGGGCAGATCCGCTTCCAGGGCCGCGACCTGATGCCCCTCTCGGAGGACGCCCTGCGCCGCGAGGTGCGCTGGAAGGGCATCTCGATGGTCTTCCAGGGGGCCATGAACGCCTTCAACCCGGTGCTCCGGGTGGGCCAGCAGGTGATCGAGCGGATGCTGGTGGAGGGGATTCCTCGGCCCCAAGCCCGTCGGCGAGCGGAAAAGTTGCTCCAGCGGGTCGGGCTCCCCATCGAGGTCTACGATCGCTACCCCCACGAACTCTCCGGCGGGATGAAGCAGCGCGTGGTGATCGCCATGGCCCTGGCCCTCGAGCCCCCGCTGGTGATCCTCGACGAGCCGACGAGCGCTTTGGATGTGGTGGTGCAGGCCCAGATCATGAACCTGCTCAAGGAGTTGAGGAGGGAGATGGGCCTCTCGATGCTCTTCATCACCCACGACCTGGCCCTGGCCTCGGACCTCTGCGACCGGGTGGCGGTGGTGTACGGCGGGCAGATCCGCGAGCTGGGGAGCTTGGAAGGGCTGCTCGAGCGCCCCCTCGACCCCTACACGCAAGGCCTCCTGGCCAGCATCCCCCGCCTCCACTCCGACCGGATGCCGGCCTTCCTCCCCGGAGCCCCGCCGGATCTGGTCAGCCCTCCGCCCGGCTGCCGTTTCCTGCCGCGCTGCCCCAAAGCCTTCGCCCGCTGCCCTCAACCGCCCGCCCTCGTCGAAGTGGAGCCCGGCCATCTGGCCCGCTGTTGGCTCTATGCCGGGGACTGACATGGACCCCATCCTCAGCCTGGAGAACCTGCAAGTCCACTTCCGCGCCCGTCAGGGGCTGCTGGGCTCGATCCCGATCAGGGCCGTGGACGGGGTGAGTTTGGAGCTTGGCCGGGGCGAAACCCTGGCCGTGGTGGGCGAGTCGGGGAGCGGCAAGACCACCCTGGGCCGGGCCACGCTGAGGCTGATCCAGGCCACGGGAGGCCGCATCCGCTTCGAGGGGGAGGAGATCACCCGGTCCCCCGAGAGAAGCCTCAAAAGCTTTCGCAGACGAGCCCAGGCCATCTTCCAAGACCCCTACGCCAGCCTGAGCCCCTACATGAGCGTGTTCCAGATCGTCGAGGAGCCCCTGCTGGTCCAGGGGGGTTTTTCCGCTGGGGAACGCCAGCGGCGGGTCATCCAGGCTTTGCGGAGCGTCCGCCTCCAACCCGCCCAGGAATTCGCCGCGAAATTCCCGCACCAGCTTTCTGGGGGCCAGCGGCAACGGGTGGGGTTGGCCCGCGCCCTGGTGCTCGAGCCCCACTACATCGTGGCCGACGAGCCGGTCTCGATGATCGACGCCTCCAGCCGGGCGGAGATCCTCTACCTCTTGCGCGAGCTTCAGAGCGCGCGCGGGCTGAGCTTCCTCTTCATCACCCACGACCTGGCCTCGGCCCGGCATTTTGCCGACCGGATCGCGGTGATGTACCTGGGGCGGATCGTGGAGCTGGCCCCGGCCCGAGAGCTCATCGACCGCCCGCTCCACCCCTACACCCAGGCCCTGCTGCGGGCCGTGCCGGAACCGGATGCCCACAACCGCCTCAGGATGCGCGAGGTCATCGGCGGGGAGCCGCCCAATGCGGCTCGAGTCCCCCCCGGTTGCGCTTTTCACCCGCGCTGTCCGAAAATCATCGAGGGTATTTGCCAGGCCACTCGGCCAGAACTGGTCGAGATCGGCCCGGGGCATCGGGTGGCCTGCCACCTTTACCCGGTCTCAGAGAATTTGGCGGATAATGCAGCCAAACAGGGAAGGTGAGCGATGAAGAGGATGCTGGCCGTACTCCTACTGGTCGGGGCCACCCTGGCCCAACCGGCAAAGCCCGCGACCTGCCCGCAGGCTGAGCCGCTGGGGATCAGCCTGGAGAAGACCGATGGCTTTCCCAAGGAGTTGACCTCGGAGGTGCGGGCCAAGACCGTGGACGAGCTTTTGGCCACGATCTGGCTGCGCTACGTGGACCCCAAGTTTGGCGGCAAGGACTGGGAGAAGGTCACCGCGTCCTACAAGGCCAAGGCGCTCGAGGCCAAGAACGAACGGGCCTTCTACGATGCCCTGCGGGGCTTGGTGGCCGAGCTGGACGGGGGAGAGAGCGCCTTTGTGAGCAGCACCCAGATCGCGGCCTCCCAGGCCTCGGCCAGCCCCACCTTTACCGGGGTGGGGATGCTGGTCATGCAGTCCGCCGCCCGCGAGGGGCTCACCGTGCAGTGGGTGGTGCCGGGAGGCCCCGCCGACCAGGCCGGGCTGCGCCCCCGCGACCTCATCCTGGCGGTCAACGGACAGCCCTGTCCCAGCACCGACAAGATTCGCGGCCCTGCCGGTACCAATGTCACCCTCACGGTCAAGTCGCCCGGTAAACCGCCGCGAGAGATCACCATCCAGCGGGGCCGCATTAACTTTCCCTCCTCGCTGGTGGAGGCCCGGCGGCTCGAGGCCGACCCCAGCGTGGGCTACGTGTGGATCGGGGCCTTGACCGGGGATGACTTCCCCAACGTGTTCAGCAAGGCGCTAGCCTCCATCGCCTCCGGCAACAACGCGGTGAAGTCGCTCATTCTCGACCTGCGCAGCGGCTCGGGGGCCGGGATTGGCCTGATGGAGGTGGTCATGGGGCATTTTATGGGCGGAGCCCGCTACAGCCTGGAGGGCCCCGAGGTTACCGTGCGGCGCACGATCCAGCCCCGCACCCCCAACCTCGACCAGATGCCGCTGGTGGTGTTGGTGGATCAGGACACCAGCGGCTCGGCCACCATGGCCGCGGCGATCCTGCAAAAGCGCCCGAAGACCGTGGTCATCGGGCAGACCACCAAGACCGGGGGCAAGCTCTTCCGCACCCACGAGCTTCCCGACGGCTCGGCCTTGTTGCTGGCCGAAGCCAAGTTGGTGCTGGCGGATGGCGGCAGCCTCAAGGATGATAGGGTGACCCCTGCCGTAACCATCGGCCAGGACTGGACCCAAAGCCCCGAGGCCGAGGACCCTTACCTCAAAGCCGCGCTCGAGGCGCTCGGCAGACTCCGCTGATTCGGCTCAGGTTGAGGTGGATTGGGCCCCAGATGCCCGGCGCGGATATCGGCCTTGATGAGACCCCGCCCTGCCATGGCTCAACACCCCGTTGACGTGCCGCCCGATCTGGCGTCCAGGAAGTGCGGCAAATTTTCATCCCGAAACCTCCAGGATGAGCTTGGGCTTGAACTGTAGATAATCCGCCGCGACGAAGTGCAGCGGGATGCCATTCCAGTCCTGGGGCAGCCGCCGCCCGTCCGCGCCATGGAGGTGCCCGTAGAGCACCGCGTCCGGGCGGTACTGCTCGATCAGGTCGGTGAATCCGCTCCCTTCCCCGCCGGGGCCAAAGGGGGGATAGTGCAAGGCCAGCACGAGCCGCCCGTAGGATTTGCCCTTGAGGCTCTCGAGCGACAGGCGCAGCCGCTCCACCTCGCGCCGGTAGATCTTGTCGTCCTCGGGGGGGAGTTCGCGGTTACCGGGGACATCCCAGCCCCGCGTCCCGGCGATGGCCACCTCCCCGATCACCAACGAGTCGTTTTGCAAGGCGTACATCCCGCTTGGGAGGGCCGAGCGCACCCGCCCGATCGAGGCCCACCAGTAGTCGTGGTTGCCGCGTAAGAGCACCTTAGCCCCGGGCAGCGCGGCGATGTCCTGGAGGTCCGGCAAGGCGTCCTCGAGCCGCATCGCCCAGGAGATGTCCCCAGCGATGACCACCAGATCCTCGGGCCTTACCACCTCGCGCCAGCCGCTAAAAAATGCCTCGGGGTGGCCCTCCCAGTTACCCCCGAAGATATCCATGGGTTTGGGAAAGGCCCGCGAGAGGTGAGGGTCGGCGATGGCGAAAACGCGCACGCAACCAGTCTAGCGGAGGGAGGACGGAAGGCCGAAAAACGTAGATGCGAAGCGGGACCGCCGGAGACGTCACCGGCTTCGGGGGTCAAAGAGGCGGCTGTACTCTTCCAAAGCAAACCGGTCGGTCATGCCCGCGATGTAGTCGCAGACCGCCCGGTGCAAGCCCTCCCGCTCTACGGCTTGGCGCACCCCCGGCGGCAGCATCTCCGGGAGTTCGGTGTACTGCTGGAAGAGTTCGGTGAGCACCCGCTTGCTCTTGCCGACCTCGCGAACGACGTGATGGTGGCGGTAGAGGTTGGCGTAGAGGAAGCTTCGCAACTCCGCGAGCTGGGCCTTGAGCCCTTCGGAGTAGCCGGCCAGAGGGGTAGGGTGGCCCCGCACGTCCTCGAGGCTTCCGATTCGGCCCGCCTCGAGGGCCCGGTGGGTGGCCGTGATCGCGTCGGTGATGATGAAGCCCAACAGCTCGCGGATGAAGACCCGGCGGTGGAACTCGGAGAGCCGTTCGAGGTCGAACTCGAGCTCCCGCGCCAGCCCTTGCAGCAGCGGCACCTCGACGAGTTGGGCGGGGGAGAGGATGCCCGATCTCAGGCCGTCGTCGAGGTCGTGGGCGTTGTAGGCGATCTCGTCGGCGAGGTTGACGATCTGGGCCTCCAGGCCGGGCCGCTTGTTGGGTTCGAAGGCTCCGTCCGGCACGTCGTAGACGGTCTCGTGCTTCATGATGCCCTCGCGGGTCTCCCAGGTCAGGTTGAGGCCGCGAAAACCGGGGTAGCGCTCCTCCAGGTGGGTCACGATCCGCAAGCTCTGGCGGTTGTGGTCGAAGCCGCCGTGTTCCACCATCAGCTCGTGCAAGACCCGCTCCCCGGCGTGCCCGAAGGGCGGGTGGCCGAGGTCGTGGGAGAGGGCGATGGTCTCGCAGAGGTCTTCGTTTAGGCCTAAAGCCCGGGCGATGCTCTTGGCGACCTGGGCTACCTCGAGGGTGTGGGTGAGGCGGGTGCGGTAGTAGTCCCCTTCGTAGTTGACGAAGACCTGGGTCTTGTACTCGAGCCGCCGGAAAGCCGTGGTGTGGATGACCCGGTCGCGGTCTTTCTGGAAGGCGGTGCGGTAGGCCGACTCCTTCTCGGGGAACTCGCGTCCCCGGCTCTGGCCCGACCTCGAGGCATAGGGGGCTAGGGTTTGGGCTTCGGTCTGCTCGAGGCGCTCGCGAGGGAAAAGCATGGTTTAGCCTAAATTCGCCTGAACAGCAGCGAGGCGTTCATCCCCCCAAAGGCGAAGGAGTTGGAGAGCACGTAGTCCACCTGCTGCTCGCGTGGGGTGTTGGGGATGTAGTCGAGGTCGAGTTCGGGATCGGGGTCGGTGAGGTTGACCGTGGGCGGCAGCACCCCGTGGTAGAGGGCCTGGATGCTGGCGATGGCCTCGATGGCCCCGGCGGCTCCCAATAGGTGACCGGTCATGCTCTTGGTAGCGGTGATCGGAATCCGGTAGGCCCGCTCGCCAAAAAGCTGCTTGATGGCGTTGGTCTCGGCCTTGTCCCCCACTGGGGTAGAGGTGGCGTGGGCGTTGATGTGGCCGACTTGCTCGAGGCTGACGCCGGCATCGCGGAGGGCGGCCCGCATGGCCAGCGCGGCGCCTAGCCCCTCGGGGTGGGGCTCGGTGATGTGGTAGGCATCGGCGCTGCGGCCAAACCCCACCAGCTCGGCGTAGATGCGGGCCCCGCGGGCCTTGGCGTGCTGGTACTCCTCGAGCACCAAGATGGCGGCCCCCTCACTCAAGACAAAGCCGTCGCGCGAGGCGCTGAAGGGGCGGCTGGCCTTCTCGGGCTCGTCGTTGCGGGTGGAAAGGGCCCGCATCACGTCGAAGCCGCCCATGGCCATAGCGGTGACCACGGCCTCACTGCCCCCCGCCACCATCACCTCAGCCTCGCCAAGCTGCACGATCCGGAAGGCGTTACCGATGGCGTCGGCCCCGGTGGTGCAGGCTGTGACCGAGGTGGAGGAAGGTCCCATGAAGCCGTAGCGCATGGCGAGCTGCCCGGAGGCCATGTTGGCGATGATCATGGGGATGAAGAAGGGGGAAAGGCGGTCTGGTCCGCGCTCGAGAAAGGTCTTCGATTGCAGCTCCCAGGTCTCCATCCCGCCGATCCCCGAGCCCACCAGGGTGCCGATGCGGGTTTTGTCGGCCCTCTCCAGGTCTAGCCCCGAATCTTTTAGGGCCAGTTCGCCCGCGATCAAGGCCAGCTGTACGAAGCGGTCCAGGCGGCGCAACTCCCGCTTGTCGATGTACTCCTCGGGGTTGACGTCCACCTCCCCGGCGATCTGGCAGCGCAGCTTGGAGGGGTCGAAGCGGGTGATGCGGCGGATGCCGCTCTTGCCCTCGAGCTGGGCTTTATGAAAGGCCTCGTTGCCGATCCCGATGGGCGAGACCGGCCCCATGCCCGTGATGACGACTCGTCGCATAGAGAAGATTATAGTTGAACCCCCTACCCCCTCGTCGAACCTCAAAAGATTTGCCAGGGAGCAATCCCTGGCGTACGACGTAGGGCGTAAGACGCCTTAGCCCTTTTTGCTTTGGATGAAATTAATGGCGTCCTGGACGGTACGGATTTTCTCGGCCTCCTCGTCGGAGATCTCCAGGCCGAACTTGTCCTCCAGGCCCATGATCAGCTCTACGGTGTCGAGGCTGTCGGCCCCCAAGTCTTCGATAAAACGGGCTTCCGGCGTGACCTTGTCGGCATCCACGCCCAGCTTGTCTACGATTACCTCTTTAACATCGTCCAGAACAGCCATGATTGAACCTCCACTGGTTGGGGTTATGGTCAAACCCCCTGGCTCGACTTCGGGCAGTTGAGCCTCCGGTGTGGGATTCTACCACAGCCCCTGGATCCATAAAGAGGGTGGGCTGAGCCTCAACGCACGTAGGAGGCCCCGTTGATGTCCAGGGTGGCCCCGGTCATGTGTGGGACCAGCCCCGCGGCCAGGAAGGCCACGGTGTAGGCCACATCCTGCGGGGGCGCCACGCGGCCGATGGGGATATCCCGGGCGATATCGGCGGCGTGAAGGCGGATGTAGTCGGCGGCCATCTCGGTCTCGACCCAGCCCGGCGCGACCCCGTAGGCCAGGATGCCCTCCCGGCCAAACCCGCGGGCGATGCTCTTGGTGAGGGCCACCACCGCCCCCTTGGAGGCGGCGTAGTGCATCATGTCCGGGTTATCCCCCCGGAAGGCGGCCCGGCTGGCCATGTTGATGAGGATGCCGCCGCCTCGAGCCCGGTAGTGCCTGATCGCCTCGCGGCAGAGGTCGGCCAAGGAGAGCAGGTTGACCTGAAGGGTCTCGTTCCAAACCCCGCTCCACCGCTCGAGCTCATCCTCCACGCCAGCGGAGGGTGCGATCCCGGCGTT
The DNA here is from genome assembly GCA_040290145.1 of Meiothermus sp. Lineage (GTDB taxonomy): Bacteria > Deinococcota > Deinococci > Deinococcales > Thermaceae > Allomeiothermus. The sequence goes on along the minus strand of PSML01000018.1, from coordinate 6,525 downwards.
GTTGACCAGCACGTCAATGTGGCCCTTCCAGGCCAGGGCTTCCCGCCATAGCGCTCGAGCCGCCCCGGGTTGGGCCAGGTCAGCCCGGACCAGATGGCAGCGCCCGGCCTCCCGCGCTACTTTCTGAGCTTCGGCCTGGCTTTGCCCGTAGTGCAACACCACCTCGGCCCCCGCCGCGGCCAACACCCGCACGATGGCCGCGCCGATGCCCCTCGAGCCCCCCGTGACCAGGATGGTCTTCCCGCTGAGATCGATCATGGCCGCCCTCAGTGCGGGGTCATCCCGCCGTCCACGCAGAGGGTCTGGCCGTTGATGTAGGCCGCGTCCTCCGAGACCAGGAAGGCCACCGCCCCCGCAACCTCCTCCGGCTTGCCGAAGCGGCCCACCGGGATCTGTTTGAGGTATTCCTGCCGCAGGTTCTCGGGGAGCTTGGCGGTCATGTCCGACTCGATGAAGCCCGGGGCCACGGCGTTTACGGTGATGCCCCGGCTGGCGTACTCCTTGGCGACGACCTTGGTAAAGCCAATCAGCCCAGCTTTGGCCGCGACGTAGTTGGCCTGGCCGGGGTTGCCCAGGAGGCCCACCACGCTGGCGATGTTGACGATGCGGCCCCATCTGGCCCGCATCATGATCTTCACCGCCTCGCGGGTGGTGTGGAAGATGGCCGAGAGGTTGGTCTGGATCACCGCGTCCCAGTCTTCGTCCTTCATACGGATGAGCAGGGTGTCGCGGGTGATCCCGGCGTTGTTGACCAGGATCTCCAGCCCCCCCAGGGCGGCGTTGGCCTCGACCACGAGCTGGCTGGCCGCACGCAAATCGGATAGGTCGGCCCCCAGCACCACCGCCTGGGGCGCTCCGAGCTCTCGGGCCTGGGCGGCCACCGCCTCGGCGGCTTGCTTGTTGCTACCGTAATGGATGGCAAGGGCGTGACCCCGCCGGGCGAGCTCCAGGGCGATGGCCTTGCCAATCCCCCGCGATGAACCGGTTACCAGTGCTCTGCGCATGGATACCTCACCAGACCAAGGCCTCGGCCAGCTCCTGAGGATGGGTCAGACTCCTGGCCTCTACCCCCTCGAGGGTCCTTCCCACCAGCCCCGAGAGTACCTTGCCCGAGCCGAACTCGAGGAACCTCTTGACCCCGCGGGCCTTCAGGCTCTGCATGATCTCGACCCAGCGCACCGAGTGGGTGATCTGCTCCAGCAGAAGGGTTTTGATGCGCGGCGGATCGGTCTCGGGGTGGGCGGTGACGTTGGAGTAGACCGGGAACTTGGGCGAGGAGAGCCGGACCTGCTGTAGGTCGAGGGCCAGCCGCTCGCGGGCCGGGCGCATCAAGGAGGAGTGGAAGGGCGCCGACACCGGGAGCAAGACCGCCCGGGCCCGCCTGGCCTTGAGCACCTCCACCGCCCGGTTCACCCCCTCCGCCGTCCCCGAGATCACGGTCTGCTCGGGGCTGTTGAGGTTGGCCAGCTCCACCCCCTCTATCCCGGCGATCTCCTCGAGGATGACCTCCAGCGGAACCTTGAGGATGGCCGCCATGGCCCCGTGGCCTACCGGCACGGCCTCTTGCATGTACTCGCCGCGCTTACGCACCAGGCCCAGGGCCTCCTCGAGCGCGAGGGTACCCGCCGCCACATGGGCGGTCCACTCGCCCAGAGAGTGTCCAGCAGCATAAGCCGGCTCCGCCCCTCCCGCCTCGCGGTAAGCCTGGTAGGCCGCATACCCCACCGCCAGGAGCGCGGGTTGCTGGTTGGCGGTGAGCCTGAGTTGGTCCTCGGGGCCTTCCCACATCAGCCCGAGGAGCCCGGGAAGGGTGGCCTCGGCCCGCTCGAGGGCTTCCCTGGCCGCCCTCGAGGCTTGGTAGAGGGCTTTCCCCATACCGACTTCCTGCGAGCCTTGCCCGGGAAACAAAGCTGCGATCATCGCACCTCCCCATCCCACCACGTCAGTACGCTGGCGGCCCAGGTCAGCCCGGCCCCGAAGGTCACGAAGAGGATGTGGTCGCCCGCTTGGATCCGCCCGGCGTCGAGGGCCTCTTGCAGGGCGATGGGCATCGAGGCGGTGGAGGTGTTGCCGTAGCGGTCCACGTTCACCACCACCCGCTCCCAGGGCAAGCCCAGCCGCTCGCGGGCGGCGTCGATGATCCGCAGGTTGGCCTGGTGGGGGATGAAGACCTCGATGTCTTCCGGGGCGAGCCCGGCTCGCTCGATGGCCTCGAGGGTCGCGGTGTTCATCACCCGCACCGCGAACTTGAACACCTCGCGCCCGTTCATGTAGGCGTGCTTGGCCAAGGCGGTGCCATCGGGCAGACGAGGGGCCACGCAGGCCATAGACAGTTCCTTAGCCCCTGACCCGTCCGAGCCGAGCACGAAGCTTTTGAAGCCGTACCCCGGCGGCACCCGGCCCACTACCGCGGCCCCGGCTCCGTCGCCAAAGAGCACCGCGGTGGAACGGTCGTTCCAGTCGGTGATCTTGGAGAGGGCCTCGGCCCCGATGGCCAGCACCTTTCGGGCCAGTCCGGACTGCACCATGGCGTAGGCCTGGGCCAGTGCGTAGCCCCAGCCGGGACAGCCCGCCAGCAGGTCGTAGGCTCCGGCCTGGAGGCCGAAGCGGGCCTGGACCAAGGCCGCGGTGGCCGGGAAGAGGGCGTCTGGGGTGTTGGTGGCGACGATCACCAGGTCCACCTCCTCCAAAGCCCCCCGCCCGTGCCGCCGGATCAGGTCCTCCACGGCCCGGAAGGCCAGGGTCGAGGTGAACTCGTCGTCCGAGGCTATTCTGCGCTCCTTGATCCCGGTGCGGCTTACGATCCACTCGTCGGAGGTGTCCATGATCGCCTCAAAGTCCTGGTTGGTCATGACCTTGGGCGGGGTGTAGGTGCCGAGGGCCAGAATGCCGATGCCCCCCTGGGCGGATGCGTTCATAACTCCCAAAAGTATACCGGGCCGCCCGGTCTGGGCTGGCCCGAACCCGGTATAGACTCCGGTGACGCCGCAAGCCGTCGGGGCGGATGGTTCATGGAACTGCGCCTATCCCTCCCCGAGTGCGGCTTAGACCTCGAGCACCTTTTTACCGTCGTAGTAGCCGCAGTTGCCGCACACGGTGTGGGGGGGCTTGAGGGTTTTGCACTCCGGGCAGGCCACCAAGGTAGGGGCGGTGAGGGCGTGGTGGCTGCGGCGGTTGTCGCGGCGGGATTTTGAGGTCTTTTTCTTGGGTACAGGGTGCTTGGCCATTGCAGTCCTCCAACATTACGAGCCCTGGGGCAGCCAGGGCGCACGGCTTGCCAGTATAGCAGACTCGGGGGGTTTTGTCAGACTTCGTCGAGAAATCCCCTAAGACGGGCGAGCTTGCCGCCTTGGTGGGTTTTTGCGTGCCCGCAGTCCACTGCGTTTCGGTTGGCTCCGCACACCGGGCAAAGCCCCTGGCAATCCTCTTTGCACAAAACCGCAAAGGGCATTGCGCTGATGAGGGCTTCGGCCAAAAAGGGGGAGAGGTCGAGGTCGGGGTGGCCAAAGAGGTAGATCTCCTCCTCGTCCTCCTCGATGAGCTCGATCTGAGGCTGGCCGGGTTGATAGCGGATGATGTGCTGGAAGTAGGCTCGCACCGCCGCCGGGGTGGGCTCGAGGCAGCGGGCGCACTCCATCATCACCTTCCCGGCAATCTCGCCGGATAGCCAGAACTCCCCGTCTCCTAGGGCGGTCACCGAGGTTTTCCAAAGGGTTAGCCCGTCAAGCTCGAAGGCCTCCTTTCCGGCCTGGATGGCCCCGTATATTTCCCCATGGGTCTCGGCGGTGCCCCCTTCGCGGAGCAGCCGGGACAGGTTAATGCTCTGTAGGTCGGGATGGTCCATAGCTTTTGAGTGTACTCCCTGACCTCCCTCAAGGTCAAGAAATGCGTGTGGATATGCATAAATGAATAAATAAGATTCAGACGGCGAAAATTACCCTTATGCTAAAGGGTATGCGCAAGCGAATTGGCGTGTTGGGGGTACCGATGGATCTGGGAGCCGGGCGGCGCGGGGTGGACATGGGGCCGAGCGCCCTCCGCTATGGGCAGCTGCACGAGGCGCTGGAGAGCCTGGGCCATACCGTCACCGATTACGGCGACATCGACGTGCCGGTGGTGGAAAGCCTCCGCCCGGAGCACGAACAGAGCGGCCTGGCCTACCTCGAGACCATCCGCAAGGCCTGCTCGGATACCCTGCAGAAGCTGCTCGAACTCCCCGCCGAGACCTTCCCCATCGTGCTGGGCGGGGATCACTCCATCGCCATGGGCTCGGTGACCGGGGCCAGCCGGAAGGAGCGGGTGGGGGTGATCTGGGTGGACGCCCACGCCGACTTCAACACCCCCCAGACCTCACCCAGCGGGAACATCCACGGCATGCCCCTGGCGGCTTTGTGCGGCCTGGGCGACCCCCGGCTGGTCAACCTGGGCTGGGAAGGCCCCAAGGTGCGCCCGGAGGACGTGGTCTTGATCGGCATCCGTAGCCTGGACAAAGGCGAGGTGGGCCTTCTGCGCGAGCGCGGGGTGGCGGTCTACACCATGAAGGAGGTGGACACCCTGGGCGTCCCTGAGATCGCCCGGGCCACCGTGGAGAGGCTTCGCGGCTTGCCCAAGATCCACCTCTCGCTCGACGCCGACGTGCTCGACCCGGAGGTGGCCCCGGGGGTGGGCACGCCGGTCAAGGGCGGCCTCACCTACCGCGAAGCCCACCTGCTGATGGAACTCCTGGCCGATGCGGGGATCGTCACCAGCCTGGACCTGGTGGAGGTCAACCCCATCCTCGACCGGGAGAACCGCACCGCCCAGATGATGGTGGAACTGGCCAGCAGCCTCCTGGGGAAGAAGATTTATTGAAGGGATAGAATCTCCTTGTGTTGGTGATCCCCGCCGTAGATATTCAAGGAGGCCGCGCCGTGCGGCTGTTCGAGGGCGACCCTGGCCGAGTGACCGTTTACTTCGAGGACCCGCTCCAGGCGGCCTTGCACTGGCAGAGTCAGGGGGCGCGTTTTCTGCACCTGGTGGACCTCGACGCCGCCACCGGCAGAGGGGAGAACCGCCCCGTGCTGCGGCGGATCGCGGAGCGCCTGGCGATCCCCTTCGAAGTGGGGGGCGGGGTGCGGGGTGTGGAGGCGGCCCGGGAGATCCTCGGCCTGGGGGCCGAGCGGGTGGTGGTGGGCACGGTCGCGGTCAAGGCCCCCCGGGTGCTCGAGGCCATGCTGGCCGAGTTTGGCCCGGAGCGGGTGGCGGTGAGCCTGGATGCGCGGGGGCTCGAGGTGGTGGTCTCAGGCTGGGCCGAGGGCACCGCGCAGGACGTGCGGGATCTGGCCAAGGACATGTACCGGAGGGGGGTTCAGACCCTCATCTACACCGACGTCCGGCGGGACGGGACCCTGGCCGGGCTCGACCTCGAGGCCGTGGCCGAGGTGCGTAGAGCCTGGCCGGGATTCCTGATCGCCGGGGGTGGGATTGCCCGCGACGCCGACCTCGAGGGCCTGCAAGGGCTGGGGGTGGAGGGGGCCATCACCGGCAAAGCGGTCTATGAGGGGCGGATTGATCTGAGACGGTGGGTTTAGACTGGAGCCATGAAGATTCTCAACTGGTTGGCGATGGCGCTGACCCTGGGTGTGCTGGGGACGAGCTACGGCCTGTACCGCCTCGAGCCGACCCTGGTGATGGGGACTCCCTGGGGCAGCCTGCACGTGGCCTACCTGCTGGCTGGGGGCTTTGTGGCCGGGGTGTTGGTGATGAGCCTTTTTCTGCTGGCCAACTGGTGGAGCTTTCAACGCCTCTCGCGCCGCCGGGTGGTGGAGCTGCGCAAGCTGCGGAGCGAGGTCGAGACCTTGCGCCGGGCCCACCCCGAGGAGGTGGTGCGCATCCCGGACCGGCCCGAGGTGCAGTAAAGTGTCATACGCCCAACGCCAAAGTGTGGGGCGGATCGCAAAAATCTTTGGCCATACCCGACGCTGGGCGCTTTGGAGTTCTAGATGATCTGGAAGTTCCGTCCCTGGCCCCCGCGGGCCGAGCTCGAGCCCCTCATGTCCACCCTGGGGATTCCTCCCCTGGCGGCGGCGGTGCTCTATAACCGGGGTTTTCGTGACCCCCAGCGGCTCGACCCGCCCTTAGAGCTGCTGCCGATCCGGGGCTTGGAGGAGGCTGCCCGGCGGGTGATCGGGGCCCTCGAGCGGGGCGAGCGCATCCGCATCCACGGCGACTACGACGCCGACGGCCTGACCGGGACAGCCATCCTCCTGGGCGGGCTGGCCCGGCTGGGGGCCAAGGTGCACGCCTTCGTGCCGCACCGGCTCCAGGAGGGCTACGGGGTGCTGATGGACCGCGTCCCCGAGCACCTCGAGGCCTGCGACCTCTTCATCACCGTGGACTGCGGCATCTCCAACCACGCCGAGCTCAGGAGCCTAGTCGAGCACGGGATCAGCGTGCTCGTCACCGACCACCACTCCCCCGGCGAGACCCCGCCCCCGGGCCTCATCGTCCACCCGGCCCTGACCCCTGAGCTGAGTGGGCTTCCCC
>PSML01000017.1:0-32594 GCA_040290145.1 Meiothermus sp. | reverse complement strand
GTGGTCTTGGGCTGGGGGTGGGGGTGGACTAAGGTCATGCCCAGCGCGGCCAGGTCGCGGGCCGCGCCATACACCGAAAGCACGTCGGCGCGGTTGGGGGTGATCTCGAGCTCGATCACCCAGTCCTCGGGCCAGGCCTCGGCCAGCGGTGTGCCGGGGGGCAGGGCGTCCTCGGGAAGCTCCATCAGCCCGCCCGCGTACTCGCCCACGGCCAACTCTTTGGGCGAGAGGGCCATCCCATACGACTCCAGCCCCTGGATCTTGCGCGCGGAGAGCTCGAGGCCGGAAGGCAGCCGCGCCCCCGGCAGGGCCAGCGCCACCCCGATCCCCGCCCGCGCATTGGGCGCACCGGAGACCACCTGGACCTCCCGCCCGGCGTCGAGCACGAGCCGGCGCACCTCGGCGCCGGGGATGGACTCCACCGCCAGCACCCTCGCGAAGACGATCTTGGGGTGAGGGAGGCTTAGGTGCTCGATCCGTTCGGTCTCGTGCCCCAGCCCGGCCAGCAACTCCTCGAGCCTTTCCGGGCGGGGCGCATCGGGTAAAAACTCTTTGAGCCAGCTATGGACGATTCGCATGGGCAACCTCCGGTTGCGCTGAACGCCCGGCGCAAAACGCTAAACGCAGAAGACCTTTTGGTGCTGGGCGTTTGACTAGTTTCTGAACTGCCTCAAGAAGGAGAGCCGGTTCTGCTGGTAGAAGTAGCGGATATCGGGGATGCCGTAGCGCAGCAGGGCCAGCCGCTCGAGGCCGAAGCCGAAAGCCCAGCCGGTCATGCCCGCGTAGGCTCGGGGCAGGCCCATCTTTTGGCGATAGTCGTCCACCGCCTTGAAGACGTTGGGGTGCACCATCCCACAGCCGCCCAGCTCGAGCCACTTCTGCCGCTCCGGCCACCACATGGCGAACTGGGCTCCGGGTTCCACGAAGGGGAAGAAGGTGGGCTGGAAGCGCACCTTGCCCTCGGCCCCGAAGAGCCCCCGGGCCAGCTCGGTGATGGCCCCCTTGAGGTCGGCCATGGTAATGCCCTCCCCCACCACCAGGCCCTCGAGCTGGAAGAACATGGCCTCGTGCGAGGCGTCGGTCTGCTCGTAGCGGAAGACCCGGCCCGGCACCACGATCTTGAAGGGCGGGGTGTGCTGGATCATGTAGCGCACCTGCATGGGCGAGGTGTGGGTGCGCAGGAGGGCTCCACCCAGCTCATTCACCCGCTCCCCGAACGGCCCGTGGATGGTGAACCCCTCGGGTTTTTCCAGCCAGAAGGTGTCTTGCATGTCGCGCGCGGGGTGCCACTCGGGCATGTTGACCCCGTCGAAGTTGAAGAACTCGCTCTCCACCTCCGGCCCCTCGACCACGCTGTGCCCCATCTTGCGGAAGATCTCCAGCAGCTCCTGCTGGATCTGGCTGATGAGGTGCAGCCCGCCCGAGGGGAAGGCGTAGCCCGGCAGGGAGACGTCCAGGGCCTCCCCCTCGAGCTGCTCCTGCAAGGCTTTCTCTTTGAGTTGGGCTTCGCGGGACTCTATGGCCTCCTCGAGCTTCCCCTTGACCTCGTTGAGCAACCGGCCTTTCTCCTTGCGCTCCTCGGGGGAGAGCTGGCCCAGGGTCTTCATCTCCTGGGTCACCAGCCCGTTCTTACCCAGGTACTGCACCTTGAGGCTTTGCAGGGCCTCGAGGCTTTGTGCGGTAGCGATCTCGTGCAATGCTTGATCCAGGTTCACGGCTCCTCCGTCGGGTTTTAGCATAGCCAAACTCTGGGCAAAACCGGCGGGCGGCACGAGGCCGCCCGCGAGAGTCGAAGTGCACTCCCGCAGGCTATCTAAAAAACCACCTCCAGCCCATACGTGAGAATAGCTTACCGGCGATCCCCCTAAAGCTCAAGCCGCGCCTAACAGACCCACGTTACTTATGAAACATCTTTGGATCTCTAGGTCGCCAGGGCGTGAGGGGTACACCATGTTCTACAGGAGTTTTCACCCCGTGAAGGCTTCCGTTACTAATGCATGTCAGAGATGATGAGGAAACTATAAATCTTCACGCAAAATCGTTAAATCTCCTCACCCAGCCAAGCCGTGGTTTAACGGTCTCGTAACGTGGAAAAACGTACGTTGAAAGGGTTCAAAAAGCCACTCGCGGAGGAGGTGATATTATGAAGCGCGCTTATACCAAACCTCGCCTGAGCCGCTTGGGCTTGCTGCGCAAGCTCACGCATTTCTCCTTCTAGCTGAGGTGGGGTGGCTGAGGAGCAGGTGGCCTATCGGGCTTCTGGCTCGGCCACGAGTGGCTTGCAAAACCCAGCCCCTCAGAGAGCTCAAGCCAGAAGCCTTTGGCAGGAGGAGTAGGTGACCCAGTTCGAGCGGCGTCGTTACATCACCAATCCCAATGTGGTTGCCCAGCACGTGTCCGGGGCTTTGATAGTCTTACAAGTCGAAAGCGGACAGTACTACAGCTTAGACGGGATAGGCGAGCGCATTTGGGAGTTGGTGGCACAGGGGCAGACCCTGGGGGCAGTGGCGCAGATTCTCAGTGCAGAGTATGACGCACCCTTAGAGCAGATCCTCCAGGATGTAGAGGAGCTAATCGAGGAACTTAGCCATGAAAGGCTTTTACTGGCTGCGCCGGCGGATTGAAATCTTCAAAAACCTTCGTGGTGCACAGGAGCGAAAGCTGTTTTTGCAAGCCCTTTTCTTGGCTTTGTTTATGCCCTTGCTTCTGCGGCTGAGGTTGACCACCTTGATGCGATACTTCGAGCCCCAGACCTTGGCCGAACCGCCGGGCTCGAGCGCCGAGCGGCAAGGTCAGGTGGTGCTTTGGGCGCTCGAGTTTGCCCGCCCGTTGGTGCGCTCCGGTTGCTTGGTGCGGGGCCTCACCCTGTATGGATCGCTACGCAGGGTGGGCTGGAACATCTCCTTATGCTTTGGCGTAGCCCCCTGGAAACAAGGTTTTACCGGCCACTGTTGGCTGACCCGAGAGGGTCGGCCTTTCCTGGAACCCGAGGGCGAAGGGCCGGGCTTTAGCCCTGTGCTTCAGTTTCCTCGAAAGGGGGTGGGCTTGGCCGAATAATCCCGCTCGACGTTTGCTGTGGTGTGCGTGTTACGGAGCTGTATTGGAGGAATAATTATGGGAAAAAATTGGAAACGAGCGCTGGCCGCCTTCATCTTAGGGGCTTTGGCGGCTTGCTCAAGCCCCCATGTTTCTTCGGGTGTACCTGGGACGGTGCCGAACGGCTTTAGCCAAAGGCTTACCTCCCAGTCCTTGGGGGGCTCGAGTGCGACCCAGTTCACCTTCAACGGGAAGGTGAGCCTCTCGGTAGACGGGCTCGGTACGACCAGTTCCACGGGCAATATCCGAGTGGATAAACCAACCGGAGCCAAGGTTCGCGCGGCTTATCTGGCCTCCGCCAGCACCGGTTTTTCTGGCTACACCATTCCCAACGGGGGTGTCTTGATTGACGGGGCCGCCGTCAACTGGGATCTGGTGATCAGCAACTCCATTAGCAGCAAGAACCACTGGGCCGACGTGACCAGTCTGGTCAAGACCAAGATTGACGCGGCTCCGGCGGGGATCGTCAACTTCACCATCACCGAGAATAACTCCTCTCTCATCGACGGGGAGATCCTGGCGGTGGTCTTCGATGACCCTGGCCAGACCTCGGACAACACCATCGTGTTGCTCTTCGGGGCGCAGAATATCGCCGGGGACACCTTCAACATCGGCTTGGCCACCCCCATCAACAAGAGCGCGCCGGGCTTCAAGCTCGACTTCTCGCTGGGCATCTCGTACAGCTATCAGCAGTTCGGAACCCAGCAGTACAGCCAGGTGGATGTCAACGGGCAGCGCCTGACCACCGCGGCGGGCGGCGAGGATGACGGTCAGTCCGCTAACGGGGCCTTGCTCACGGTGGGCGGCATCGGCGACAGCAACGCCAACCCGGCTGACCCCTACGCCACCCCCAACGCTACCGACCAGGCCCGCTCCGACGACGAGCTTTACAGTCTGGTGCCCTTTGTTAAGGATGGAGATACCAGCATCAAGGTCTTTACCAAAAACCCCTCCAATGACGACAATATCTTCTTTGCTGCGCTGACCCTGGGGGCCACCACCGCCGTGGTGGGCGAGGGTATTGTGCTGAGCCCGCAGGCGGCGACCAACCCGGTCGGAACCAGCCACACTGTCACGGCCACGGTACAAGACTCCAACGGTAATCCCATCCCCAACCGTGCTGTGACCTTCGAGGTCATCTCCGGTCCCAACGTTGGGATCACCGGAACCGCCACCACCGATACTACCGGCAAGGCCAGCTTCACCTATACCGGTTCGGGTGGGCCGGGCACCGACCAGATCCAAGCCAGTTATCGGAACAACCAGGAGCTGATCATCCGCTCAAACATTGTGACCAAGACCTGGGTACAGTCAGAAACCGACACCACCCCGCCGGTGTGCCGCATCGAGCGGATTGATGCCGGGCCGCCGGTGGTGCTCACGGTCTTTACCCAGGATGGCGGCAGCGGTTTGGCGAGCATCCAGGTGACCGAAAGCACCAACGCCAATACCGTGGTGCCGCCCATCGCCGCAGGAACCACTACCCCGGTGATGGTGACGGCCACCAAGATCGACCAAACCCAGCGTTCACGGGTCATGCTCCGCGTCACCGACGTGGCTGGTAACGTCACCAACTGCGACCCGGTGATCGTCAACCTCAAGCTCGACAATCAGTGGGGTCGGGCTAGTGCTACCGTACGCGGTATCCCTCAGGTCGAGGGCTATGTCCAGATCAAGGGGCAGGGGGTTAGTCTGTTGCGTTTGGGGCTCAACGGCTCCACTGGCCAGACCCTCAGCCTTGAGGGAGATCGCACCGTCAACCTCAACCTGACCCATGCCATGCAGTCTGGGGACAATACCGCTCAGTTAGTGGCCTATGGCAAGCCGGGCTCGAGGGTGATGGTGATGTTCCACGACGATCCCAACTTCACCGCTAGCGTGGGCTTGGGAGGAGTTTCGCTGCAAAGCTTGGAAGATCTTAACCTCGACTGGGGTCAGTGACCGGGGAACCCCAATGAAAACACCTTGGCGGTACCATCTGTGGTTGCGGTAAACCGACCCCCTTCGGTTTCTAAAAAGTTTTAGGCTAGGGGTAGCGGGAACCTCCGCTACCCCTAACTTTTGAGGCCAATGTGGAGACGAGGCTCTACAATCTGCACGGTCTGGGCATCTCCGTACGGGCCGATGATCACAGGGTGCTCGAGGCCCTGCAGGCTCGGCTGGGGCGGTTATCGGTGGCATCCGCTGAGCCGGTGATCTTCTTTACTTTCAGCCAGGGCTGCGCACCCCTGCGACCCGAAGGGCCTTACCGCCCGGTTTACGATCCCCCCGAAGGGGAAGTGCTCTACTATCCTCAGACGGATACCCTTTGGATTGATTACAGTGGTAAAGCCTGGGTGCATTGCCAGGCTGGCTCGGGAAAGGTCGAGGTGCGTTACCGGGAGATCAATCCCGCGGTGGTATGGCTTCTTTCGCACCCCCTGTTCAGCCTGCCCCTGATCGAGGCGTTGCGGCGTCAGGGGCTTTATAACCTCCACGCGGCAGGCCTCGCCTTGGGGGAGCGCGCCCTTCTGTTTGCCGGCAGCAGCGGTGCTGGTAAATCCACCCTTACCTTAGCCATGCTGCGGATGGGTCTGGGATTTTTGGGGGACGACACGGTGTTTTTGCGCGGGTCGAAAATTTTCGCTTTCCCCGATGAAATTGATGTGACCGAGGAGACCGCCCGTTGGTTTAGCCAGGCTTTCCCGGCCTTGCGGGACGCGCCCACCGAGGGCTACCCCAAGAAGCGCCTGAGCCTCGAGGAGGCTGGAGCGCGGCGGGTGAACTCGGCCCGGCCGGGGTTGCTCATCTTTCCCCAGGTGGCCCACCGCCCCACCAGCGAGCTGACCCCCCTAGGCGTCGAGGAGGCCCTCTTGGCGCTAACCCCTAACATCTTGCTGACTCATCCTGAGGTCTGCCAGAAGCACCTAGAACTGCTGGCGGGGTTGGTTCGGCGGATGCCCGCTTACCGGCTCAAAACCGGCCATGACCTAGAAGCCCTGGCCGGGCGTCTGCACCGTATGCTCGAGGAGGCCCCTTACGCCTAGCCCCGAGATGGTTTTCTTGCTCCAAGCCCTCAGGGCTTGGCTGAAGAGTGGCCCTGTGCCCGACCCCGCCCGCCTGGACCTGGCCGGCCTGCTCGAGCTGGCCAACTGGCACGGTCTGCTGCCGGTGCTGAGCGAAGTCTGCCCATCGCTCGACCCCGAGCTTCGCCGCTATGCCCAGGCCCAGGCCTTTCGCAATCGGCTCCTGGCCGAAGAGCTCTTGCGACTGCTCGAGCTGTTCAGGGATCGGGGAGTCCCGGCCTTAGCCCTCAAGGGGCCGCTGCTGGCAGAGTGGCTTTACGGCAGCGTGAGCCTGCGCCCATTTGGCGACTTGGATATCCTGGTGGAGCCCGAGCAGGCCCGCTCGGCGCGGGCCTTGCTCGAGGAGGCCGGCTACCTGCCTGATCATCCCGGTGCTGAAGCCTCTGGCTATCACTGGCGTTTTTCTCGCGGGGATGAGACGGCGGTGGTCGAACTGCACTGGGGATTTTCCACCCGCGAGTTTCACTTCCCCCTCCAACAGGAAGTCTGGCCGCGCCGCAGGAGCTATTTCCTGCTCGGGCGACAGGTAGAGAGCCTCGGCCTCGAGCATCAACTCCTGACCCTCGCCGTTCACGGCTCACGCCATCTGTGGAAGCGGATATTTTGGCTGGTTGACCTGGCCCTCTTGCTCCGCCGGGGGGAGCCGCTCGATACCCATGACCTCTGGCAGCAAGCCAAGCGGCTACGTAGCCACCGAATGCTCGCTTTGGCGATTGCTCTGGTGCAACACCTGCTGCGCGTTCCCACCCCCGGCTTTCCGGCTTATCCCCGGCTCGAGGGGCTGGTGCGCCAGGTCGAGCAGGATTGGTTGGAAGGTCACGTCGGCCCGCCCACCCTGCCCCAGCGCTACCGCTTCTATTACCAGATCCGCGAAGACCCTCGAGACCGTGCCCAGGTGCTGAGCAACTTGCTGCGGATAGTGACCACCCCCACCCTCGAGGAGCAAGCCCGCTGGCCCCTTGCGCCCCGTTGGCGCTTTTTGTACCGGGTGCTCAAGCCGGTGTGGCTGCTGCGACGACTTTTGCCCCGATAGCTTTGAAGAGATTCTGGGGTCGCTCTGGCCCGCAGGCTCCGTTTTCTCGAGCCCTGGTTGGAAGGCGAGATCACCATCCCCGATGATGCTGGCGAGCGATTGTGGTGACCGCTCTAGGGTAGGGCGAAGACCCCTTGATTGGGGAAGCAGTCGGTGCTTTCCTGGCCATTCCCCACTACCATTCCCAGGCTGACCGCTTGGGGGTTACCCAAAGTGCTCCAGGGGATCCTAAGGGTAAGGGTATTGCCTTTGAACTGGGGGGTGGCTTCCCCAGCCTGTTCCGCTCCTTTCCCCAAAACGGTGTAGCCTCCGTCGTGGTTACGCTCGAAGAGTTCGATTAGGTACTCAACGCCCAAGCTGCTGGGGGTGAGGCTCGAGCAGTAACTAGCCAGGGGGGCCAAAATTGCCCGCAAGTCCGGGTCGTCGGTGGAGACATTTTGGTCGGCGTCCAGGGCGATATACGCGGTGAGTTGGCCCGCATCGGCAGAGCTACCGGGTGTGGGTAGCTTTACCTCCTGGGCAAAGCTCAGCTTGAGCACCAGGGCCTCGCTACGCCGCTCGGCCGTTACCCCTAACAGATCCCATTTGGTGCCGTTTTCGCCGGTGGCGTCGCCAGGGGGGTCGTTGGCCATTTTTTGGTTGGGGTTCAGGCCAGGGCCACAAGCGGTGAATAGGCTGAAAAATAGCACAAGCGGAATGTATTTCAAGGGATCACCTCGGAGAGTGTGTAGCGTCAGTATACGCCGGAAATCCATCCAAGTGCATTAACAAGTTTGCGCCGACGCATTCTAGCACGTAGGACGCTCGCAAGTGAGGGCCAGCAGGTGGCCAAGAAGGCCCTTGGCGTTATGGGGAGGCGTGACCCCCTCATTTCGCATTCCCCAAGCGGGCCAAACCCACGTCACGGGGCCGGGGTTTTCCCGTATGGCTCGAGGACGTGCAAACGTCACAAGCCCGAAACGTGAGGGTGCTATCTTCAAGCTACCCTAAGCGGCTGTTTCGGAACCCCGTCAGCTTTTATCGGAACCAGAGGCTTTAGGGGGCCAGCGGGGGGCGAGCACCCCCCGCTGCCGCTTCTCAGCCTAACTGCAACAGGAGGTGACGGTGCGTGTAGCGTGGCCTCGGCCCCTTGCAGATGGGCCATCGAGAGGGCCGAGGCTGCCGACGCCGGTACTGGTTTACGCGGGGAGGGACTACGCCCTGGCCGCTGGGCGGCCCGATAACGCCCAGGCCGAGCACTGGCCCAACCTGGCTCGGCGCGCGGGCCCCTAGCGGTTGCGGCTCAGACATCGTCTTTGGCCAGGTCGTTGAAGCGCACATGATGGGCGTGGAACTGCAACTCCGCGACGCCGGTGGGGCCGTTGCGCTGCTTGCCCACGATGATCTCGGCGACGCCAGCTTTCTCGGAGTGGGGGTTGTAGTAGTCGTCGCGGTAGATGAACATCACCAGGTCGGCGTCTTGCTCGATGCTCCCCGACTCCCGGAGGTCGGAGAGCATGGGGCGCTTGTTGGGGCGGGCCTCCACCGCGCGGGAAAGCTGGGAGAGGGCGATCACCGGCACGCTCAGTTCGCGGGCCAACCCTTTGAGGCCCCGGGAGATGGCGGCGATCTCCTGCTGGCGGTTCTCCCCGCCGTTATGGCTCGAGGAGGGTCCGGACATAAGCTGCAAGTAGTCGATTACGATCAGCCCCAGCTTCTGCTGGCTCATCAGGCGGCGGGCCCGGCTCCTCAGCTCCATCAGGGTCAGGTCCGAGGTGTCGTCGATGAGGATGGGGGCCTCGGCGATGCGCCCGGCTACGTCTACCAGCCGCGAGAAGTCCCGGTCGGTGAGCTGGCCCTGCCGTAGGCGGTTCATGTCGATGCGGGCCTCCGAGCACATCATGCGGGTGACGAGTTGTATGGCCGGCATCTCCAGCGAAAAAATCGCCACCCCGATCTTCTCGCGCAGGGCCACGTTTTGCGCGATGGTCAGGGCGAAGGCGGTTTTGCCCATGGAGGGCCTGGCGGCGATGATGTTGAGCGACCCCGGGGTGAACCCTCCGATCATCAGGTCGAGTTCACGGAACCCGCTGCGCAGCCCGGTGGCCGCCCCCTGGTTTTCGTAAAGCTGCTGGATGTGCTCGAAGGTCTCGTGCACCAGGTCGCGCATGTTCTGGAACTCAGTTTTGCTGCCCGCCAACGCCACCTCGAGCACCCTCCGCCCGGCTCCGTCCAGGATCTCCTCGAGGCTGCCCGACTCCTCGTAGGCCATCTTCATGGCCTCTCCGGCGGCCTCGATCAACCGGCGCAGGGTCCACTTCTCGGCCACGATCCGAGCGTAGTACTCGGCATAGGCCGCGGTGGGGGTGTTTTCCGAGAGCCCCACCAGGTAGGACAGACCCCCGGCCAGGTCGAGTTCTCCCCGGGTGGCGAGTTCGTTGGAGAGGGTCACGAGGTCTACCGGCTCGCCCCGCACGCGGAGCTGCTCCATGCAGGTCCAGATCTTGCGGTGGCCCTCCTTGTAAAACGACTCGGCGGTGAGGATGCCCTCGAGCCGGTCCAGCACCTCGCTATCCAGCAGCACTGAGCCCAGCACGCTGGCCTCGGCTTCCAGGTTATGGGGAGGGATGCGACCTTCCATAGCTCGTCTTAGTGCCTCCGCAATACGGGTGTTCAGTCCAGGCCAAGAAAAGACCGTTGATCTGCTCTTTCCAGCTCCGGCAGCCCCGCGCGGCCACACGGGTGCCGGGACTCCGCCAGCGCATCCAAGTCTAAGCCTGAAACCCCCAAACCCAAAAGCCTGGGGCATGTGTCTTGCCAAGGTGGATGGGCTTTGCTATATTAGCCCTTGCCCTTGGAGCTTTGAGGCGTGGGCAAAAACTTTCCGCGGTAGCTCAGTCGGTAGAGCGGTCGGCTGTTAACCGATTGGTCGCAGGTTCGAGTCCTGCCCGCGGAGCCAAAAACAAAGTCCGGGAGGTTGCTTCCCGGACTTTTCCTTGGGCTAGGAGGTCTTTAGTTCAGCCCCTCGCCCCAGGCGCTCTCGAACAGGGCACGAGCCTCCTCGAGGCTCACCTCCATGGCCTGGCAGACCTCCTCCGCCAGCAGGTGGATGGCCCGGCGGAAAGCCTGGCGGTCGAGGTCAGGAAGGCCCCGCTCGAGCTCCCAGGCCCGCAACTGCCCGGCCAGGGTGGCGATGCGGTAGGGGTCGCCCTCGGCCAGGATCTCGCTGGTCTTGCGGTGCCGGGCCGCCCACTGGCGCGGTAGGGAGAGGCGTCCGTTGCGCAAAAGCTCGAGGATCTCGTCGATCTCTTCGCGGCACAGGGCTGGCCGCATGCGTGCGCTCTGCGGAGACTCTACGGGCACGTAAGCCTTTGAGCGGGTATTGGGAAACTCCACTTGATAGTAGGCCCGTTGGTTGCCAGAGATCGTGCGCTGCATGATGCTCGCCACTACGCCAACCCCGTAGGGCGGCAGAACCACCTTATCGCCTGGACGGTACTCTTTCACTGGCCCACTCCTTTCACGAGCACCTCCATGAGGTGCTCGAGGTACGCCTGCCGGGGTAACTCAAACTGGGGGTTGATGGCGTCCAGCACTGCCGCGGTGAGGCCAGGGTCTAAGTCGCGTCGAACCTCGCCGCGCTCCTGACCGCTCCGCACCAGCACTTCCAGGAGCCGCAGGTAGGTTTCGCGCAGACCCTTGAGCCAGCCTGAGGGGTCGCCAGGGTGAGCCTCTCGGGCCACCGAGGCCCAAGAACCCCGCCACTCCGAGGCGAACTCGAGCCTAAGCGCCAACACCTCTCGCAGGCGCTCGGCGAAGGGGCGGTTTTGCACCACCACCCGCTCCACGTCGCGGTAAAAAGAAAGCGCGTGGTGTTCCACCAGCGCCTTGAGCAGATCCTGCTTGTCCCGGAAGTATAGGTAAACCGTACCCTTGCCCACCTCGGCTTCGCGGGCAACCTCTTCAACCTTCAACCCTGAGAGACCACGTTGTTGTAAAACCTTGATGGTTGCCTCGAGGATGGCTTCCCGCTTATCGGCAACCTTGGCCTCCGGCGTCACGCGACTGACTATACCATGAAAAACCCCTTGCTGCGTGAGAAGGCCCCTTTTTGGATGCAAAAACCGACCCAGGGGTCAGGATGAGTCTCCCTCTTGGAGGGCAAAGCAATAGGCAACCGACCCCGGTTTGTTGGCTGGGCCATGAAGGGTTTGGGTCAGTTCCAAACCCTGGAAATCGAAAAAAATTGGGTAAGACCTAGAATTTTGTACAAAGGTTCTGTTTATGACAAACACCACGCGGTCCCGGCGAACCGGTACACTTGAACCGATGCCAGCCGGGCGGGTTCACGAAGCCATCAACCTGGGAGCTTTGGGCTTGCTCTCCGCGAGCTATCTCTACCATGGGGACCACCTGGGGGTGAGCGAACCCGCGGCCTTTGGGTTCGCCGCCGCCTACCTGATCGGAACCTTCCTGGTCACCCCGGACCTGGACTTGGCCGAGCAACGGGTAAGGGCCAAGGGGAACTGGGGGGTGCTGGGCTGGCTGTGGGTGCCTTATGGGCTCATCTTCTCCCACCGGGGCTGGTCGCACACCTGGATCGTGGGGCCGCTGACCCGGTTGGCCTATATGGCCTTGATGGGGGCTTTGTTGTGGTTCGGGGGGGAGGCCCTGCTTCAGTATCTGGGCGTCCAACTCGACCTGCGGGGCCAGGTCCGGCTCCCGCCCGGGCCGGTGCTTTACAGTGCCGTGGCGGGGTATTTCGCCGCGCAGTGGCTGCACCTGGTCGCCGACGGGATCTGGCCGGATGCCGGGTTCCGGCGGGCGAGGCGCTAGCTGGGTGGGTGGCTCCGTCACCGCGGATCGCAAAAGATTCCGGGCCTGGGATGCACGCCAACATTGGCTCATTGCCCAGCGCTCCTGGCCCCGTGTAGGCTGGACCCATGAACCAAACCCTCACCGCCCTCGAGGGCTTCTCGGTAGGCCACTGGACCGACCCGGTGGGGCAGACCGGCTGCACGGTGATCCTGGGGCCAGCGGAGGGTTTTCTGGCCTCGGCCTCGTTCTGGGGGCCCTCTCCGGGCAACCGGGAGGGGATCTTGCTGGCGCCGGAGAAGCGGGTCGAGCGGATTCACGCCCTGCTTTTCGCGGGGGGCTCGGCCTTTGGCTTGGCGGCTGCGGAGGGGGTGATGCGCTACCTGGAGGAGCGGGGGGTCGGTTACCTCACCCCGGCCGGGCGGGTCCCCATCGTCCCGGCGGCGGTGATCTTCGACCTGATGGCCGCAGACCCCAAAGCCCGCCCGGGTCCGGAGAACGGCTACGCAGCGGCCAGCCGCGACCCGGTGCCGGTGGGCCGGGTGGGGGCCGGGGCCGGGGCCACGGTGGGCAAGTACTTAGGCTACGAGATGTCCAGTCCGGGCGGCTTGGGGAGTGCTCTGGTCGAGCAGTCCGGGGTGCGGGTGGGGGCTTTGGCGGTGGTGAACCCGGCGGGGGACGTCTACGACCTCGAGGGCCGCTTGCGGGCCGGGCCCGGGCGCTTCCAGGACTACCGACCGATAGACCTCTATGGGCAGCACACCACCTTGGTGGCGGTGGGGCTCGAGGTGGCCCTCTCCAAGTCGGAGGCCCGGATGCTGGCCGACGCGGCCCAGGCCGCCTTGGCCCGGGTGGTCCGCCCCTCGCACACCCCGGTAGACGGGGATTCGGTGTTCGTGCTCTCCACCACCTGCCGCCCCGCAGCCGACCCGATGCTGCTCAGTGCCCTGGTGCAGGAGGCGGTAGCGCGGGCCATCGTGAACGCGGTAGCTTGAGCGGGTGGATGCCTCGCTCCCCGCACCCTCACCTTGGCCGTCTACGCGACGTTTTTCATCGGCGGTTTGGTGTTTGCGGCCTGCCCCAAACCAAAGGTCTCCCCTCCCTGACGGTCGGCGAAGGGAGCGTATCCCTTCGGTCGGGTCAGTTCGTTCCCGAATGGGAAGGAACTGACCGAATCTGGTATCAGTCCTCGAGCGAGCTGCTTTGACCCTCGACAAGCGGACGTCTGGGGCCTATAGGTCAGGGATGGCCGGGGCGTCGCCGTGAGGGAGGAGCTCTACGGTCCGGGAGTCGCCTTGAGGAGCTAGATGCACCTCGAGGCTGTCCGGGAAAACCTTGGGGTCGCCCCACTCGATGAGCACCAGCCGCGCCTCGGGGAGGTAGTCCTCGAGCCCCAGGCGGTAGAGTTCCTCCTGGTCGGCCAGGCGGTAGGCATCGATGTGCACGATGGGGCCCTGGGGGGTGGGGTACTCGTGGATGAGGGTGTAGGTGGGGCTGGTCACCTCGCCCCCGAACCCCAGGGCCTCGGCGATGAATTGGACCAGGGTGGTCTTGCCTGCCCCCATCGGCCCGGTGAGGAGCACCAGCGACCCCTGCGGCAGCGCGTTGGCTAGCCTTCGGGCCAGGGCTCGGGTGTCCTCCAGGGTGGGTAGTTGCTGGGGCCTCATGGCTGGGGTTCCAGATCGGATCGATCAAACGCAGAAAAAACCGCCCGAAGGCGGCCCATTTTGGTGCCGGGGAGGGGACTTGAACCCCTACGCCTGTGCAGGCACTACCCCCTCAAGATAGCGTGTCTACCAGTTCCACCACCCCGGCATCGGCGCGTCCATGGGACGCAAAAGCTAGTGTAGGAGGAAGCCGGGGCCTTGTCAAGGACAAGCCGGGGGTGTAGGGTAAGGCCACGCCCGCTAGGGCCCTACAGCTCGGTGGTTCCTGGTGCCTTGGGCGCGTAGCCCAGGCTTAAAGTGGGGAAGTCCGGTGCAAGTCCGGCACTGTCGCGCAACGGTAACGGGGCATAGCCGAAGTCCGAATACCTGCCAGGAAGCCTTTCTACCCGATAAGAAAGGCACCTCTCGCAAGAAGGGGGAGTTTCGGGGAAGCTTAGCATTTCGCGCCCCACTCCCGGGGGCGTTTTTTCATGCCCTCACGCGAAGCCGAGCGAAAGGAGGCGTAAGGCATGAGAAAGTCACTTCGGATTTGGCTTTTAGCTTTGGGCTTGGGGCTTGGGGCATTGGGCTTTGCCCAGTACCCCAAAACCCTCACCGACGATCTCGGGCGCAGCGTGGTCATTCCGGCGCAACCCAAGAGGATCGTGGCCATGTTGCCCTCCATTACCGAGACCCTGTGCGCGATGGGGGCCTGCGAGCGGCTGGTGGCGACGGATTCTTTTTCCGATTGGCCCGAGTCGGTCAAGAGACTTCCCAAGGTAGGGGGGCTCTTCGACGCCAGCCCGGAGAAGATCGTGGCGCTCAAACCGGATCTGGTGCTCATCTCGGTTTACGGCAAACTTCAGGAGCCGCTCGAGCGCGCAGGGGTTCGTACTTTTGCCATCAAGACCGAAACCTACGACGACATCTTCCGCACCACCCGCCTTCTGGGCCAGCTGCTCCACCAACCGGCGCAAGCCGAGCGCCTCGTCGCGCAGATCCAGCAGCAGGTCTACGCCCAAGAGACCCGCGCGGCCAAGGCCAAAGACCGACCCACCGTCTACTTTGAGATCGACCCCACCCCCTACACGGTCGGCCCTGGCTCGTTTATTGGGGTGTTGATCACCAAGGCCCGCGGTCAAAACATCGTCCCCAAGGAGCTGGGCGACTTCCCCAAGATCAGCCCCGAGCTGGTGGTGCAGAAGAACCCCGAGGTGATCGTGCTGACCCACCCGGGGGCGGCTTCCTTGCGAACTCGGCCGGGTTGGGCGGGGGTGCGAGCGGTGCAGAAGGACCGGGTGTGCAGCTTTACGGGTGAGGAGGACAACCTGCTCTCGCGACCCGGGCCCCGCATCGCCGAGGGCCTCAAGCTGCTGATCGTTTGCTTTCACCCTGAGCTAAAATGACCCGGCTCGAGCCCCAGCGCGTGCGGCAGCTAACCCAGCAAGCGGGGGTATTTGCCACCCTGCTGGGGTTGCTGGGGCTGGGGTTGTGGTTGGGTTTGAGCCAGGGGGCGGTAACCCTGGCGCCGGAACAGGTGCTGCGGGCGGTGTTGGGGCTCGAGCCCAACCCCATCGTGGCCGAATTGCGCCTGCCCCGAGTTTTGGGGAGTATGTTGGTGGGAGCGGCCTTGGGGTTGGCGGGGGCGCTGTTTCAAGGGTTGTTTCGCAACCCCCTGGCCGACCCCTACTTGATGGGTTCAGCCTCCGGCGCAGCGTTTGCAGTGACGGTGGCGCTAAGCCTCAGCGGGGGATTGAGCGCGGCCTACGCCAGCGACCGCATCTTCGCGGCTTTGCCTGCCTACACTCCCGTGTTCGCCTTTGGGGGGGCGGTGCTGGCGGTCGCGCTCACCTTGCTGTTGGCCGGAGGGGCCGCCCGCACCCACGATCTGGTGTTGGCTGGAGTGGTGGTGGGGTCGGTGTTGACTGGACTGACCACCTACTGGATGCTCAAGGACGCGGATCGGGTGCGGGCCGTGATGGCCTACACGCTGGGCAACCTGAGCTTTATGGGCTGGCCCGAGGTGCGGGTGTTGGCCCTGTATCTGTTGGCGGCTGGGCCGTTGTGGTGGGTGTTGGGGCGCACCCTCAACGCCCTCAGCTTGGGAGAGGAGACGGCCCGCAGCCTGGGGCTGCCGCTGGCCCAGTTGAAGTTGGGGATCATCGGCTTGGCCACCTGGCTGACCGCGGCTTCGGTGGCCTATGCGGGCATCATCGGTTTTGTGGGGCTGGTGGCCCCCCACGCCCTGCGGCGGCTGGTGGGTGGGGATTACCGGGTGCTGCTCCCGGCCTCGGCCTTGGGGGGAGCGGTGCTGTTGTCGTTCTCCGACCTGCTGGCTCGAGTCCTGACCCGGCCCGCCGAACTGCCGGTGGGGGTGGTGACCACCTTGTTGGGGGGTCCCTTTTTCCTGTACTTGCTGTGGCGAGGGAGGCGGGATGTCCACTAGGGGCTTGTGGGCCGAAGGGCTCTGCTTCGGCTACGCCGGGAGGCCAGTGCTGCGCGGGGTCAGCCTGGGGCTGGCCGAGGGGGAGTGGCTGGCCTTGCTGGGACCCAACGGTAGCGGCAAGAGCACCCTACTGCGCTTGTTGGCGGGATTGCTCGAGCCGCAAGGGGGGCGGGTCTGGCTCGATGGGAAACCCCTGGGCCAGCTTTCCACCTGGGCTCGAGGACAGCAGGTGGCGTTTTTACCCCAGCAGAGCCCCTACCCCGAAGGGCTGCGGGTGGAGGAGGTGGTGCGCTTGGGCCGTACCCCCCACCTGGGCTTGTTGGGGAGGGAAGGCCCCGCCGATGACCAGGCGGTGGCGTGGGCTTTGCGCCAGACCCAAACCGAGGCCTTGCGCCATCGCTGGTTGGCCACGCTTTCCGGCGGGGAGCGTTCGAGGGTCCTGCTGGCTAGGGCCTTGGCGGCTCGGCCGCGTTTCTTATTGCTCGACGAGCCCACCAGCCACCTCGACCTGCACTTTCAGGCCGAGTTCCTGGCCTTGCTAGAGGGGCTGCGGTCTCAGGGGGTGGGTGTTCTGACCGTGTTGCACGACCCCAACCTAGCCCGCAAGGCGGATCGGGTGGCCATTATGGTCGAGGGGTGCTTGCTGATGGAGGGCCCTCCGCAGCAGGTGATCACCCAGCCCCTGTTGAGCCGGGTGTATGGCCCTGGCGTGCGGGTGCACCAGCTGGAGGGCCAGCCTGTGGTGCTGTTGGGTTAGGGGTGTGCCGTGGTGAGCCTGCGCATTAGCCAGCAGATGTGGGTGTTGGACCTGGGAGAGGTGCGCCGCTTGCAGACGCAGGAGGGCCCCAAACTGGCCCGCTATGTGGTGGCCGCGCGCTGGGAGGGGCCGCTCGGGCCACGCCTGTTGCGGGTAGGGGTGTTGCCCACCCAGGCCCTGGTGTACCCGCTGATGGGGGATCCTTTGGAGTTTGACCAGGAGGGCCAGACCTTGCGCCTGCCGGGGTTGTGCGTGTACCTAGAGGGGGCTCCGGAGTTTGTCGAAACGCCCTGGTATGTGTGGGTGGAGCCATGTGCGTCGCTGGCTTAGCGCCGAGATCTGGCCCAGGTCGAGAGCCTCCGGGCTATGCCCGTACCAAGCTTGAGCGGAATGGCTCGAGCCGACCTTTTTGCGGCCTAACCCCTAGACACCATCCACAATCTGTAGTAGATTCTTCCCCAGAAACCACAAGATGTGGTTTCTGGCCCTGGAGCCAGGGGAAGTGCGGTGCAATTCCGCCACTGTCGCGCAACGGTTAGAGTCCGAATGCCTGCCCAGGGCCTCCCCGGCGTCCCCGCGTTAGGGACAGAAAGGTGGGCTTGATGTTTAGACTTCCCAATACAACCTGAAGCCATTGGTCTTCCCTATCCTGGGCCAACACCCCGCTGCGCGGCGAAAGAAGCGTCTCTGCGCACGGAGGTGCTAAGGACGGCTCTCCCTTGCTGTCCAAGCAGTTTGTAGGTATCAGGGGTGGAGGAGCCTAAAGAACGCCCGCCGGCGGGGGCGGTGAACTCTCGCTTGGTGGCGTATTTTCGCCGAACGAAGGGATGCGCCCCTTTCGCCGCGAAGCGGGGTAAATCAGGAGCAAACGCTGGCCTGCCGGGCGGGGTTTGTGATGGTGGCCACCGGCCCCGATGGGCGGCCAAAGCCGGTAACGGGGCTGGCCTGAGCCTGCGACTTGCAGCGCGGGCTACCCTGGGCACAGGCGCTGGGATGGATACTGGGGGGTATCTTGGCCGGCTTAGCCGGTCGGGTTTTTGGACGCCAAAGCCTATGATTGACGACGTACTCCGACCCATTCACGGCAGCACCGATGCTGGGCCGCCTCCCCGCTACGACTTTTCCACCAACGCCAACGCCATTGGCCCCGACCCCCACGCCTTGCGGGCGGTTCGAGCGGCAGATCCCAGCCGTCACCCGGATCCCCTGTACACCCATTTACACCAGGCCTTGGCCGCCTTCCACCGGGTAGACCCTACACAGGTGGCGGTGGGCTCAGGCAGCAGCGAGCTGATCGTGCGGCTCACCCGCTGGCGCTACCTGCGGGGGCCGATGCTCATCCTGCCCCCTACCTTTTCCGAGTATGCCCGCGCGGCCCAGCCCGCTGAACTGCCGCTGTTGCAAGCCCGTGACCCCGAGGAGTTTTTGCACCTGTTGCCGAGGGCTACCCTGGCCTTTTTGTGCGTACCCAACAACCCCACCGGCGAGGTCTACGGCTTTTTGCAGGAGGCCGCCGCGCTGGCCGAGGCCTCTCGGACGACCCTGGTGTTGGACCTGGCCTACTTTCCCTTCCTGCAAAACCCACCCCCCTTGCCCCCCTCGGCCTGGCGGCTGTACGGCCCCAACAAGGCCCACGGCCTGACCGGGGTGCGGGCTGGATACCTGGTGGCCCCGCTCGACCTCTCGCATTTTCGCGAGCTGGCCCCTTCGTGGGTGCTGTCGGTCCATGGGGAGGCTTTTTTGAAGGCCCATCTGGAGAGTCCCTCCCAGGCCTGGGTGGCCCAGACCCGGGTGACCTTGTGGCAGTGGCGCACGGAGCTGGCCCGGGGGTTGCGCGGGCTGGGCCACCCCGCTTCGCGGCGAAAGGAGCACCACCCCGCTTCGCGGCGAAAGGAGCGCCTCGAGGTGCGGGAGAGCCCGGCCAACTTCTTGTTGGTGCGGGTGGGGGCCGCTACCCGGGTGGCCTTGGCCCTGCGGGAGGCCGGTCTGCGGGTGCGCGACTGTACCTCCTTTGGGCTGCCCGAGTGGCTGCGGCTCTCGGCCCAGCCGCCGGAGGCCCAGGCGGCTTTGCTCGAGGCCTTGAGCGAGGTGCTGGCCCATGCTTGAGCTGTGGCTGGTGCGCCACGGGGAGACCCCGTGGAACCGGGAAGGGCGGTTGTGCGGTTGGAGCGATCCGCCGCTGACCCCCTGGGGAAGGCAACAGGCCCTGGCCCTGGCCCCCTGGCTAGCCCAGACGGCCTTCGATGGGGTTTTTTCTTCCGACCTCCAGCGGGCGATACAGACCGCTCGGCTGGCCCATGCCAAACCCCCCCAACTGCAGCCGGCGCTGCGCGAGTTGAACTTTGGTGCGCTCGAGGGCCTCCGCTGGGCCGAGCTTCCCGAAGAGCACCAGGCCGCCCTGCTCAACTTCGAAGGCTTTCAGGCTCCGCAAGGCGAGTCTACGGAGCAGTTTCGGGAGCGGGTCTACGGGTTTTTCGAGGGATCATCCCCAGGCCGCTACCTGGTTTTCACCCATGGCGGGGTACTGCGCCTGGTGCTGCGCGACCTTGGACAAGAGGGCTTCTTGCCGCCGTGTGCTGCGGTGGGCCTAGACTGGTCGCGGCGGCGGGTGTTGTTTGTGCGCGAGCCTGAAGCTGCGGGGTGAGGCTTGGTGCACAGCTGTCTGGTGCTCATCACCGGGGGTGCTCGAGGGGGCAAGAGCAGTTTCGCCCAGACCCAGGCCTGGGCTTTGGGGCAGGACCGGGTCAGCCTCATCGCGACGGCACAACCGCTGGATGAAGAGATGCGCTCTCGCATCGCCAAGCACCAGTCCGAACGCCCCGCCACCTGGCAGACCCTGGAAGAGCCGCTCGAGGTGGCCCAGGCCCTTCGGCGCGCCCAGAACCAGGTGGTGGTGCTGGACTGCCTGACGCTGTGGGTCTCCAACCTGCTGCTGGCGGGGCGCGGTGTGGCCTCCGAGGTCGAGCACCTGCTGGCTGTCTATACTGAGACCGGCAAGGCCCTGTTGGTGGTGACCAACGAGGTGGGCTGGGGCATCGTGCCCGAGAACCCTCTGGCCCGGCGCTACCGCGACCTGCTGGGAGCAGCCAACCGGCGCATAGCCGAGCAGGCCGACACGGTGTACCTGCTGGTGGCGGGTATCCCGCTGCGGATCAAACCCTAGACCATGCGACCGATGGCGATTAGACCCGTTTGCACAACCTGGCTGGCCCAGGCCAGAGCGCGGCAAGACCAGCTCACCAAGCCGCCGGGTTCGCTGGGCTACCTGGAGGAACTGGGCGTCCGGCTGGCCGCCATTCAACAGACCCTGCACCCCCGGCTGGACAAAGGGGCGGTGGTGGTCTGCGCGGCCGACCATGGGGTGGTGGCCGAGGGGGTCTCGGCCTACCCCGCTGAGGTGACCTTCCAGATGGTGCGCAACTTTCTGGCCGAAGGCGCGGCCATCAACCGGATGGCCCGGGCGGCGCAGGCCGAGGTCTATGTGCTCGAGGTGGGGGTGCGGGGCGAGTTCCCCCCCACCGCGCCATGGCGTGGCGTGGGGACCCTCTCCCGGTTCATCCAGGCCAAGGTGCGCCCAGGGAGCGGCAATCTAGTCCGCGAACCCGCCATGTCCCGCCGCGAAGCCGTGCAGGCCATCGAGGCCGGGCAGCGGGCCGCCCAGCGGGCCATCGCCGAGGGGGCCACGATCTTGGCTGCCGGGGATATGGGCATCGGCAACACCACCGCAGCCGCAGCCCTCACGGCGGCGTTGTTGGGGCAGGAGGCGGAGGCCGTGACGGGGCGCGGTACTGGCGTGGATGAGGCTCGATACCAGAAAAAGCTGCAGGTAGTCCGCACGGCGCTAAGGCGCGTCCAAGCCCGCCTGGGCGACCTGTCCCAGGCCGACCCGCTGGAGGTGCTGGCCGAGCTGGGCGGGTTGGAGATCGCGGCCATTGCCGGGGTCTTCCTGGCCGGGGCCGAGGCCGGCTTGCCCCTGGTGACGGACGGCTTCCCGGCGACCGCCGGGGCTTTGCTGGCCTGCCGGCTGGAGCCCTTGGTTCGGGAATATCTGTTCGCCGGGCACCGCTCGGCGGAGCCGGGGCATACCCGGCAGCTCGAGGCCCTGGGGCTCAGGCCCATCCTCGAGCTGGAGATGCGCTTGGGAGAGGGAACGGGAGCGGTCTTGAGCTTTCCCATTCTGCGCGCGGCAGCCCAGGTGATGCAGATGGCGACCTTCGGCGAGGCCGGGGTCAACCAGGGATAGAGGAGGGATATGGCTGCGCTGCGCGAAGGTCTGGACTACTACCTCGAGGACGGTCTGTACGTCTTCACCGCGCACTACCACCTCAGGCGGGGCTACTGCTGCGGCGCGGGTTGCCGTCACTGCCCCTACCCCCAGGAGGTTCGGCAAAAAACCCTACAGCGTAGGCTCGAGGGACGCCCCATCCGCAGCCGCGAGGAGTTCGAAACCCTCCTGGGAGAACCCTAGCCGTGCGCGCCATCTGGCTGGCCATCGGCTTCCTCACCACCTTCCCGGTGCCCAAGCTGGGCGAGGTGCAAGCCGGGGAGATGCGGGCGGCCTCGGCCTACTACCCTTTGGCGGGCTACTTGATCGGGGCGGTGCTGGCGCTGGTGGCCTGGCTTGCGGCGGCGCTCCCCGATGGTCTGCAAGGGGCGGTGCTGCTGGGGGTCTGGCTAGCCTGTACCGGGATGCTGCACCTCGACGGCCTGCTGGACTCCGCCGATGCCCTGCTGGCGATGAAGCCCCCCGCCCAGCGGCTGCGCATCCTGGGCGATGTGCACCTGGGGAGTTTTGCCTTTGGGGTGGGGTTTGTGGTGCTGCTCTTGAAGTGGCAGTTGCTGGCCTCGAGCCCCGCGCCCGGGTTGCTGCTGGCGCTGCCCGCCCTGGTGCGCTTTGGCCTGCTCCTCCCCATGAACCTATTTCCCGCCGCCCGCCTGGAAGGCCTGGGGGCTGGCAGCCGCGAGGGGCGGGTGCTCCCCGCCCTGCTCATCGCGCTGCCGGCGATGGCGGCCTTTCCCTGGGTTGCCCTAGGCGCCCTGGCGGCGATGCTGCTGTTGGCCTACTGGGCGGCCCGGCGGCTGGGCGGGGGGTTGACGGGGGATGTGTACGGGGCCCTGGTGGAGTGGGGGGAGGTGGTGGGGCTTGGGGTCTGGGTGGGGTTGGGGTAAGGTGGTGGGCATGACCGCCCAAGCGCAACCCATACCCGACGCCGCCGAGGTGGTCCTCGAGACCATCCGCAACCGCCGCAGCATCGAGCAGATCTACTACCTCCCCGACCCGGTGCCCCGACCGTACCTGGAGAGGATGCTCGAGGCCGCCAACTGGGCCCCTACCCACGGCCAGACCGAGCCCTGGCGCTTTACCGTGTTCGCCGGGGAGGCTCGAGGCGAGCTAGGCCAGACGTTTGCCGAATCCTACCGGCTGGGCACTTTCGAGGCGGCCAAGTACCAACAGCAACGGAACCGGGTTTGGAAGGTTCCGGTATGGATCTCGCTGGGCATGCTGGTGGGCACCAACCCCAAGATCCCCGAGTGGGAGGAGGTGGCGGCGGTGCAGAACATGCAACTGGTGGCGCGAAGCCTGGGCCTGGGAACCTTCTGGGCTTCGGGGATGCCGGTGCGGCACGAGAACACCTTACGGTTCGTAGGCCTCCAGCCACCACACCAGCTGATCGGGTTTCTCATGGTCGGTTACCCCGCCATACCCTGGCCGGAAGGAAAACGCGGCGACTGGCGCGAGAAGGTGCAGTGGCGGGGGCTATGACAAGCGTCACCCTGCAGGGCTGACGCTTTCCACTGCGATCCGCAATAGGCAAAACGAACAAAGGCATCTGAATAGGAAATGGGTGGTGGGAGATTTGAGCGAGGGGCTATAACTGATCTCGATACATGCCCTCAGCGTTTTGCTCGTAGCATCACCCCGCCCAGCGGCGAAAGGAACGCATCTACATGGACAAAACCGCCCTCCTCCAGCGACTCGAGAGCGGTCTTTCGGCCCTCGAGCTGATCCTCAAAGCCCCGCCCGAGGCCCTCGATGCCCACCCCATCCCCGAGAAGTGGTCGGCCCGGCAGAACCTGGCCCATCTGGGGCGCTTCCATGAGGTCTTTCTGGCCCGCCTCGAGCAGATCCTGGCCGAAGACAACCCCCGCCTGGTGAGCCGCACCCCCGAGAACGACCCCGATCTGGCGGGCTGGATGGAGCTCCCCACGCTGGAGATCATCCGGCGGATGCAGGCCCTGCGCCCCAAGATCCTCGAGCGCCTGCGCGGCCTCTCCGACGCGGAGTCGGCCCGCACCGGGGTCCACGCCCTGTTCGGCCCGGTGAATATCGGCGAACTGCTCGAGCACTTCCTGGTCCACGAGGGCCACCACCTCTACGTGGCGTTGCAGCGCTCGAGGGGGCATTAGGGGTGGCGGGCTCCCCCTTTGATCGGCAGCCACTCGAGCTGCTCGGGGGTGGGCGTCCCCAAGGCCTTGAAGGACCACAGCACCAGGTTCTCGTGGGTGGTGAGGGCCAGATAACCCTGCTTGGGCAAGGGTTTGAGCGCCACGATATGAAAGCGCATCCCCCTGGCCTCGAGGTACATCGGACCGGGTTGCCAACCCCCGGTCTGGCTCCGGTCTATGATGAAAAACCCGCCCACCACCCAGATCTTGCCGGTTCCGATGAGGGCTTCTAGTTCGCCGGGGAGCTTGCGCCGCCGGGCGGTCATGCCGATGCGCGGGGCTTCCCCGTGGGGCTGGCGGCGGTCGGGATGGGCCTCGGTGATGGCCCCCCCGAGCAGCTCGAGGGCTTTGCCCGATCCCTGAACGATGGCTCCAGCCAGATCCATGGCTCGCTGCTATGAGTCTAAGGGCCAGGGCGGAAAAACCGTGTGCATTTGTCGGACCCAGGCGCTCAGGAGCGGGTGGAGGCTCAACCGGCCAGGTCGCTGGGAAAAAACACCCCCAGCCGCCCGATCTGCTCAGGGGTCGGCAGGAATAGGGCATGGAACTCCCAGGTCACCCAGGCCGGGTTCTGACGGGGGTCTTGGCCGCGACCGTAGAGCTTCCAGGGGAGGCTGTGGTCAAAGGGTTTGAGCGAGGACAGGTATAGGTGTAGGGTCCCGGCCACCAGTTCCATCGCAGCCGGGCGCCACCGCTCCAGGTCGTACTTGTAGAGTACCAGGTAGCCGCTCGCCACCCACAGCCTGCCGGTGCCCACCAGGGGCTCGAGTCCGGCGGGGAGCCGCCTGCGCCGGGCCAGCCCGCCGGTGCGGGGAGGGCCTTGGTCGCGGCTTCGGCGGTCGGGGTGGAGGTGCAGGATGCGCCCTTCCACCACCCGGATCACCTCCGCGGTCGTGCCCCGGATGACCGCCTGAACCAAGTCCATAGCCCTGGCCCTAGTCTAGGGCAAAAAGCCCCGATCGGGGGTCGGCCTCATATGGCCGAGATCCCCCCGTCCACCGCGATGATCTGCCCGGTGATGTACGCCGAGGCGTCCGAGGCGAGCAGCACGGCCAGGCCCTTGAGGTCCTGGGGGCCGCCCAGACGGCCCATCGGGACGAACTGCAAGATCAGTTCCCCGGCCATCTCCAGCGTCCCCCGGGTCATCTTGGTGGGGAAGTAGCCGGGCGCGATGGCGTTCACGGTGACCCCGTGGGGGGCCCATTCCGCGGCCAGGGCCCGGGTGAAGTTGACCAGCCCGCCCTTGGAGGTGTTGTAGGCCAGGGTGGCCATCATCTGCGGGTGGTTGCCCTGCAACCCCGCCACTGAGGCCACGTTGACGATCCGCCCATACCGGCGTGGCAGCATCGCGAGCTTGCCCACCGCCTGGGTGAGCAGGAAGACCCCGCGCAGGTTGAGGTTCATCACCTTGTCCCAGGCCTCCAGGGGGTGTTCGGCGGTGGGGGCCCCCCAGGTAGCCCCGGCGTTGTTGACCAGGATGTCGATCCGGCCCCACCGCTCCAGCACCTGCCGCACCAAGGGCTCGGCGGCCTCGGGGCGGCTTAGGTCGGCGGGGAAGACCAGGGTCTCGACCCCCAGGCCTTTCAGGTGGGCGGCGGCCTCCATCAGATCCTCGGCCTTGCGCGAGGAGAGGGCGACCTTGGCCCCCATCTCGCCCAACCCCTCCGCGATCTGTAGGCCCAGCCCCCTCGAGCCCCCCGTCACCAGGGCCACCTTGCCGCTCAGGTCAAACAACTCTTTCACGCTCATAACCCTAGCCTACCCATGTTTCAGAGAAAAAGCTCGATCCGGGGCTCGAGGGGGAGTGAACTCAGCGCTAGGATGCGTACCCGGGCTGGA
Source organism: Meiothermus sp. (assembly GCA_040290145.1). Taxonomy (GTDB): domain Bacteria; phylum Deinococcota; class Deinococci; order Deinococcales; family Thermaceae; genus Allomeiothermus. Next base: position 7,471 of record PSML01000017.1, on the reverse strand, counting down.
ACTCCCCGCTGTGGGCAGGGCTCGTGCGGCCAGGATCTCCCGCGCGGCCCGCCGCCCGCTGGCATAGGCCCCGTGGACGGTGGCCGCCCAGGCGTTGGCGGCGGTGTGTTCCCCAGCGAAGAAGAGGCGATGGGCCACCGGTTTGGCCAGGGTAGCCCGGGCGGTCGAAGCCCCGACCGAGGCCTTGCTGTAGGCCCCCAGCGCGAAAGGGTCATCCTGCCAGTGGGCCAGGAGGGCTTTGCTCGGGGTGAGGTCGGGTCGGCCCAGGGCTTGGCGCAGGGTCTCGAGGCCCGCCCGCAGGGCCTGCTCGGGGGGCATCCGCAGGAGTTCGCGGGCTTTGGGGCCGGTGGCCAGCGAGGTCAGGATCTCGATCGGTACCCCGTGGCCGCGCGAGCTGCTCCACCACTCGTCGGGGTTCGCGCCGGGCACGTAGAGCTCGTTGATGCCGGGGGGAAAGACCGGGTGGTCGAAGTGGTAGAAGAGCTTTACCGCCTCGGCCACCCCCAGCCGCTCGATGGCCTCGAGCTTCTCCGGGGGCAGCTCGGGGATGAACCGCACCCGCTTCGCCTTCAGGACCCCCAAAGGCAGGGTGATCACAGCCTGGTCGGCCTGGAAGACCCGCCCGTCGGCGGCGATGGCCCTGACCCCGAACCTGCCCCACTCGAGCGCCTCCACCGTCACCCCCAGCCGGATATCGAGTTGGGTGCTTCTGTGGGTTGGATCTGGTCCCAGACCCGCTAGTTTTATCGCGAGTTAGTCATAGCCCTCGAGGATGCGGTAGTCCCCTTCCTCGGCGGACTTGTCGTGCAGGAACTCGAGCGCGGCCTTTGCGCTCAAGGCTTCCGGGTGGTCGAAGTCGGAGATGTACTCTTGCAGCTTGTAGGGGATCCGAGTGCCGCCGAATCCGTGGCGCTCGAGGTACTCGGCCAGCGACTCCTCCCCCAAAGCCTGGGGCCAGTCCACCGCCCGGATGTCGGAAAAGCACTTCTGGGCGCACCCCAGCTCCGCCACCGAGCATAGACGCCCGTCCGGCAGGCGCACCAGGGTGTCGTCCTGCTGGTTGATCGGGTAGGTTTTGAGCCGGAACTCTTGGGCTAGGGCCCAGGTGGGAACCTGCGAGGAGTGGATGAACTCGGCTCCCCGTTCGATCGGTACAGCAGCCCAGCTACGGCTGGTGTGGATGCGTCCTCCGACGCGGTCGCGGGCCTCGAGTACGGTAACCTGCTGGTTCGCTCTCTTTAGGTCTTGGGCGGCGGCCAAACCGGCCACCCCGGCTCCTAGGACAAGCGTTTTCATCGAACACCTCTTTTACACTGCTTCTGACCTTTCTCCCGAGAATTGTTGTGGATGCTCGGGCATCACCCTGCCGACTTAGGTGCTCCACCGTACCGTGGCATACGGCATGGTGGCCGTTCGTCGAATTTTTCGCCCTCTTGCGCCGAGATGGCGGCGCGGCCCATGGGTTTGACCGGTCCCTCCTTCTCCCCAGATTCGGGTTCTGGGGTTCTCCCAGTGTAGCCGATGAGGGCAGACTCCGGCCACCCGTCGCTAGGCGTTCACGTCCACCACCACCCGCCCGCGCACCTGGCCCCTCAAGATCTCCTGGGCTAAGCGGGGCACCTCGGCGAGCGGAGCGATCTGGATGGTCTGCTCGAGCTTCTCCATGGGCAGATCCCGGGCCAGCCGCTCCCAGGCCTGGAGGCGTTTTCCCTTGGGGCACATCACCGAGTCGATCCCCAAGAGGTTCACCCCGCGCAGGATGAAAGGGAAGACGGTGGTCTCGAGCTTGGGGCTCCTGGCGTTGCCACAGGCCGCCACGCTGCCGCCGTAGGCGATGCGCGGCAGCACGCCGGCGAGCACCGCACCGCCCACGGTGTCTACCGCCCCGGCCCAGCGCTCGGACTCGAGGGGTTTGGCCGGGGCCGCCAGCTCGGCGCGGTCGAGGACCGTCCCCGCGCCCAGCGACCTCAGGTACTCGTGGGTCTCGGGCCGGCCCGTGGAGGCCACGACCCGGTAGCCGAGCCGGGCCAGGATGGCCACCGCCACGCTCCCCACCCCGCCCGCCGCCCCGGTCACCAGCACCTCGTGCTCCCGGGAGATCCGGTGCTCCTCGAGGGCCATCACCGAGAGCATCGCGGTGAACCCCGCCGTGCCGATGCCCATGGCCTGGAGCGGGCTCATCCCCTGGGGCAGGGGGACCAGCCATTCGGCCTTGGCCTGGGCCATCTGGGCCATCCCGCCCCAGTGCGCTTCGCCCACCCGCCAGCCGGTGAGGATCACCGAATCCCCCGGCTGGTACTCGGGCGAGGCCGACTCCACCACGGTTCCGGCGAGGTCGATGCCGGGAACCATGGGGTAGTGGCGGATCACCTTGGCCTGGTTGGTGATGGCCAGCCCGTCCTTGAAGTTGAGGCTGGAGTACGCCACCCGCACCCGCACCTCCCCGGCGGGAAGCTCGGCTTCGTCGATCTCGCGGATCTGCGGCTGGCCTTCGGCCTCGAGGATCAGACCTTTGAACTTTGCCATATGGCTACTTTACTCGGGGCCCGGTAACCCCAAAAGCCGGGCGATCTGGGCGTGGCGCTGGTGCTCGTGCAAGAACCCCAGACCCCGCTTGCGATAGATCCACGATCTGAGCGCCCGGGCGTTCTCGGGGTGGCCGAACCGCCGGGCCAGCCGCTCGAGGTCCCCGGCCTCGGGCCCTACCCGTTCGCTCACGTACGAGCAGACCGGGCAGCCCAGGTACATGGGGTTGGAGTCGTAGGCGAAGACCTCCTCTCCTCGGTCGAAGGCCCAAAGGAGCAGCAGCTCATCCTCGAGGTTCATCCCCGCCAGGGCCAGGGTCTCGAGCTTGCGCGAGAGTTCCGCGGCCAGCGGCGCGATCTCGTCTTGCTGGGCGTAGTAGGCCTCGAAGGTGGGGGGCTCGAGGGTCACCACCGAATCCCCTGTGGCCCTAACCCCGATCTCCCCGCTGCGCCCTCCCAGGGCCTCGCGCACGGCCTGGGGGCTCACCCCCTTGAGGTAAATCCGGCGGTAGCTCATCCCCTGAGCATAGCCCCACCCCCAGGCCACGGTGTGATCTCAAAAACCCTCCCCGGGGTGGGGACGGCGTTCAGTCGTCGGCGGCGCCCTGTAGGCTCCCCACCGGGGGCTCCTGGGGGGCTTTGCCGTAGAAGGCCCGCAGGATCACGTAGGCCACCACCCCGCTCAGGACCGGCACGAAGAGCACCAGCATCCACAACAGGCTGTTGGGCAGGTTGAGGTCGATCTTGTACCCGGCCAGGGTGGACATGATGTAGAACATCAGCATCCCGATCACGAAGCTGGTGCGTCCGGGGTGCTGGCTGGGCAGCTCGAGGTAGCGCTGCTTGTGGCGCTGGGCGTCGATGAAGGGGATGGCCGCCGCGCCCAGGATGATCAGCGTGGGCACGAAGATGCCGCCCCAGAACTGCGGCCCGAAGGTCGCCCCCCAAAGCTCGAACTTCCAGTTGCTGGGGATCATCTGCAAGATCCCGTAGATCCACAGGAAGTACCAGTCGGGCTTGACGGCGGGGGTGTTGGCGGTGGGCGGGCCATAGGCCTGGACCGGGTGAGCCAGGAAGAGCCCGGCAACCAGGGTGGTTACCGCCACGTACACCAGGAACAAAATCCCCGCCATTATGCCCTGAGAGGGTAGGGCCGGGACCCCCAGGATCTTGCCCGGACTGACCCGCTCGGCGTACTTGGGCTGGGTGTGCTTCTGCTTGACCATGATCAGCAGGTGCAGCCCGATGAGGGCGATCAGGGTCAAGGGCAGCCACAGCACGTGTACCGAATAGAGCCGGGGGATCATCTGGGTGTTGGTGTTGGAGAACTCCCCGGCAAAGAGGATGTTGACCAGCAAGCCGCCCACCCAGGGCGCGGCGGCCCCGATCTCGTAGCCGATCTTGGTGGCGGTGATGGCGTAGTTGTCAAACGGCAGCGCGTAGCCGGTGAAGGCGGTGACGATGGCCAGCACCAGCAGGCCGATCCCCACCAGCCAGTTCAGCTCGCGGGGGTTCTTGTAGGCCCCCGAGAGGTGGATGCGGATCATGTGCAAAAAGGCCGCCGCGATCATGATGTGGGCCGACCAGTGGTGCAGGCTGCGGATCACCGCCCCAAAGGGCAGCGAGTCGATGTAGAGGATGGAGGCATAGGCCGCGGGCAGCTTCTGGCCGTCGAGGGTGGTGACCTCCCGGATGGAGGGTTCGTAGTTGAGGGTCAGAAAAACCCCGGTGAGCACCAGCACGACGAAAGCAAACAGGGTGATCTCACCCAGGAAGAAGGAGTGGTGTACCGGGAAGGCTTTGCGAAGGAGCTTGCTGCTTAGCCTTTGGAGGTCGAGGCGTTCGTCCAGCCACTTATACATGCTCCCCTCCTAAACATCGGCCCCAGGCTTGAACAGGAACCCTGCGGTAGCGATGATGCGGTTCCCCTCGAGCTTGATGGGCAGTTGCGGCACCGGACCTGGCGGGGGCCCCGCCACCACCTTGGCCCCCTGCCGGGGATCGTACTCCCCGCCGTGGCAGGGGCATTGCCACAGGTTGTTCTTCCACTGGCTGATGGTGCAGCCCAGGTGTTTACAGATCGCCGAGTACGCCACGATGCCCTGCACTGCGTATTTTGCCGTCTCCGGGCTTAGGGAGGAGGGCTCGAGCTGCATCACCATGATGGTGTTGGTGGCCGCCTGGCTCTTGACCACGTTGTTCTCGGGGTTCTTGGGGTAGGCGATGATGAAGGGCGGGTCGGACTTCTGGGCGGCTTGGAGGTCGGCGGGGGTGATGTCCTGCCCAGCCTTGGCCCCTTGCGCCCAGACCAGCACATCCCCAGCCTTGACCGGCTCTTTCTCCGGGGTGACCACCACCTTGGGGATAAAGCCCACCCCCACGTACAGGGTGGAGAGCACCGAGAGCCCTACCCCCACGCCGATGGCCGCCTGCAACACCGCGCGGCGTTTGATGTGCTCTTGCTGCTCCTGGACCGGATCGATCGCGTGTTCGGTGTGTTCCATGTCTTGCCTCTTTAGTCTGCCACCGCCGGGCCTTGGCCGGGGTAAGGTGGCTTACCAGGGGAAGTCCCCCTTTTCATCCTCGGCGATGACCTCTTCGGGCAGGAAAAACTTTTTGTACAAAGCCGCCAGAAAGGCCATAACCAACATCATCAAGGCGAAGACCAGCCCTTGCAGCCAGGTGGGGTTGGCGGCGGCGGCCTCGGCGGGCTTGAGCGGGTTGGCGGCGTAGGAGAAGCTGATGAGCCGCACGAAGAAGCCCGAGAGCATCACCAACAAGAGCGAAAGCACGATCCCCGCGGTCATGGGAGCGATGCCGGGCTCGGGTTGGTGGATGCCGGGGCGCAGCTCGCGGCCCTCGAGCCAGTTCGAGAGCAGCCCGATGAACCCGTAGATGAACAGCACCAAGGCAAAGGCGATGAGCCCGATCCCACCCACCGAGAGGTGATCCACGTTCTCGCCCGCCAGGCGGCTGATGTGCTGGCGGTTGAGCATCGCCGTGACGAAAAGCGCTGCGGCGAACAAGAGCGAGAAGGTAGGGATCACGTTGTCGTTGCGGTACATGCTCCCTCCTTAGCGGGCCGCCTTGGCCTGCTCGGGTTTCACACCGCCGAACCGGTTGCCCCAGCTGTTGCGGATGTAGGTAGCGACCGCCGCCACCTCCTCGTCGGAGAGCTGGCCGAAAGCGGGCATGGCCTGGGTGTACTTCACCCCGTTCACGGTGACCCCGCTGGCAAGGCCGTGGATGACGGTCTTGACCACGTGCTCGCCATCCGCGAGGTTGGGGTTTGCGGCCAGCGGCGGGAACACCCCGGGCACTCCGGCGCCGTTAGGCTGGTGACAGCCCGCGCAGTTGGCGCCGAAGACCGTCTCGCCCTTGGCCAGCAGGGCCTGGTCCACGGCAACCGCCTCCCCACCCCCGGTCTTTGCACCGGCCTCGGTGGCGCCGTGCCCGCCTGGGGCGGCGGCCTCGGTTTTGGCCACTTCCTTGACCACTTCGTTAAACCCCGGGTTGAGCGCGAAGAAGCCCCATACACCCCCCAGCACAACCACCGCGGTCGCGATGAAGCCCACCAGAGGAAAGCGCGAGGGGGGAGGAGGGAGATCGGGATCACCCACCCGGATGGTCACCTCCAGGTTCCCGCTGACCTCCTTGCCCTCCTCGAGGCCCTCCACCGCCACCCCGGGGGTGTTGCTGACCTTGAAGGGGATCTCCTTGACCTCACTCCCGCCTCCCCGGTAGTAGGTCACCACCCGCATCAGGTGGTCGCCGTCGGGGAGTCTGGTGGTGTCAAAATCAACCTTAAAGGGCGGTTCTTTGAGCACCTGGATGGGTTCTTTTGCGTTGTCGACGTACACCTCAATCCGCTCGATGGGCATCTATCTTCCTCCTGGCCAGTCTGGAGTGCCTGGCAACCGTACCAAAGATTACCAGATCACCGTATCGGCGACGCTCCCCTCGGGACCAGCTTAGGGGGAGGTCGCTGGGGCAAATGTCCCTTAACCAGCCACCCCAGGATGGATTATGGTTACGGTTTGTTCCGCAGGATCGCCACGCTGCGGCGCACCCCCTCCACGCCGCCTTGCACCTCGAGCGCCACCGTCCCGGCAAAGCCCGCCAGTTCGGCGCGCACCCAGGCCCAGTCCACCGTCCCCTCGCCCACCACCAGGTGTTCGTCCCACTGCCCCCGGTTGTCGTGCAGGTGCCAGTGGATGAGCCGGTCCGAGAGGGCCTGGTGGTAGCGTTGGTAGCCCTCCGGCCCCAGCTCGATCTGGCCGTGCCCCACGTCGAGGCAGAAGCCGTAGGCGGGGTGGGCCTGGAGCAGGCTTTTTAGCTCGTCCACCCCCTCCAAGAGATCAGCTTCGGAGAGGTGGGTGTTCTCTAGGGCGATGGGGATCGGCGAGGGCTGGAGCGCGGTCAGGGCCTCGGCCAGCCGGACCCGGGCGTATTTGAGGGCGACTTCGATCCGGAGCGGAACCTGCCCGGTGTGCATCACCGCGCAGGCCGCCCCCAGGGTGTGCCCGAACTCGAGGGCTAGCCGGGTGCGCTCGAGGGCGGTCTTCCAGGCCAGCGGCACCAGGCTGGCCGAGTTCAGGTCTACGAAGGGCAGGTGTAAGGTGAAGCCGACCCCGGCCACGCGGCCCATCTCGGCGAGCTGCCGGGCCGAAGGCAGCCGCGGGTCCATCTCGTGCTGGTCGTAGGCGATCTCCAGCGAAAGCCCCAGTTCGGCGGCCAGGTCAAAAGCGGCGGGGTAGTCGAGGCCAGCAGTGAGCGGGCTAAAACCCAGGCGCATGGTGCGACTACGCTACCCCAGGAAACCGGGTGGGGATGTTCATTCCGCACAAGGGGGCCGCTCACCGCGCCGCTTCGGCTTTGCGCTGGGCCTCCTCGAGGGCCTGGCGGGCCGGGACGCCCCCCTTGAGGGCTTTCTCCAGGGCCTCCTC
>PSML01000145.1:0-3736 GCA_040290145.1 Meiothermus sp. | reverse complement strand
ACCCGCAAGCTCATCCCCGCCGCCCCCTCGGTGCGCCGCCTGGCCCGCGAACTCGGCGTGGACCTGATGCGGGTGATGGGGAGTGGACCCGCCCACCGCATCAGCGAAGCCGATGTGCGCCGCTTCGCGGAAGGGGGCGCGGCCCCGGCAGCCCCGGCCCAGATCCCCGCCGCCCCTCCCCTCCCCGACTTCAGCAAGTTCGGCCCCACCCGCCGCGAGGCCATGTCCGGGGTGCGCCGGGCCACGGTGCGCTCGATGGCCCAGGCCTGGAGCCTGGTCCCCATGGTCACGCAGTTTGACCGGGCCGACGTGACCGAGATGGAGGCCTTGCGCAAGAAGTACGGCCCCCGCGCGGAGAAGCGGGGCGGCAAGCTGACCATGACCGCCATCCTGCTCAAGGTGGCCGCCGCCGCGCTCAAGGCCTTCCCCAAGTTCAACGCCTCCATCGACACCACCGCCAACGAGGTCGTCTTCAAGGACTACATCCACATCGGGGTCGCGGTGGACACCCCCACCGGCCTGCTGGTGCCGGTGATCCGCGACGTGGACAAGAAAGGCGTCATCCAGCTCGGCCTCGAGCTCGGCGAGATCGCGGCCAAGGCCCGCGACCGCAAGCTCACCCCCGAGGAGATGCAGGGCGCAAGCTTCACCATCTCCAACCTCGGCGGCATCGGCGGCACCGGCTTCACCCCCATCGTCAACTGGCCGGAGGTGGCCATCATGGGGGTCTCGCGCAGCTCGATGGAGCCGGTCTGGAACGCCGAGAAGGGCCAGTTCGAGCCGCGGCTCATCCTGCCCTTCAGCCTCACCTACGACCACCGCCTCATCGACGGCGCCGACGCCGCCCGCTTCTGCCGCTTCGTGGCGGAGATGCTGGAAGACCCCTTTTTGCTGGGGTTTGAGGGGTAGCCTGGAAACCTCTCCCGGTTACGGCACTTTGGGCCTTCGGGTTGGCCGACCATCAGCCGCGGTGTGGATTTGTCAGGCTGGATTCCCTGGAAATCGGGGGGGTTTGGCCTTACACTTTGCTCTATGCGGGCGGGCTTCTCACGGCGCCAGCGTGAGGACGCCGACCGGCCAGCACAATAGAGGGGGTACAGGATCGAATTGGAGAAGCTCAAGCGCTATACCGCTAAAGACGCCGAGGAAACCTACCTGGTGCCCCAGTGGGCCGCCGGGTTTTTTCGTGTGGGCGAGGATGGCGAGCTCGAGGCCACACCGGAGGGGAGCGGTGGCCCCAGCGCCTCGCTTTTTGAGATCGTCTCGGATCTGCGCGATGAGGGCCGCCCCCTGCCGGTGCTGCTGCGCTTCCCCCAGATCCTCTCGGCCCGGGTGACGGAACTCAACGAGGCTTTCCGCCGGGCCATCCGCAAGTACGAGTACAAGTCCGAGTACCGCGGCCTGTACCCGGTCAAGGTCAATCAGCGGCGGATGGTGGTGGAGACCATCGCCAGGGCCGGGCGGCCCTATGCCCACGGCCTCGAGGCCGGAAGCAAGGCCGAGCTCGCCCTGATCCTGGCCCAAGACCTGCACCCCGAGGCCATCATCGCCTGCAACGGCTTCAAGGACGATGACTTCATCCGACTGGCCCTGATGGGCAAGAAGCTGGGCAAGAACGTGATCATCACGCTGGAGAAGTTCGCCGAGCTGGGCCGGGTCATGCGCATCGCCAAAGAACTCGACGTTGAGCCCTCCATCGGCATCCGCTACAAGCTCAAGGCCAAGGGCTCGGGTCAGTGGGAAGAGTCCGGCGGCGAGGCGGCCAAGTTCGGCCTGACCACCCCGGAGATCATCCGAGCGGTGGACCTGCTGGCCGAAGCCGGGATGCTGGGCACCATCGCCATGCTGCACTCGCACGTGGGCAGCCAGGTCACCGACATCCGCCGCATCAAGCAGGCCGTGCGCGAGATCGCCCAGACCTACGTGCAGCTGCGCAAGCTGGGGGCCCCGGTGCGCTACTTGAACCTAGGGGGTGGCCTGGCGGTGGACTATGACGGCTCCAAAACCGCCTTTTACGCCTCCGCCAACTACTCGCTCAACGAGTACGCCGAAGACCTGGTGTATGTGACCAAAGAGGTCTGTGACGGGCACGGCGAACCCCACCCCATCCTGGTGACCGAGAGTGGGCGGGCGGTCACCGCCTACCATAGCGTGCTGGTGCTGGAGGTAGTAGACACCATCCGCCCACCCGGCGAGGAAAAACTCGAGGAGCCCAAGGACGTCCACCCGGTGGTGGCCGACATGTTCGACCTGGCCAAAAGCATCTCGGCCAAGAACTACCGCGAGGTCTACCACGACGCCTTCTCCAATAAGGACACGGTGCAAAACCTCTACGACCTGGGGCTCATCTCCCTGCGCGACCGGGCCTTGGCGGAGAGCCTCTTCTACCAGATCGCCCGCAAGACGCTCCGGTTCGCCCTCGAGCTGGACTACCCCGCCGACGAGCTCGAGGACCTGCAGAAGATGCTGGCCGACAAGCTGATCTGCAACTTCAGCATCTTCCAGAGTCTGCCGGACAGTTGGGCCATCAAGCAGATGTTCCCCATCGTGCCGCTCTCGCGCCTCGACGAGCGGCCCACCCGCGAGGCTACCCTCGTGGACATCACCTGCGACTCGGACGGCAAGTTCGACCGCTTCATCGACCTGCACGATGTACGCAACACCCTCCCGGTGCACGAGCTGCGCCCCGGCGAGCGCTACTACCTGGGAGTCTTCCTCACCGGGGCCTACCAGGATGTGCTGGGCAACTCGCACAACCTCTTTGGGCGCATCGGTGAGGCCCACGTGATCATCGATGAGGACGGCTACGACATCGAGCGCTTCGTGATGGGCGAAAAGGCCCGGCGGGTCATCGAGAAGATGGGCTATGAGGACGACGAGCTGGCCGAGGCGGTGGAGAAGCTGGTGCGAAGCTCCAAGAAGCTCACCCCCGCCGAGAAGGGGGCTTTCATGGAACAGTACGCCCGCGAGCTGGTGGGGTATACGTACCTGGAGGATTGATCCGGACCCCCAGCGCCTGGTGATCCAATCCTGGTATGCTGGCCGTACTGAGGGTCGGGGCAGTGAAGCAGGGAGATCTAAGACCCACCGGGCTACCCTAGTCAGGTTATGAGCCGCAACCTCGATCCCCTGGCTTCCCTCAACGCCTCCAGGCGGCGCAACGGGCTGTGGCTGCTGCCGCTGGGGGCGTTGGCCTCGAGCTTTGCCTATGTGCTCTCCATCGTCAACGGCACCCTCAACCCGGTGGATGCGCTGCTCTCGCCGATGCTCTTTGTGGGGTTTTTGGTCATGGCCCTGCTGTTGTGGCTGCACCGGATCAGCATCGCCACCGTCGAGCTGGTGGCGGTGGTGCTCCTGTCGGTGTACAACCTGGGCAACCTGTACTACATGGGGCTCAGCGGCGAGCTCTCCAAGGTGGGGTTCTCGGCGAGCGCCTTGTGGTCCACCACCATCTACCCCCTGGCCTTCTTGCTGCTCAGCCGGGAGAGGGCCATCCGGGTCTCGGCTGCCTACTACGTGGCGGGGTTGCTGGGGGGGATGGTCTCCCTGTGGCTCCATCCACCCAACCTGAGCGCTCTTAACTCCGTCGTGCAGTTCTATCTGGCCAACCTGGTCTTCTTGGCCTTGATCAACGTGTACGCGCAGCTGCGTGAGAGCATGCTGGTCATGGAGCAGCTAGCCCACACCGACCACCTCACCCGGCTGGCCAACCGGCGGGGTCTCGAGCCCTTGCTCA
>PSML01000144.1:0-3786 GCA_040290145.1 Meiothermus sp. | reverse complement strand
CCAGGAGCAGGAGGGGGAAGAGCCATCGCATGGTCTAGAGGCTATCAGGCCCTGTCGGGGAGCACTTCGTAACCCGGACGACCAAGTTCCCTGAACCCGGCTTAATGTTACGCCCCCACCCGCGCCCCGCCTTCGAGCTGGTTTGGCGCCCCGGATGAGCGCCACAAGCTTCCAACGGGGGTATTGCTGGTTGGCGGCTTGGTCCACCCAAGCGGGGAGTCCGGGCGGCCTCAGAGACTAACCCTCAAGCAGCCGTTCGAGCTCTGAGAGCAACTCGTCCAGCCCCTGCCGGGCCAGGGCCTTGGTGCAGTCCAGCCGCCCCGAGCGGATGGCCTCGAGCACCTCCCCCGGCAGCTTGAGCAGGGGCAGGCGGTTGGCCACGAAGGACTGCCAGCTGCCGCGCGCCAGCGCGCTGAAGGTTTCCTCGACCAGCACGGCCTCCGGCTTACCCATAACGTTATGGGTAGCCTTGCCCTTGACCTCGTTGTCCATGCGGTAGAGCAGGGCCACCACCCCCTCCACCGGCTGCACAAGGTGGGCCTCGAGAACCTCTTGGCCCTCGGGGTAAACCAGCCTAAGCCCCGCTGAGGGGTGTCAACCAAGAAGCTCTGCACATTGTGGACACGAGCTCGAGCTAATGCGCCCTGGATTCTAGGGCAGTATAGCCCAAGCGGACCGGAGTGCAAGATACCGTAGGCCCGGCGGCTTTCCCCTACCCTGCTTGGGATGAGCAAGATCCCTATCACCGTGGCTTACGGCGACGGCATCGGCCCCGAGATCATGGCGGCGGTGCTGCGAATCCTCGAGGCCGCCGGCGCCCAGGTCGCCCCTGAGGTCATCGAGATCGGCGAGAGCGTGTACCTGCGCGGGCACACCAGCGGCATCGAGGAGTCGGCCTGGGAGAGCCTGCGCCGCACCAAGGTCTTCCTCAAGGCCCCCATCACCACCCCCCAGGGCGGGGGCTACAAGAGCCTCAACGTCACCGTGCGCAAGACGCTGGGCCTGTACGCCAACGTGCGTCCGGTGCAGTCCTATGAGCCCTTCGTCACCACCAAGCACAAGGCCATTGACCTGGTGATCGTGCGCGAGAACGAGGAGGACCTCTACGCGGGGATCGAACACCAGCAGACCGACGAGGTGGTGCAGTGCCTGAAGCTCATCTCCCGCCCCGGCACCGAGCGGATCGTGCGCTACGCCCTCGAGTTCGCCCGGCGCAACGGGCGCAAAAAGGTCACCTGCATTACCAAAGACAACATCATGAAGCTCACCGACGGGCTATTCCACCGGGTGTTCGACGAGATCGGCCAGGAGTACCCCGAGCTCGCCAAGGAGCACATGATCGTGGACATCGGCGCGGCGCGGCTGGCCGAGATGCCCGAGCGCTTCGACGTGATCCTGGCCCCCAACCTCTACGGCGACATCCTCTCCGACATCGCCGCCGAGGTGGCGGGGAGCGTGGGGCTGGCCGGCAGCGCCAATGTGGGCGACGAGGTGGCGATGTTTGAGGCGGTGCACGGCTCGGCCCCGGACATCGCCGGCCAGGGCGTGGCCAACCCCTCGGGGCTCTTGCAGGGGGCCATCTTAATGCTGGTGCACATCGGGCAGCCGGAGGTGGCGGCCCGGATCAAGAACGCCTGGCTCAAGACCCTCGAGGACGGCCTCCACACCCCCGACATCTACGACGAGCGGGTCAGCCAGCGCAAGGTGGGGACCCAGGAGTTCGCCCAGGCGGTGATCGAGCGGCTGGGCCAGGAGCCCGACCGCCTGCGCCCGGCGCGCTTCGGCCCGCCCAGCCCCGGGCCCATGGTGCCGCCAATGCCGCGCCCAGAGCCGGCCCACAAGGAGCTGGTGGGGGTGGACGTGTTCTTCAACTGGCGGGGGCAAAAACCCGAGGAGCTGGCCCGGCTGCTCCAGCCGCAGGCGGGAGACCTCGAGCTGGTGATGATCACCAACCGCGGGGTCAAGGTCTGGCCCGGCGGCTTCCCCGAGACCTTCCGCACCGACCACTGGCGCGGGCGCTTCATGGGCCAGGGGGTGCGGCACGCGGACGTGGTGGCGCTTTTGGGCCGCCTGGCCGACGCCGGCCTGGACTTTATCAAGACCGAGCACCTCTACACCTTCGACGGCAAGCCGGGGTACTCGCTGGGCCAGGGGCAGTAAGGGAGGCCCTAACCCTCAAGCAACCGTTCGAGCTCTGAGAGCAACTCGTCCAGCCCCTGCCGGGCCAGGGCGCGTGTAGTCGATCAAGACATTTGAGACTCTTCGGGGACCACTCACCCTCAGTCTATCGAGGTATTCCAGAGAGGTCCGCTCCATCACGCACTTCGACCGCAATCAGGCAAGACGGCTCATGCAAGAGCTTATGAAAGAAAACCCGGCGGTCAGGCAGGAAGGGCAAGGGCGATGGGCACGCTATGTGTACTCTATGTGACTGAGCATAGACTTGCGCATAGGCGCCTATCTATGCGCGCCTTCGCATAGACCGGGGCCATGGAGCAAACAATGAAAAGCCGCAACGAAAACCAAAACTCGCTGGATTTGGAGACCCCCGCCAAACCGCAAGGCCCGGTGGAATGCCTCGGGATGACCTTCGATAGCGAGGAGGCAAGGCGGGAGCACTTCCTTGGCCGCTTGCGTGAGGGGCTGGAGGAACTCCGCGCCAAGCTTGGCGGTGTGCCCTTCGCCACGGTGGAAGAGGCCGTAGAGCGGATGAAGTCGGTCGCGAAGCGGCCGATGGGGGATGATGCGCGTCTCCGTGAGCTCGCCGAGTGCATGCGCCGTGCTGATTCAAGCAAGGACCTGCTCCAGCGCTGGAAGGACGAGGTCGGCTTCCCGCATGGCTCGATCGAGGACATCCTGAACCTCTGCTACGACGGCAAGGGCGAGGTGCCGAGCCAGATTCACCGCTACCTCTCCAGCAACTTCAAGGAACTGCGCGGGCTGCCCAAGGACGACGAGCGCCTCCGGGCCAAGGCCAAGGACCGCTGGTACGTCCCGGACCCGAACAAGGCCAGCGACCTGGAGAAGCTCCGCGAGCGGGCCCTGCTGCGCTACCCCTCACTCCGTTCGGCGAAAATACGCCGCTTTCGCCGCGAAGCGGGGAAGACCAGCTGTCTGTCGGCGGGAAGGCCAGCCGCGGCAATCGGGAGAAGGCGATCACCATCCTGATGAAGATCTGGGTCCGCCCCCCGCGAGAGCTCCATTCGCTTTGGCATGATGGACTCGAGCTGCTTTCCCACCTGCCGCGGGAGGAGCATATCGCGGTCCACTGGGGCATGGCCATGGCGGTATATCCCTTCTGGGGGGCCGTAGCGGCTCAGGTGGGGCGACTGCTCAGGCTCCAGGGAACGACCACCGCCAGCCAGATCCAGCGCCGGGTGCGGGAGCGGTATGGGGAACGGGAAACGGTGTCCAGAGCAGCACGACGGGTGCTGCGCAGCTTCGTCGATTGGGGGGTCCTGAAGGAGGCATCGGGAAAAGGCGTCTACAGCGCCGGGCTTTCGCTCGCCATAGATCGGGTGGAGCTCATTGCCTGGTTGGCCGAGGCCTTCTTGCAAGCTCGTGAGGGTGGTTCGGTGGCCCTCAGGGAGGTCCTTGATTCCACGAGCCTGTTCCCGTTCCGCCTCAGCCCAATCCCGGCAGATCACCTGGCCGCGGTGTCCGGACGGCTCGAGGTGCTGCCCCACGGCCTCGACCAGGACTTGATCCTGCTCCGCACAGAGCGCCGGCCAGCGGTGTAGGCAGGTGGCTCAAGAGGGGGGCTGGGGGCTCGGTCCCGCTGTCCCA